>NZ_JAPRFV010000001.1:0-433633 GCF_035725965.1 Enterococcus sp. E5-162 | reverse complement strand
ATTCTGCAATGGCATTGATCAAGGAGTTGTCACCAACGTATTTTTGAGAAATCGTTGATAGAGTATCACCTGATTGAACGGTATAAGCTTCGTCCGCATGAGCAGTCGTTCCCATGAAGAATGCAGCACCGGCAGCCAAAGTTGTTCCAAAAAGTAAAGTTTTAAGTGATGTCATGAAAAATCTCCTTTATTCGTTAAAAAGTTTTATTTGTTGTGTTCAACGAGGAATACTTTAACACGTGAAAATATTTCATAGGTAAAAGAAGCATGACAATTTATGACAAATCCACGTTTTTTGTAACAGAATGATGTTCATCTCATGTGAAAAATGATGAGGAAATTCACATAATGCAGAAATAATAGGTTTAGAACAAGAGTTCTGATGAGAACAGAAATGTATAAATAACTTGAAAAAATTGCTATTAATCATCATTTTATTTACACATTGCGTATATTTTTTGTATTTTTGCTTGAGATGTTACAATAAAAGAAAAAGGAGGCGGTTCCAATGAGTAAGAGATACCAGAACATCATGGTAGCAGTTGACGGATCAAGACAATCGATCAAAGCGTTCGCTGAAGCCCTTGACTTAGCAAAGGACAATGAAGCCCACTTATTTATCGTGTCAATCATCAACAAAGTTGAGCTGACCCATAGTGCCTATGCCTTTTCAAAAATCTATGCAGATGAAAAACAAAGAACAGAAGTAGCCATGCTGAAAAAAATCAATGATGCCAAAGAGTTCGGTATTGCTGAGATCCATGCAATAGTTGAAACTGGAGATCCAAGAAATTTGATTGCCAATGTCATCCCTGGACAAGAAAATATTGATTTGATTGTTATGGGAGCGACAGGAAAAGGAGCGATACAACAAGCACTAGTAGGATCGACCGCTTCTTATGTCGTTTCACATGCCCCTTGCAGTGTATTGGTTGTGAAGTAATTAGATAAGGGAGGAATAGAAAATGGTTCGCCCTCAAGAAGTTCGTGCACCAAAAGAAAAAATAGAAATTTTAGCAATTATTGAAGACGGCACACAAACAAAAAAAGGATACTCGATTGCTTTAATAAAGTGGAAAGGAAAAAAAGGTGTTGCTGTAAGGTGGGATGGAGATAATCAACAAGACAAAGGATTCCCAATCACTGCGAACGGCTACCATCCAGCGTGGTTTGTTCTGCCTGATAAATTTACAGAATTATACAGCTATGATTATGCGAAAACCGTCACATCCCTCAAAGCATTAGACAAATTAGCAGAAGAGCAGCATAAAATGGATGAAAAATAAAAAAGACGAACCAATCAGTCTTTAGAAAACTGACTGGTTCGAGGAGTAAAAAATGAAAAAAGGTTATTTGGGATGAATATAGAATAATGCGTATAGCTTAAATCAAACTTAAAGCCATAAAAAAGGCAAGAGGGTGAGGTAAATGGAAGCAGGAAAAGTTTTACAGGAAGTAAAAGTATTATGTGCAGATAAAAAATATGAAGAAGCAAAAAGTCTGATTGAAAAGAACAAAGAAAATTTGGAAGAAAAATATCCGATTGCACAAGAATTTGTAGAATTAAAACAAGGAACGCTTCTTCACCGATTCAAACATTTTTTTGGTATCACAGAATAGAAAAAAACGATTAAAGATACAGCAAATCTCTGCTGATCTTTAATCGTTTTCTTTTGAAACTGCTAGGATTCAATTCTGATTTTTATATAAAAAATAAATCCAAATGATTAGAAAAACTACTGCAAGCGTCAATTCGATGATGTGTATCACTAATACAGATGTTGTTTCCCAATGTCTAAAAGAAAAAATCTGATAAGTAAAATATACGGCAGGTAAAGAGGCCAGTAAAACTGAAAACTTCTTTTTCGTCCATTTTATGTAATAGAAAAGAATGATTAGCATAATAAAAAAAGGAATATAAAAAACGAACTGACCGATCGCAATCATACTATTGCCTCCAATAAATAAAGTCCAAGATACAAAATAACACTTTGTGCGTGAAGGCGCAAGCAGTTCTATGGATTTATCCAGTAAAATATGTATTGTTTTTGAATTTATAGGGGAAAATTGCTATAATCAAAGTGAAAGAAGGAGTGGAATTTTCATGGATCATGTAGTGTTAGAAATCGATTTGCATTTAATCAATAATATTCGGGTGATTTACTATGTTGTAAGCAATAGTGTCGAACAACGTGTACTGACGAATAAAATCAATGGTATTTTAGCAAAGAAAGACGTTCACCGATTCAATAACGGTGAAGGTAGTTATTATAGTATCCCAGTAGAAAAAATCATTTATACGACAGTCAAAGTCAGAGAAGATCTGGATACTAAAAAGGCATATGAACCTATTTTTACAACTTATTGATTAACAGCAAATGGAGGAAAAAAATGAATCCATATGAACAACTTATCCAAGATTTGATTGATGGAAAAATCGAAAAAATTGATGTAAAAAGAGAAGAATTGATGGCTTTTCGAGAAGCATGGCTGAAATTGGAGAATCGTAAATATGTGGTAGGAAAAGCATCGCTGAACGGCAATGTGACTTATCATTATGATCCAACACGCTTATTTTAGTAAGGATGATTCAGAAAGAAGAAGGGACTGTGACAAAAATCGTGTCACAGTCCCTTCTTCTGGACAAACGGTGTTCAAGAGACAGCCTATCGGCAATAAGGCTGAACGTCTCTTTCACAACTTCTGATTCCCGGTGTTCCAGAAATGAAAATTCCTACTTATTAAATAGATTTTTGAATTTGTCTTTCACACTGTCGATATTTACGTCTTTTAGAAGATTTTGTGCTTTCTCTTTGTAAGGACCTAGTTGTTCTTTATGTTCTTCGATAAATCGTTTTGCGCCGTCGAAGTTGCCGCCTTTTATCATTTCCTTGACTTTTTGAAATAATTCTTCTTGATTCATTTTGAACACATCCTTTGCCATCAACTTGATTTTTTAACATGGATAAAGTGAGAAAAACTACATTATCCACACCTCCATAATATTAAATAACGATCATTTTTACTAAAAAAACACTTGTTTCTCGCTTCTAAAGTAGGAGAAAAATCTCCAACTTAGGTCGGATGGAATTTTTCTAATTGCCCCATATACTGAATATATAACAAGGAGGTAGAAAGATGAAAGTGATTAAATATTTGATAGGATTGGCGGCGATTAGTGGTATTTTGCTATTTGGACTGAAATACTATACTGAAGGAAGTTACGGGGAAATCCCTGGTATACTTGATCAACTAAATCCATTAGTTGAAAAAGGTGAGGTCTATGTAAAAACACAAAAACCAGAGGAAGTAAATGAACATGGAACGGCAAGGTATGTTCAAAAAGCTGCTAATGTCGATGGGGAAGAGCGTACAATTGAATTTAATGGACTTTCTGTGTTAAAAGAAAATCATTATTTGAAAATCAGCAATAAAGGAGCGCACATAGAAACGTATGAAGAAGTTCCTAGAGAAAAAGTTCCGGAAAAAGCATTAGCAATTATTGGCTAAATTTACTGTATGAGTGCTACAGATTTAATTGTTAATTATAATAAAATTATGTAAACTATATAATAAATAATAAAAATATTCCAAAAACCCCTGAAAAAAGATTAATCTTTTTTCAGGGGTTCATTTTTTATCAACAAGTCCATCAAATTGGGATGGCAGGGTTCGAACCTACAATTGCTTGATTCAGAGTCAAGTGCCTTACCAGTTTGGCTACATCCCATTTATTCAACAAAATAATCATAGCACTTTTCTAAAAAAACGCAAGTTATTTTTCTTGATCAGATAGTTGTTGTTTTACTCGTAAAAGGCGGCGCACCAGTTTCTTTTCCAATCCAGCAGGAAGGGCAATCCGCTCTGCTACTGACAAGACGGAGTCAAGCAAGTGATATTCTTTGACAGGTTCATTCATGATATGGTAAATGTTTGCTAAACGTTCGATATATTCAAAATGGGTGTACTCCGTTCGAGCGATCAGAAATTTTAATAAATCGATTGCTTTTCCATACTCTTGGTCTCCATAATAGACAAGAGCTTGACGATACAGTTTGATTTCTAGTTCATTGAGGGTAGCAGGTCTGCACCGTTCGTTCCACTCATTAATAGAAACTTTACCTTGAACATTTCCTTTGCGGTCACGGACAAAAATAATCGGAATTTCATTTGGATCCATTTTTTTATGAGTGAATTTTTCCATTATCTGTGCTCCCTTCAAAGGTTCGGTATCTAGAGTATAAGGGATTTTTACTTTAATTACTAGCTTTTCTCCAAAGTTAGCATTTGTCCACCCATTGCAGTGAAAATGGCCGAAAAATCATTGATCGGTACTGCTCGATTTTTTACGCCATAGGGGTCGTTGACGTAAATATTTTCTTTGTCGTATCCAGTGACTACACAAGCATGAACAAGTGGAGTGACTCTTACTTCTCCGTTGTTTGTTGTCCAAGTCATAAAATCAGTTTCATCAGGGACTTCAAAATTGATAGTCACGGAAGTCCATACAGGATTTCCTTTAGATAGAGCTTTTTTGATATCATCTAGTTGAGCGTCTGTTTTTGGAAAAGTATGATAATCCGTTTGGACGATTTGTTGAGCAAGAGAGGCAACAGGAGGGACATAGACGCCCATAGCCCAGTCTCCGCCACTGATATCTCCAACAAATCCTTCATTAGGATCGCCGTGAGTCCCGTCTGCATTGAAAACAAGGACGTAATCCAATTGTTCAGCTAACTGGTTTTTAGTCGTTTCATAACCATAAAAAGATAAAAGCATGGAAAGCGAAGTGACCTCGCAGCCATTTTCTAGAGAAGGAGAGTCAAACTGGCTCTCTAATGGAACATCTAGCAAAACTTCTGCTTTCTCTTTTGTCTTTTTCGTTTTTTGTGTTGAACTTTTTTGTGTAGTATTCATTGTATGTTCTGGAGAATGGATATGTAGGTAATAACTTGTACCGCTTAATAAAAGAGTAGCTGTACCTCCTAGAAACAATAGTTTTTTAAATGTTTTTTTCTTCATTGGAAATCTCCCTTTTCAGCTGTTTATCTTTCCTATTATAAGTGTATTTTTATTGGGAAGGGAAGTATTTTATTTAAATATGTAAGAAATAATCAGTTTTTGAGGAATATTATTTATTATTCTAGAAAAAATTCTTCTAGATACAACAGCTGTTTTAATTGTGAAAACGAAAACAGTACGCTATAATGCCTGTAAGGTTGATTTTTGACTGTAAACAAAAAATCAAATAATTAAATCTCCAAAAAATAGCAGTTGTAATATGGAGAAAAGTTCCAGCAGTTTAGGAGGATTTTGATGACGGAAGAAATGATTAATTTAGGAGAACAATATGCATGCAAACCAATTGGCTTTACAAAAACGGTCATTGGTGAAGTTGTATCAAAAATGACAAACTGTGCCGTGGTCAAAGTTGCCCAATGTGCTGCAGAGGATCAAGAGTTATTAGATGAAAAAGCAAGCATGGTTGTTGCAAAATATGATACATTTGAATAAAGAAAATAATTGGACGTGCGGCGTGCTGCAAGTCCAATTTCTTTGAGAAGGTAAATCAGTATTCTTTTCCTGTTTTCAGGAGAAGAAAAAGCGAGGCGAGTTGTCATGGTAACATTTTTTACGGTTCTATTGTTTTTATTCGTTGTTGTTATGTTCTTATTTCTTTGGCTGGTTCGAAAAGAAATTATTTATCGGACTGTTCGGAATCGATGGGTTTACTTGGTCATACCATTCTTAGTAGTACTAGTCGTTTGGTACACACTCATCAGTCAGCCTACAGCAGATGAATTGGCAAAAGGGATTTTGTCAGCGATGATTTTTATTAGTTTTTTGTTGGACAGTCGAGGAATTACAGAAGAAGGGCTTGTCTTGAATAGCTTTGATAAAAAAGGTGTTCCTTTTTCTGAAATCAATAAAATCGTGTTGTACCAACCAAAAGGTTCTAAAATTGTAAAAATGAATTTTTTCCGAAACGGATGGCGGGGACCAATGCTGAAATTTTCTGCATCATTAGAAGAATTAGTTCCATTTTTGTCCCAACGCTTGAACGATGAGGCGGAGATTGATATTATGATCGATCCAGAATAAAAAACAGAGGTTACGACAAGATGTTTGTCACAACCTCTGTTTTTTTCAAGTAAAATTATCCGAATACACGGAAGCGATCTGCATCGTTCATATATTCTTTTTCCCCAGCTGGTGTTTCTGGTGAACCGAATACTAATTGTGAACGTAGTTTCCAGTTTGAAGGGATATTCCATTCTTTTGCAACTGCTTCGTCAATAACTGGGTTGTAATGTTGCAAGTTTGCGCCCAATCCTTTATCAACTAATGCTACCCAAGTGTTCGCTGTTGCGATTCCGTTTGATTGTTCTGACCAATCTGGGAAGTTGTCTGCATATAATTCAAATTGTTCTTGTAGACCTTTTACCACGTAAGTATCTTTGAAGAATAATACTGTACCATAACCATTTTTGAAACCAGCTAATTTGTTTTGTGTATTTGGAAAAGCTTCTGCTGGAGTCAATGGGCGAAGTGCTTCTTCAGTGATTTCCCAAAGTTTTTCATGTGCATCTCCGAAAAGAATAACTGCGCGTGTTGATTGAGCATTGAAAGCAGTTGGGCTTTCTTTAATTGCTTCTTTGATCAAAGCTGTCAATTCTTCATTAGAAAGTGAAACGTTACGTCCTAGATGATAGATTGAACGGCGGTTTTTTAAAGTGTCAGTAAAAGTTGTCATATTAAAATTTCTCCTTTGATTTGCGTTTTGCATTTTTTTAATTGATTACGAAATGAAGTATATCATCTTACAAAAAGTAAGTAAATAGATATGCTCACAAAAAATAAGCGAAGTTCAAAAAACAATTTTGATAAGGGAAATCGTTAGAAAAGGATTTCCTTGGTTATCGCTTTCATTGTTGTGTTTGAGGAATTTTTGCTTATTTGAAAAAAACGTCTGATATATAATTATTAAATCTCTATCTTCTTTTTTTTATGATATTGCCATTAAAAATTACTTGTTTTTATAGAAAATTAGTTTATATTTCTTAAATAAGTTTTTTAGTTAAATTTTTCGGTAAAGATGTATAATATTTTCTGAAAATTTAAAGAATTGGGGTATAGATTATGGAAAAACAGCAAGACAAGGGCTTCTTCGGGCAGCCGAAGGGATTGTCAACTTTGTTCTTCACTGAGATGTGGGAACGATTTAGTTATTATGGTATGCGTGCATTACTTATCTATTATATGTACGATACAGTTGCCAACGGGGGACTTGGATTACCACGAGCAA
The DNA here is from genome assembly GCF_035725965.1 of Enterococcus sp. E5-162. Taxonomy (NCBI): domain Bacteria; kingdom Bacillati; phylum Bacillota; class Bacilli; order Lactobacillales; family Enterococcaceae; genus Enterococcus; species Enterococcus sp. E5-162. The sequence goes on along the minus strand of NZ_JAPRFV010000001.1, from coordinate 426,327 downwards.
CAGCATTAGCTATCATGTCGATATACGGATCTCTGATCTACATGTCTAGTATCGTCGGCGGATGGGTATCTGACCGAGTGTTAGGAGCAAAACGCACTGTATTCTTTGGTGGAGTCTTCATTATGCTTGGACACATCGTCTTGGCTTTACCATTTGGTGTAAGTACATTATTTGTTTCAATGGCATTGATCATTATTGGAACCGCCTTTTTGAAACCGAACGTTTCTGGCATGGTCGGACATCTTTATTCAAAGACTGATTTGCGAAGAGATGCAGGATTTTCGATTTTTTACATGGGTGTCAACTTAGGGGCGTTATTAGCACCACTAATCGTTGGGACAATCGGTCAAGAATATAACTACCATTTAGGGTTCTCTTTAGCTGCTATTGGGATGTTCTTTGGGTTATTACAATACATCATCCAAGGGCGCAAGACATTAGACGGAGTGGGTACAACACCACCGAATCCTTTGACAACTGAAGAACGTAAAGGATTCATCCGTAACTTGATCATCGCACTTGTTGTTATCGTTGCAGTATTCGGTGGCGCACAATTAACTGGTCATTTGACAATCGACTTTTTTGTCAATACAATCAGTGCATTGGGGATTATCTTACCGTTGTATTACTTTATCAAAATGTTGACTTCAAAAGATGTAACTGCTGAAGAAAAACCAAGAGTATGGGCGTATATCCCATTATTCCTTGCAGCAATCATTTTCTGGTCATTACAAGAACAAGGTTCATCTATCTTAGCTTTATTTGCTAGTGAACGTACGCAATCTACACTATTTGGTGTGACGATCCAAGCAAGCTGGTATCAATCATTGAATCCGATTTTCATCTTTATTTTGACGCCGGTATTCGTAACAATGTGGACAAAACTTGGCAAACGCCAACCATCTACAGTAGTGAAATTCTCTCTTGGTCTTTTGTTTGCAGGATTATCATACTTACTATTGATGTTGCCAGGTATGCTTTACGGAACAAGTGGAAAAGTAAGTCCATTGTGGTTGTTGGGAAGTTTCTTCATCGTGGTTATTGCTGAATTGTGTCTTTCACCAGTTGGTTTGTCTGTGACAACGAAATTAGCACCACGAGCATTTGAATCACAAACAATCGCTATTTGGTTCTTAGCTGATGCTTCTTCACAAGCAATCAATGCACAAATTGCACGCTTCTACACACCAGGAACAGAATCTGCCTACTTCGGTATTATCGGTGCAGTAGCAATCGTCGGTGGTATCTTGCTATTTACTGTGAAAGAACCAATCAAAAAACTAATGGGATCTATCCATTAATCAACTCACGAAAAGACAGGAATTGCTTATTTGTAGCGATTCCTGTCTTTTTGCGTATACTCAAAAAAGATAGAAATATCAGAACCATAAAAGTATATAATTTGAAGAATATAGAACAAATGTTCAGTATTTTTTGATATAATAAAGAAGCACCGTATCATGTGTTGAAGGAGGAAAAGCATGTCTTTACAATTTATTCTTGGAAACGGGAAAAAAGATCACCGTCAAGTCTTGATTGACGAAGCATCAGCTTGGCTCGACCAAGATGCAAGCAACCAAGTATTTTTCCTTGTTCCCAATTACAGCAAATTCGAACAGGAACAAGAAATTTTAGCGGAGATGCGAAGAAGAAGCGGGAAAAAAGCTTTCAGCACAACAAATGTTCAAGTATTCAGTTTTTACCGTCTGGCTTGGTATTTGCTGCAACAGACAACCCTTCTTACAGGAAATGAATTATCAGAATCCGGATCTGCGATGATCTTGCGACAGATTTTAGAAAAACATGAGGAAGAATTAACGATCTTTCGCGGAGAAATCAATAAAAGAGGATTTATTCGCCAATTGCAAGAACTCTATAGTGAGTTGCGCACAGGGAATATTCAACCGGAAGACTTGATGCTTTTATTTGGTGATTCACCGAATGCAGAAGACCAGCAACTTAAAATGAAAGACTTGAAGCTGATTTTTTCAGCTTATGACAGCGAATTGACCGAACGTGCACTATCAAATGAAGATGCACTGGCTATACTAGCAAATTATATGCAGACACAAGATTTCACCAACGTCCAATTTATCGTCAGCGGTTTTTCCCGAATCAATGGGCAAGAGTATCAATTACTGCAGGCAATGATGGAAAAGGGGCAATTAGTTGTCGATTTATTGTTGGATCGTCCTTATACAGCGGATCTTCCAGAAGTACTTACGCTCTTTCATGAGACTGGAAAGCTTTATTTCCGTCTTTTTCAAAGTGCGAGAGAACGGAAAGTTCCTATATTAGTAGATCGTTTTGCGCCAGAGCAGAATCGTCCGACAGAGCTTCAGTTGCTGCAAACGATGTGGGAAGAGACTTCCAGCCAAAAGAAAGCAACCGTCCGCAAATTAGGGGAACAAGAGGCTCTCCATTTGTGGGAAGCTGAAAATCCAACTGAGGAAGTCCGACAGCTAGCTGTTGAAATCAGACGGCTAGTCAGTGAAGAAAACTACCGTTATCGTGATATCCAAGTACTGACAAAAAATATGTCCTTATATGGAAATATTCTTCGACCAATCTTTCAAGAAATGGCGATTCCTTTTTATATCGATGAAGAACAAATGATGGAAAATCATCCGCTGATTGAATGGGTCAACAGTCTGTTCGCTCTTGACCGATATTCTTATCGACTAAGTGATATTATGCGTTTTTTCAAGACGGAATTGTTCCTATCGATGGAAACAGAAACCGAACTGGATGAATGGAAACAAGAACGAGATGAATTCAGGAAAAAATTGGACATCACAGAAAATGTTGCACTTGCTTATAATTATCAAGGCACTTACTGGACGCGTGAAAAAGACTGGCAGTTTGTGGCGTATGATTTTGAAGCAGAACAGATTGAAGACGTACAGTATCTGGAAGAACAGTCAAATACGATTAGACGATTATTTCAGAAATCTGTACCTGCATTTTTTAAAAAAATAAAGAAAAGTAAAACAGGTCAAGCGGCCGCAAATGTTTTTTATCAATTTTTGATTCAAAGTGGTGTACAGCAACAATTATTGTTTTGGCGTAATCAGGAAGTAGACAGAGGAAACTTAGAAGCGGCAAGAAACCATGAGCAGACATGGGGAGCGCTGATTGATCTGCTGGATGAATATGTAGTCATTTATGGTGAATCGGCTTTTGACTGGTCTCTGTTCCAAGAAATCATTACGAGTGGTCTCGAAAATCTAAGTTATGGTAAAATCCCTACCGCAATCGACCAAGTGCGAATCAACCGTTTGGAATTAGTTCGACCGAATCAAGCTGCCGTCACTTTTGCATTAGGTTTGAATGATCAAGTGTTTCCAGACCGTAAAGAAACAAAAGGATTGTTGTCCAGTGAAGAACGAGAAGTATTAAATCAAGCTTTGCCAGATGGACAGTTTTTATTCGACCCATCAAAAGAAAGTATCTCTTTTGAGCCTTTCCAAGCCTACCTTGTTTTTCTTTCCGGAACGGATCGATTATATCTTAGCTATGCACAAAGCTATGACACAGATGGTTCACTGAAGATGTCTCCTTATTTGCGCAGAATCACAGAATATTTATCAGTTCCCGTCGAGAGAAAAGAGCATTTGACAATCGAAAGCGATCCTGATTGTTATGTAGGAACTTACAGAAGCGGAATCAATACAGTCAATAGGATTTATCGATTAGCTTTAGATGAAAAGAAACCTGTACCAAAACATTGGCAAAAGCTCAAAGAATTAGTACTGAATTCCTCATGGCGCAATTTTGCTTTACAAATCTTTGAAAGTCAGGAACATTTGAATGTGCCTGTTTCGATGCCAGAAAAAATGGCGGAAGAGCTTTATGGAAAAGAAATTTATACTTCGATTTCACGTATGGAGAATTTTTATAATTGTGAATACAAATACTTCATGCAATTTGGGTTGAAATTGAAGGAACGAACTGTTTATGGTTTGACTCCAGCAGCAACAGGTGATTTTTATCATGAATCATTGGATCGTTTCTTCAAGCTACTGTTTTCAAACCAATTATCCTTAGTGAATATGACCGATGCGCAGCGTAAAGACTTTACTGAAAAAGTGCTGCAAGAAGTGTTCGGAGAACTTCGGTTTGAGATATTGGATAGTTCCGCAAGAATGAACTATATCCGCTATCAGTTAGGACAGACGATCCAAAAAGTAGCATGGGCTTTGCAAAAACAGAGCAAAAATACGGGCATGCATCCTCTTCAGACGGAGATTTTATTTGGTCAGATTGCTGGAGCAAAAGGTATCACAGGTCTGGAATTACCGTTGAGTAATGGTGGAAAACTCCACGTTCGAGGAAAAATCGATCGGATCGATGTAGCTTCTGAACAAGAAGATACTTGGTTAAGCGTTATTGATTACAAATCTAGTGGACGTTCATTCGATGTCACAGAAGCTTATTATGGCATGGCTATGCAATTATTGACGTATCTGGACGTAGCATTGATGGATGCGGTACGTTTGACTGGAAAGGCGGCTGTTAAACCAGCAGGATCATATTATTTACATGTTCATAATCCTGTATTGACGGAGACCGATGATGTAGAGAAGAATACATTGAAAAAATTTAGTTATGATGGCGTTTTTGTCGATGATCCCGCTCTTTTAGAAGTACTAGATCATTCACTGGAAGCAAAAGAACAATCACTGATCTATCCAGTGAAAAAAAATGCGAAAGATGAATACCAAAAAGGTAGTTTCAGCAAAGATAAATTTTTCACGGAAGAAGAACTGCAACTGTTCATGGCGCATAATCGGGAAAATATGCGGTTAGCTGGAGATGCAATCACTTCCGGAGAAATCAAACTGAACCCAGCTTATAAAGATAAACAGCGAATTGCCTGTGAATTTTGTCCATTCAGAAGCATCTGTACGTTTGATGTGATGCTGAAAGAAAATAATTACCACCGTCTGGAGAAAATAGATAAGGAAGAAGCACTGCGCAGAATATTGAAAAGGAGTGAAGAAGAGTGAATCAAATTCCTTTAAAACCGCAAAATGAACGATTTACAGATGATCAGTGGCAGGCGATTTTCGATCAAGGAGATAATTTGTTAGTCTCTGCGTCTGCCGGATCAGGTAAAACTACAGTGCTTGTTCGAAGAGTGATTGAAAAATTAAAAATGGGTTTTGATATCGATGAATTACTGATTGTGACATTTACTGAAGCAGCTGCAAGAGAAATGAAAGAAAGAATTCAAGAGGCATTACAAGAAGCGGTCAACAGCGAAAGCGACCCTGTACGAAGACAGCATTTTACTAAGCAGTTAGTTTTATTGCCCACAGCGAATATCTCAACCTTACATGCTTTTTGTCTAACAGTTATTCGACGTTATTATTACTTAATTGATATTGATCCGGTCTTTCGCATGTTAACAGATGAAACAGAAACGATCTTGATGAAGGAGGATGTGTGGGACGAGCTGAGAGAAGCACTTTATGCAGAAAATGATGAACGATTTTTCCAATTAACAATGAATTTTTCTAATGATCGTTCAGATGACGGCTTGACGAATCTGGTATTTTCGCTTTATGAGTTTGCCCGTGCCAACCCTGACCCCAAAAAATGGCTAGAACAGTTAAGCGCTAATTATCGTTTGACTGAGGGGCTAGCGAAATCTCGATTATATCAAGAACAAATCCGTCCTTTAGTTTTGGCAGATGTATACCAATGTGTACAATTATATGAACAGATGACTCAGTTAGCACAAGGTGAAGGATTAGAAAAAATGCATGAGCAAGTAGCTGGAGAACAACAGCAGATCAAAAATATCTATGAAGCTTTCTCGCAAGATCGGTTAGAAGATGCTTATGCTAGTTTGGAACAACTGACTTTTTCAACTTTTAAGAGCAGTCGTAAAGCAGAATTGAAAGAAATATCCAATGAAGTCAAGGGCATGAGGGATAAAGCAAAAAAATTGATTCAGCAGATAAGTAAAAGTTACTTTCCTGTTTCACCAAGCCAAATGGAAGAATTAACGGAAAAAGCACTACCGTTAGTCGAAGAAATGACAAAAGTCACGCAAAGCTTTATGGACGGTTTCAGTATGCGTAAACGGGAAAAAGGCGTATTGGACTTCAATGATCTGGAACATCTAGCGTTGCAGATTCTCACAGAAAAAACGAAAGATGCATGGCTGCCAAGTGAAGCTTCAAAACATTATCGAAAAAAATTCAAAGAAGTAATGGTAGATGAATATCAAGACGTGAACCAATTACAAGAAGCCATTTTATACTGGCTAAGAGAACCTGATGATACAAAAGGAAATATGTTCATGGTTGGGGATGTCAAACAATCCATTTATTCTTTCCGTTTAGCAGATCCTAGTTTATTTATCGGGAAATACGAGAATTTTTCAAAGAAAGAAGGCGGACGTCGGATCGTTTTGGCTGAGAACTTCCGCTCTAGAAAAGAAGTCCTTTCTTTTACGAATCTTATTTTTGAACAACTAATGGATCCAGCAGTTGGTCAAATCAATTATGACGAAGCAGCCAAACTGATACAGGGATTTTCAGACTTTCCAGAGAATGAACAGTTTGAGCCAGAAATCATGATCTATGAAAAAGAACAGGAAGAATCAGAGATCGAGATTCCCACTGACGATATACTGGAGGACAAAACAGAAGGCGAACTTTTTATGACAGGACTGAAGATTCGTCAATTGATTGATTCTTCCTTTATGATTTATGATAAAAAATCAAAGAAAGATCGTCCAATAGAATACAGAGACATTGTTCTCTTGACACCTACAAAAAAGAACAACTTAACAATTTTAGAGATTTTCAAAACATTGGATATTCCTTTGGAGATGAATGATGCTCAAAATTATTTTCAAGCGACAGAAATTCGCACGATGATCTCGTTGCTACAATTAATTGACAATCCCTATCAAGATATTCCGCTTGCAGCTGTATTGCGTTCGCCAGTCGTGGGTTTGATTGAACCAGAATTAGCAAGTATCCGATTAGCCGACCGTGCACATACTTACTATGATGCTGTGCTTGCTTATCAAGCATCAAACGAAGATGAATTAGCGGTTAAGCTGGAACATTTTGGCAAACAACTAGATCATTGGCGAGAACTTGCTCGCCGTTCTTCGATCACTGACTTGCTATGGGATATCTATTATGAGACGGGATATCTAGAGTATGTGGTCGGTCTGCCAGCAGGGGCACAGAGACAAGCCAATCTTTATGCATTGGTCGATCGTGCCAAAGCATACGAGCAAAGTTCTTTCAGAGGATTATATCAGTTCGTGCGTTTCATTGAAAAAATGCAAGAAAAAGACAAAGACTTAGCAGAACCAGTCATTTCAATAGAAGATAATGCTGTTCGCGTAATGACGATCCACGCAAGTAAAGGCTTGGAATTTCCAGTTGTATTTTTGTTAGATATGACGAAAGAATTCAACTTACAAGACTTACGCAATCGGTATGCTTTTGAAGAAAAACTTGGAGCAGGTATTCGCTATATGGATCCTGAAACACGGGTACTGTATGATACGTTACCATTTCAAGCCATCAAATTGGCAAAGCAAAACAAATTGTTATCGGAAGAAATGCGTAAATTGTATGTAGGATTGACTCGGGCAGAACAAAAGCTTTTCATTGTCGGTTCCTATAAAAATAAAGAGCAAATGATCCAAACATGGTCTGAAGCAGCTGATCATGAGGAGTTGGTTTTTGATCCTGAGCTACGTTTGAAGGGCAGAAGCAGCTTGATGAATTGGATTGGTTACGGATTGATCCGTCATCCTGAAATGCAGAAATACTTAGAGGAAGAAGTTTCGACTTCTCTCCTTCAATATTCAAATGCACAGTTTTCCATTTCATGGATGAATCAGCAATCAATCATTGAACAAAGACAGTTGCTTGCTGAAAAAGAACTGGTTAACTTAGATCAGCAGGTGAAAGAAAAGGAAACTGTATTAGCAGATTCGTTACAAAAACGTCTAGCCTATGAATATCCTTATCAGGCTTCTTCGCAAACCACAAGTTATCAATCTGTATCTGAGATCAAACGATTATTCGAAGATCCAGATGATACACAAGAATCACGCTTGACTCTGGAAAGTAGTCAGACAAAGGCAGCATCTCGTCAATTCCGTTATACGCAAGAACAACTAGCAGAACCAAAATTTTTACAAAAAGATCGGCAAGTGTCGGCAGCTGCTGTTGGAACAGCTACCCATGCTTTATTGCAATTGCTGCCATTAGAGATGCCAACTACAGAGAGCATCAATCAAAAGTTGCAGGAATTAGTAAAGAAACGGTTAATAGACGAAAAGGTCGCAAAAAAAGTAGATGTTTCTTCTATTATATGGTTCTTTCAAACAGAACTTGGGCAACAGTTGATTGCCAACAAAGAAAACGTAAAACGGGAACAACCTTTTTCCATGCTGCTTTCTGCTGATGAAGTATTTCAAGACTATCCAAATCAGGAAGATGAGCTATTGATCCACGGAATCGTCGATGGATACTTAGAAGAAAAAGATCATCTCCATATCTATGATTTTAAAACAGATTTCATTTTACATCCGGATGATCCAGCAGAAATAGACGCGATCGTCCAAAAATATCAGGGACAGCTAAGACTTTACCAACAAGCAATGACAGAAGCACTGAATAAACCTGTAGAAAATGTTTTCCTAATTTTACTTCGAGTGAAACGAATCATAAACATTAATAAATAATTATAATTGAGCAAACTTGACTTATATTTTGTAAGGATTATGCTATACTCTGGGAAGAGGTGAGTATGATGGAGCTAACACAGACAGAATTCGTTTTGTGTCCTAAATTTGAAAAAACGTTCTCTATTTTAGGAAAAAAATGGAACGGATTGATTATCGATGTACTACTCGAAAATGGTCCGCAACGCTTTGTCGAGCTTGCGGCAAAAATCCCGATGGTTAGTGATCGGGTATTGGTCGAACGCTTGAAGGAATTGGAAAAAGAAGGAATAGTCACTCGAAACATTGCCTGTAGTGAAAAAAGCCGTTCAGAATATCTCTTGACTGAAAAAGGAGCAGACTTGCAAAAAGCAATGCGTCAAATACAAGTTTGGAGCGAAAAATGGGTCACAGAGGAAGAATGCGGTTGATTTTGTAAAAAAAATCTTGTAAACTATAGTCCATACGAATAAGTAAAAGAACGATGACGAAAAAGAGTAGTTTGGCTAAACCAGTTCAGGGAGATCTGTCACAGACTGAAAACAGGTCCTGTGTTTGAAAAATGAAGTTCACTTTCCGAGTTCGTCTGATCATTATCAGACCGGCAACTGTCGTTAACGAAGTAAGAGTGCGATGTAAGTTTATTTATCGCAAATTAGGATGGTAACGCGAAGACCTCGTTCCTTAACAGGAATGAGGTCTTTTTGTTTTGTATTTGGAATTTAAAGGAGGAACAAGCACATGTCTTTACAAGCACAATTAGAGAGCTTGAAAGAAGAAACAATCGTCAAAATCACGGCGGCACAAGATTTAAAAGAATTAAATCAAATACGTGTTGAAACGTTAGGAAAAAAAGGACCGATCACAGAAGTATTGCGTGGGATGAAAGATCTAAGTCCAGAAGAACGTCCAAAAGTCGGAAGTTTCGCAAATGAGATCCGAGACCTTTTGACAGAAGAAATAGAGCGAAAAAAACAAGTGTTAGAAGAAGAAGCGTTAAATGCGGCTTTGGCAAAAGAAACAGTAGACGTGACATTGCCTGGTAGAAAAGTAAAGCATGGTACACGTCATATCGTGACACAAATCATGGAAGAAATTGAAGATATTTTTGTAGGTATGGGGTATCAGATCGTGGAAGGTTACGAAGTAGAGTCTGACCATTACAATTTCGAACGGATGAACCTGCCAAAAGACCATCCGGCAAGGGACATGCAAGATACTTTCTATATTTCAGACGAGATATTGATTCGGACACATACTTCACCAGTCCAAGCACGGACAATGGAAAAGCATGATTTCTCTAAGGGTGCTCTACGAATGATCTCGCCTGGAAAAGTTTTCCGCAGAGATACAGATGATGCGACCCACAGCCATCAGTTCCATCAAATTGAAGGGCTAGTTGTTGATAAAAACATCACGATGGGCGATCTTAAAGGAACATTAGAAGTCGTAATGAAAAAAATGTTTGGGGAAGATCGTGAAATCCGTTTGCGTCCAAGTTATTTCCCATTTACGGAGCCATCAGTAGAAGTAGATGTCAGTTGTTTCAAATGTGGTGGTGCCGGTTGTAACGTATGTAAATACACTGGATGGATCGAGATTTTAGGAGCTGGCATGGTGCACCCGAATGTGTTGAAGATGTCAGGAATCGATCCAGAAGAATATTCAGGCTTTGCTTTCGGCCTTGGACCGGACCGCGTAGCTATGTTGCGGTATGGAGTGAATGATATCCGTAATTTCTATCAAAATGACTTACGTTTCTTAAGTCAGTTCAAGGGGGAGTAAGAAGATGTTAGTTTCATATAAATGGCTTAATCGTTATTTGGATTTATCGAATGTAACACCAAAAGAATTAGCGGATAAAATGTCTGTAACAGGAATCGAAGTCGAGGGAATCACGGTTCCAGAAGAAGGCTTGAAAAAAATCGTTGTCGGTGAAGTCAAGGAATGTGTACCACATCCAGATTCCGATCACCTTTCTATTTGTCAAGTCGATATTGGCGAAGACGAACTGTCTCAAATCGTTTGTGGAGCGCCTAATGTGAAGGTCGGAATCAAAGTGATTGTTGCGCTTCCTAACTCACGGATTGCTGGAAATGTGAAGATCAAAAAAGGGAAAATGCGTGGTCAAGTATCAAATGGCATGATTTGCTCGTTACAAGAAATTGGCTATTCAGACAGTGTTATACCGAAAGAATACGCTGAAGGTATCTATTATATGCCACAAGAAGCTGTAAATGGCGATCCAGTTTTTTCTTATTTAGATATGGATGATTCGATCATTGAATTGTCTATCACACCAAATCGTGCAGATGCATTGTCAATGCGTGGCGTAGCTTATGAAGTTGGAGCAATCTATCGTCAGACGCCTACATTCGATGACGAGAAATTAGTAGAATCATCACAACTTGCTAGCGATAAGATCCAAGTGACAGTTGAAGATAAAGAAGTCGTTCCTGCCTATCAAATCCGCATCATTGAAGGAGTAAGAATCCAACCAAGTCCTCAATGGCTGCAAAATCTTTTGATGAATGAAGGCATCCGCCCAATCAACAATGTAGTAGATGTGACGAACTATATTTTGCTTTTATTCGGACAACCACTACATGCATTTGACTACGACAAATTGAAATCAAACGAGATCCTTGTCCGACATGCAAAAGAAAATGAGACATTAGTCACGTTAGATGGAGAATCTCGGAAATTGACAACTGACAATCTTGTCATCACTAATGGCAAAGAACCAGTTGCTTTAGCTGGTGTCATGGGTGGATTAGATTCAGAGATCACGAATGAAACAACAACAGTGGCACTGGAATCTGCTTTGTTTGATCCAATTTCGATCCGTCGTACAGCAAAACAATTTAATTTGCGTAGCGAATCTTCTGCACGCTTTGAAAAAGGGATCAACCATGCAACTGTTGGAGAAGCCAGTGAGGTTGCTGCAGCAATGATCGTTTCTCTTGCAGGTGGGGAAGTTCTACAAGGCGCGGTCAAAGGTTCAGAGATTAAAGCAGAAGACGTATCAGTGAAGATTTCACTTGAACGCATCAATCAATATTTAGGAACATCTCTTGTCGTTAAAGAAGTAAATGAGATTTTTGAAGCACTTGGATTTGGCTATGAAGAAAAGGATCATGTTTATTCCGTAGTCGTACCACCAAGACGCTGGGATATCCAAATCGAAGCAGACATTATCGAAGAAGTTGCTCGTATTTATGGATACGACCAGTTGCCATCTACACTTCCAAGTGGAGAAACGGTTGCTGGAAGCTTGTCAAAAGAACAAGAAACTACTCGTAAAATTCGTACAATCTTTGAAGGAAGCGGATTGAGCGAAGCAATCAGTTATGCATTGACAACAGAAGAAAAATCAAGACAGTTTGTTATAAAAGAAAGTAATATTACACGTTTGGACTGGCCAATGAGCGAAGAACGTTCTGTATTACGAATGAATTTGATCAGCGGACTATTAGATGATATCAGTTATAACACTGCTCGAAAAAATACAGAGATTGCTTTATATGAAATCGGTCGGGTATTCTTCCAAGAAAATGATCCGCGCGCACATCTGCCACAAGAAGTAAAACATGCAGCAATCGCTATTTCTGGTGTTTGGGAAGAAAAAGATTGGCAGACGAAAGCACAAAACGTAGACTTTTTCACCATCAAAGGTCTTTTAGAAAACTTATTTGAACAACTAGGTATCCATGAAGATATCCATTATCAAACAGTGACAGAAATAAAAGAAATGCATCCTGGAAGAACTGCTGCGATTTACCTTGGCGAACAATTTATCGGTTTTGTCGGTCAAGTGCATCCGACAATTGCCAAAAGTTATGATATTCCAGAAACATATGTAGCTGAGTTTGATTTATCTGCTGTAGTGGAAGCTGCTCAAAAAGGAATCGTTTTTGAAGCAGTGACAAAATTCCCAGCAGTCAGCCGGGATATCGCTTTGCTTGTAAAAGAAACTGTGACAAATCAGGAATTAACAGAAGTTATCGATTCTGCTGCCGGAAGATTTTTAACAGATATCCAATTATTTGATGTCTATCAAGGAGAAAACATCGAAAAAGGACATAAATCCATGGCTTATAGCCTGACATTCGTCAATCCTGAAGCAACATTGACAGATGAAGAAATCAATAAAGCAATGGATAAGGTAACAAAAGCTTTGACAGAAACGCTTGGAGCAAGTATTCGTTAAAAGTTAGAAGCAAAATAGTTATCAGTCGTCCATGCTTTTGAAAATGTTTTTTTAAAAACACTTTATATAGAGTAGATACTTGAGCAGATCCATCTTCGGTTCTGCTCTTTTTTATTTTTCAGGTAGATTCCATAAATTTCTAAAATCAGAAAAATAGGTAGTTATCGAGCCGTCGTATTCACAGTGAAAGACTATCAATAACACGGCAATGTAAGTATGAAAAAAAGAGAAGATGAAATTGAAAAGGGAGAGTTTTATTACACAAGTAATTAGATTTTAAATGAACAGGAAAATCATTATTTTTATCGCTAATTTTCAAAGAACAGTTTTGGCTATATACTAATAAGAGGTTTATTGGATAAGAAATCATGACATTTAATCTGCTGAATATGGAAAAATGACCGAGGTGGTAATCCCAACCATTTTTTCTTAGTGTATCATTAATTGAATTTCAGACGTTTTGCACATGGCTACTTCAGAGATTAAAGGAGGTGGTAGTGGTGTTCATGTTAGTTGTTCTTGGTCTTTTATTAATAATCGTTGGTATTCAACTTAGAAGAGGCAAATGGTATGGAATAGTTGCTGGGAATACTTTTAAAGATAAACCGATTGAAGTTCAAAAAAAGGTGCATTAGGAGCTTCATCTATTGCTTTTTTTGTAGGAGGCTTTTTACTAATCGTTTATATTTTAATGTTTTTTGATATTCAAACTAGATTTTTAATCATTCCAGTAATTGTAATAGCGATAGTATATTCTTTGTTTACCTTATATAAATATCTTAAACACTTCATTAAATATGGAGAATAAAGGAACTATTTAGTAAGAAAAGAAATAGTAGAAAATCTATAAAAAACTACCAATAAAAATGAGGGGGACACAGCTTTTGGCCCTTCTTTGACGACAGTTGAACAAAATATCCGCACTTGAAAAAGGGAATGTCACTGAAGCTGTGGTCGCCACTCAGCCGATCAATGAATACGAAGATGCATTGAAAAAACTGATCAACTGTGAAAAGCAGTATACGACACTTCTTGAAGAAACCACTCAAGTGATCGACAAACAAGTCGTCACGGACTAAGAACTGGCCAATTATTTCAACTAAAGTGAAAGTCTCTGATTCTGATTTTGAACATCAAAAAACCGAACGATAGAGAGCGTACGCATGCAAGTAAGCAGCTACTCAACTATTGTTCGGTTTTTTGAGTTTGGTAATGATGTCACTAAGATGGATTCACCGGTGTATTAATGGAAGTAATTGATCCCCATTGCTGATTTTACTTCAGAAAGTGTTTGTGCAGCTACTTTAGCAGCTTCTTCACTACCTTTACGTAAGATTTCCATAACAGCTGAAGGATCTTTTTCCAATTCTTCTCGGCGCGCGCGGATCGGTGCAAATTCAGCTTCCAATACATCAATGAGGTATCGTTTGATCTTTACATCACCAAGTCCGCCGCGGCGGTAATGAGCTTTCATTTCTTCAATTGCTTCTTTATCTGTTCCGAATACATCCAAGTAGGTGAAGACCATATTCCCTTCTACTTGTCCAGGGTCTTGTACATGGATGTGGTTTGGATCAGTATACATACTCATGACTTTTTTCTTTAAGACATCGGCAGGATCGGAGATATAAATGCCGTTTCCTAACGATTTACTCATTTTGCCATTTCCATCGATTCCAGGTAATCTACCCATTCCTTTTGGTGGGAATACGCCTTTTGGTTCCACCAAGACTTCACCATATGTATGATTGAAGCTTTGTACAATTTCCTGTGTCTGCTCTAGCATTGGTTTTTGATCCTCGCCAACAGGAACGAGATTCGCTTTGAATGCAGTGATATCTGCTGCTTGAGAAACAGGATAGATAAAAAATCCTGTAGGCACGCTTTCACCGAATTTCTTTTGTTCGATTTCTGTTTTGACAGTCGGATTGCGACGAACGCGTCCTACGCTGACCAAGTTCAAATAATACATGGTTAACTCAGCTAATTCCGGAATTTGTGATTGGATAAATAAAGTAGATTTTGCAGGATCTAATCCCACGGCTAAATAGTCTAAAGCAACTTGCAAGACATTGGATGAAACCTTCTCAGGATTTTTAGCATTATCGGTCAGTGCTTGCATGTCAGCAATCATGACAAACAGTTGGTTGTCTTCATCTGCTTGCATAGCCACTCGGGTTTTTAGAGAACCGACGTAATGCCCTAAATGCAGCTTCCCAGTTGGTCGATCTCCCGTTAAAATAATATTTTTCAAAAAAGACACCTCTTTACGATTTGTAAGTCTGAGCACTTAATATCTTACCGTTTTTCCTGACAAGAAACAACAGTTCCTAAGGAAAAAACAAGGAAAGAGGATAAAATAACTAATAGATTAGAAATGAAAGAAATATTTATGGGAGAATAAACGTTCTAAGAAACTTTACAAATTACTAAACTATCAGATATAATGTATTTTATTATACATCTTTAAAAGAAATCTTACTAAATAATAATGGGAGTGTAATTCTATGGCAATGATTAAATTTGATCACGTGGATAAATATTATGGCAAGTTCCACGCATTAAAAAATATCAATCTCGAATTCGAGAAAGGAGAAGTTGTCGTTGTCATTGGTCCTTCTGGTTCAGGAAAGAGCACGATGCTTCGCTGTATCAATGGATTAGAGACGATTTCTTCAGGCAAGCTACTAATTAATGATGCTGACTTGCATGATAAAAGGACAAAATTGACAGAAGTCCGAAAGAATATCGGCATGGTTTTCCAGCATTTCAATTTGTATCCTAATAAAACCGTTCTGGAAAATATTACATTAGCACCAATCAAAGTGTTAAAGCAAGACCAGGCAACTGCAATCAAAAACGCGGAGAAATTTCTGAAAACTGTCAATATGTTAGATAAGAAAGATTCTTATCCTTCCATGTTATCCGGTGGACAACAGCAACGGGTGGCAATCGCCAGAGGTTTAGCGATGAATCCTGAGATGCTCCTGTTTGATGAACCTACTTCTGCTTTGGATCCGGAAATGATTGGTGATGTATTGGACGTCATGAAAAAATTGGCGCATGATGGTATGTCAATGATTGTCGTGACGCATGAAATGGGCTTTGCCAAAGAAGTTGCGGATCGTGTCATCTTCATGGCTGACGGAGAAGTATTGGAAGATAGCAGAAATGTGAGAGACTTTTTCGAAAATCCAAATGAAGTCCGAGCACAGCAATTTATCAGTAAAGTTATCAATCATTGATAGGAGGAAAAAGATGCGCAGGTTTAAAAAGATACGCCTGATTTTCCTTTTAGGCATTGCTTTTCTTGCACTAGCCGGATGTAAAGGAAATGGGTTGGCAAATGAAGATATTTTAGAGCGAAGCAAATCTACCAATGAAATCATCTGGGGTGTCAAATATGATACTCGATTATTTGGAATGATGGATATTGAGAGCAGAACCGTACAAGGATTTGATGTAGATATTGCAAAAGCTATCACTGAAAAGATCCTTGGTGAAAATGGAAAAGCGGAATTTGTTGAAGTCACTTCTAAAACGCGGATCCCGTTATTGAAAAACGGAAACATCGATGCAATCATTGCGACGATGACGATCACAGATGAACGAAAAAAACAAGTCGATTTTTCAGATGTCTATTTCGATGCTGGCCAAGCTTTGTTGGTAAAGAAGGGAAGCCGAATCAAAAGTGTAGATGATTTGAATGCTTCTACAACAGTTCTAGCAGTCAAAGGTTCTACGTCGGCTGCGAATATCCGACAGCATGCACCAGATGCAAACATTCTGGAATTGGAAAATTATGCAGAAGCATTTACTGCCTTACAATCTGGCCAGGGAGATGCGATGACTACGGATAATGCGATCTTGTTAGGGATTGCAGATGAAAATCCAGAGTACGAATTAGTCGGCGGAACGTTTACTAATGAACCTTATGGAATTGCAATCAACAAAGGACAAGAAAACTTCTTGAAAGCTGTTAACCAGGCGCTAGAGGAAATGCATGCAGATGGCACATACGATAAAATCTATCAAAAATGGTTTCCAAATGAAACTGAAGGAAAAGTAGAGTAAGGGGGAGAGGCAATGAGCGAATTGATACAGACTTATGGACCAATCTTTGTCGACGGGTTCAAGATCACATTGTTTTCGAGTGTCTTAGCACTTGTGTTTAGTTTGATTATCGGAACGTTGATGGCAATCTTCCAATTATCAAAGAATAAAATAGTGAGTGCCTTAGCAAAGGCATATGTAGAATTTTTTAGAAACATTCCATTATTGATTATCGTGATGTTTTTTTATGTTGTCGTACCGATTTATTGGTTTAATCTAGACGGATTTCAAGCTGGGACGATTGGATTGACTATCTATACATCCGCTTTTATTGCTGAAACGGTACGTTCAGGGATTCAAACCGTACCAAAAGGCCAAACAGAAGCAGGATTGTCTTCTGGATTTACCTATCCAGAAATTATGCGTTATATTGTTTTGCCGCAAGCATTCAAAATCGTTATTCCGCCATTAGGCAACCAATTTATTAATCTTGTGAAAAACTCGTCTATTTTAGCAATCGTAGCTGGTTTGGATTTGATGTATCAAGGAGACTTGATCGCCAGTGAAACATTCAATACCTTCGATACGTATATCATCGTTGGGTTATTTTACTTAGTTATCACGCTGCCGTTATCTTACTTAATGGTTTATCTTGAGAAAAAATGGGCGGTTCGTTCATAGAAGGAGGGGAAATACATGGATTTTAGCGGCGCTTTTTCATGGATGAATGTCCGTTTTTTATTGGAAGGATTAAAGGTTACTGTTGAAGTTTCATTGTTTTCGATCATTTTCAGTTTCTTGATTGGTGGTCTGGCAGGTGTGATTCGTTTTGCGAACATCCCTTTCTTGTCCAAAATCCTTGGTATTGTGATCGATATCATACGAAATCTTCCATTATTATTGATCATTTTCTTCACTTATTTTGCCTTGCCTCAGATTGGTATTCAGATGAACATCTTCTGGTCCGCTGTTGCAGCATTGACGATCTTTGAATCAGCTATGCTGTCGGAGATTTTCCGAGCAGGACTTAATGCTGTTCCGAAAGGGCAGATGGAGGCAGGATTGTCAACAGGACTGACTTATGTAGAAACGATGCGGACGATCGTCTTGCCGCAAGCATTCAAATCAATGATTCCGGCAATTGTGAGCCAATTGATTTCACTGATCAAAGATACTTCATTAGCAGTAATCATTTCTTTACCTGAACTTTCTCATCAAGCACGTATTATTTATGGACAGAATACCAATTATGTGCTTCCGATGTTCATCATCATGACACTTATGTATTTCGTGGTGTGTTACGCGCTTTCTCTGCTTTCCGGTTACTTGGAAAAGAGACGGTACAGTTATTAATAGATGATTCTTTTAGCGGTTGTGGCAGACTAAAGTCACAACCGCTTTTCCTCTTTCCATTCGAAAAAAGAGAGTTTGATTGTTTTAAGCAAGTGAGAGCACTTGAAAATTCAGGCTAAAAAGTACACAATAGGGAGGATAGAATTTATTGAAAAAAAGGATGATACGATTGACAGATAATCGCCCTATCGGATTTATTGATTCAGGTGTCGGCGGCTTGACTGTAGTAAAAGAAGCCCTGAAACAATTACCGAATGAAAATATTTTATTTGTAGGAGACACAGCACGCTGCCCATATGGCCCTAGACCCGCGGAACAGGTAATCCAGTATACTTGGGAAATGACGGATTATCTGGTGGAGCAAGGAATCAAGATGCTAGTGATTGCTTGCAATACCGCAACTGCGGTTGCTTTAGAAGAAATCAAAGCTGCTCTTTCTATTCCAGTCATCGGTGTGATCCTTCCCGGTACAAGAGCGGCAGTAAAAAAAACACAAAATAAACAAGTTGGCATTATCGGTACGATTGGTACGGTAAAAAGTCAAGCTTATGAAAAAGCATTGAAAGAGAAAGTGCCAGAATTGACTGTGACAAGTCTTGCTTGTCCCAAATTTGTTTCAGTTGTCGAAAGTAATGAATACCATTCATCTGTGGCAAAAAAAATCGTGGCAGAAACATTAGCTCCGTTAACGACTAAAAAAATCGATACATTGATTTTGGGATGCACCCATTATCCATTATTACGCCCCATCATTCAAAATGTAGTGGGTGAAAATGTTCAACTGATCGATTCTGGAGCAGAAACAGTAGGTGAAGTATCTATGCTACTCGATTATTTCAATTTGAGCAATTCACCGCAAAATGGACGGACATTATGTCAGTTTTATACAACAGGATCTGCTAAACTTTTCCAAGAAATAGCCGAAGACTGGCTTGGAATCGGACACCTAAATGTAGATCATATTGAATTAGGAGGAAATAAGGATGCGTCATGACGGGAGAAAAGCCCAAGAGCTTCGTAAACTGGAGCTTCAAACAAATGTTTTCAAATATCCAGAGGGATCGGTTGTGATCCGTTTTGGTGATACAACAGTTATTTGTTCTGCAACAGTAGAGGATTCTGTACCGCCCTTTTTGAGAGAAACAGGAACAGGGTGGGTAACTGCTGAATACAGTATGCTACCTCGAGCAACGAGTACGAGAAATCGTAGAGAAAGCAGCAAAGGGAAACTTTCTGGTAGAACAATGGAAATCCAGCGTCTTATTGGTCGCTCCTTGCGTGCAGTAATAGACTTGGAAAAGCTGGGAGAGCGTAGTATCATCATAGACTGCGATGTGATCCAAGCGGATGGCGGAACTAGAACAGCTAGCATCACTGGGGCATTCGTCGCGTTGAGACTAGCAATTGAAAAGCTTTTAAGAGAAAAGGAATTGTCAGAAGATCCAATTAAAGAGCATCTTGCTGCAGTTAGCGTAGGGATCTTGCCGGATGGGACTTGCGTGACAGATTTGGACTATCAAGAAGATTCCGCAGCACTTGTAGATATGAATCTCGTGATGACAGAATCAGGAAAATTCGTGGAGATTCAAGGAACTGGAGAAGAAGCAACGTTTGATGGAGAACAGTTGAATGAAATGCTCTTTTTTGGAAAAAACGCGATTGAAGATTTGATCAAAGAGCAAAAACATGCTTTGCTAACAGAATTTGCTCAAGATAATGAGCGGATAGAAGAAACAAAAACAATCATCATTGCGACAAGAAATCCAGGAAAAGCAGAAGAGTTTCGAAATATGTTCAAAGAAGCGGGATATCATGTAAAAACATTACTTGACTATCCTGAATTGCCAGATGTAGAAGAAACTGGCAGCACATTTGAAGAAAATGCCCGATTAAAAGCAGAAACGATTGCACAATTACTTGATCAACCAGTCTTAGCAGATGATTCAGGTTTGAAAGTGGATGCATTAGGCGGTATGCCAGGAATCTATTCTGCACGTTTTGCAGGGGAACAAAAAAGTGATGCGGGGAATAACGCCAAATTATTATATGAATTGACAGATGTACCAGATGAAAAAAGAACAGCACAATTCCATTGTACACTAGTATTCGCGGCACCAAAAAAAGATAGCCTTGTAGTAGAAGCGGAATGGCCCGGTCGAGTAGCCCGTATACCATCTGGCGAAAACGGCTTTGGGTATGATCCTTTATTTATCCCAGAAGGTAAGAAACAAACAGCAGCAGAATTATCGAGCGAAGAAAAAAACAAGATCAGTCATCGGGCTCAAGCAATGAAAAAATTGAGTGCCGAGTGGAAACAATGGCTGGAAGGAGAGAGATAGATGCGGTATTTAGTAGTAAGTGATAATCATGGGGACAGAGATATCCTCGTTGACTTAGTAGATCGCTATCGTTCTGAAGTGGATATCTTTTTCCATTGTGGTGATTCGGAATTAGAAGCTTCTGACCCATTATGGGATACATTCCAAGTGGTTCAAGGTAATTGTGATTATGGACCAGGATTCGAACAGAAAAAAGTGATCCAAACTGGTCAGGATACAGTATTCATGACTCATGGTCATTTATCGAATGTCCGATTTGGTTTGACACAGTTAGCAATCGAAGCTCGAGCTGCAAATGCCGATATGGTGTTTTTTGGTCATACCCATCAAATAGGCTGTGAGATGGATCAGAAAATCCTATTTTTGAATCCTGGAAGCATTTCTCAACCTAGAGGCCCGATCCAAATCCCATCATATGCTCTTATTGAAAGTTTAGATGACCAAATTTCTGTTCAATACTATAACCGTGCCCATCAGGCAGTTGAAGAGTTGGCCTTTTCTTTTTCGAGAGAGCGCTGAATAAAAAAACTCTAATTTTTAATAAAAATAAGCTTTATTTTGTGAATTTTGCATCCGGTTTCGGTAAAATAGTAGTGTTGAATGAAATAGAAATGGAGGCCATCAGATGATTGGACCTATAGTAAGAGAAATGCTGCTGGAAAATCAGGAAACGTTTTTGATTCCTGCAGAAAATGTGGCAAATGTTATGTATCATCATCCATTATCCCATGGTTTACTTGTCTTATCGAAGGTCGGTTATTCCAAAATTCCTGTATTAGGAAAAGATGATCACTTTGTAGGACTAGTAAGTTTATCAGATGTGGTCAATAAAATGATTGACTTGCAAACAATCAGCATGGATCCCTTAGAAGGACTAACAGTTGCTGATGTAACAGAAACGGATGTTCCGACGATTGATGAAAATTGGGAACTAGAAGAAGTACTCCATTTGTTAGTTGATTCGCCTTTTTTACCGGTTGTCACAGAAGAACGGGTTTTCAAAGGAATCATCACAAGGAAAGAGCTGCTTAAAGCCGTAAACTTCATGGTGCATGAATTAGAACGTCGCAATATATTGTCTCCAAAAATCGAAGAATTAAAAGAACAAATCGATATTGTGAGCTAAAGAACGAGAAACTGAAAGATAATCAAAAAATAAGTAGAAACAAAAACGTACCAGTTTTGACTTTATCTTGAAAAAGAGGCTGGGACAGAAGCGTTTAACTCCAAGGAATAAGCTGAAATTCACGAAAATTGCTTTTCAAATTTTTGTGAATTTCAGCTATTTCCGAAGGATTTGCTTCTACTTCCGCCGTTTATACGTGTTTAGAGCGTGGGACAAAAGTGTTCTTTACTTTTGTCCCACGCTCTTTTTAGTGAGATCCGTTGCATCGTTTGACCAAATTATTTTCCGACAGCAATTGGACTGTTCGGAATCGTGAACCCAGAAGCTGTCAATTCTTTGACATAGGAGCTCAAAAACTCTTCTTTTAAGGCATATTGTTTTCCGTTCAATGCGTAGCAGACCGTACGAATAGCAAAATTACTATTACCAAGATCCACTAAACCAAATATGGAAGGTTCAGTTTGAAGCTCTTCTTGGTATTTTTCAGCTAATGTATGATTTACTCGATCAATGATCTCATAGATTTTGTCATATCCTTCTTCAGGAACGATCCGGATATCTAAAAGTACTTGCATATTTGCACGAGAAAGATTGCTGATCGTGGTGATGTTTCGATTCGGGATGAAATGGACAGTACCATCCGTTGCTTTTAGCTGAAGGGTACGGATACCAACAGATACGACGGTTCCTTCAATCGTTAAGTTTGCTAACTTGATGTAGTCTCCAACATCCATCTGTTGTTCCATGATAATAAAAAATCCGGTAATAACATCACTCATGAACCCTTGGGCACCAAGACCAATCGCCACACCTGCAATTCCGGCACCAGCCAAAAGTGATCCGATCGGTACACCGATAGCAGATAAAATTGCATAGATAAAGAAGAAACCAAGGGTATAATGAAAAATAGTATTTAAAAGACTATGTAAAGTCTTTAAGCGGCTCTCGTTTAGAATGGCTTTTTTAGAATACTGATTAAAAGACTTATCAATCAGATATTTTCCCACACGGTGAAGAATCCAAAAAAGGATGATCAAAAAAACCAGATATAAACTTTTTTGGATAAAGGCAGCCAAAATAGCGTCCCAATCAATCCCGTCCCAAAACCGCTGAAACGCATTTACTTTGCTGACAGCTTGATCTGTCAATGTCTCGCCAGAAGAGTCTGTCGTACCGGCAGTTGCTAATAATGAAAACATAAAATCCTCTTTTCTAAAATTTGATTCTTTCTGTATTGTACCAAGAAGTTTTCAAAAAAGGAAATAGCAAAAATAACTATAATGAAGGAAAAAAGCTGAAAATAAAATGACAAACAATATGGATAATGATAAAATGTGGAGAAAATAACGAAGGTGGTAAATATATGCAAATCGATTGGAATAATTTAGGATTTTCTTATATCAAAACTCCTTGGCGTTTCATTGCCAAATGGAAAGACGGACAATGGGAAGAAGGGGAATTGACAGAAGATAATTACCTGACGATTCATGAAGGCTCTCCAGCGCTTCATTATGGTCAGCAATGTTTTGAAGGTCTAAAAGCTTATCGTCGAAAAGACGGGAAGGTCAATCTCTTTCGACCTGAACAAAATAGTCGTCGGATGAATCAAAGTGCTAGACGCTTGCTGATGCCGATGGTCCCTGAAAAAATGTTCGTTGATGCTGTTAAGCAAGTGGTAAAAGCAAATGAAGCTTTCGTGCCTCCGTATGGAACAGGCGCTACATTATACTTGCGTCCTTTACTGATTGGGGTCGGTGAAAACATCGGTGTCCATCCTGCTCCAGAATACTTATTTATCGTCTTCTGTACGCCAGTAGGAGCGTATTTCAAAGGTGGGCTAAAACCAACGAACTTTATTGTATCTGATTACGATCGTGCTGCTCCTAAGGGAACTGGCGCAGCAAAAGTCGGCGGAAATTACGCAGCAAGTTTACTTCCAGGAACAGAAGCAAAAGAACTGGATTACTCAGATTGTGTTTATCTTGATCCAGCCACACACACGAAAATCGAAGAAGTAGGGGCAGCAAATTTCTTTGGGATTACGAAAGACGGAAAATTCATCACCCCGCAATCGCCATCTATCTTACCAAGTATCACGAAATATTCTTTGCTGCAATTAGCTGAAGAACGACTAGGACTTCAAGCAATAGAAGGAGATATTTTCATTGATGATCTAGATCAATTTGCAGAAGCTGGTGCATGTGGTACAGCGGCTGTTATTTCTCCAATCGGCGGGATTTATCACAATAACAACCTGCATGTATTTTATAGCGAAACGGAAGTAGGACCAGTAACAAAGCGGTTGTATGATGAATTGACAGGTATTCAATTCGGGGACATAGAAGCACCAGAAGGCTGGATTGAAGTCGTGGAATAATTTCAAAGTAATAAGTTGAAAAAACGTAAAAAAGAAAAAATCAGGAAGAGACTTTAAAAAGTTTTTTCCTGATTTTTATATGTTTTGCTTTAAAGAATGCAACAAAAGGATTATGAAAGATGGACACCTTTGTCAACGTAGATAATATCACCGATGATTCCGCTGGAAAGAGGACTAATCAAGAAAGCACAAACATTACCGACTTCTTCGATCGTTACACCTTGCTGATCAGGCGTACGAGATTCAGATAACTGGATAAGTTTTTGATAGTCTTTAACCCCTGTAACAGCTAATGTTTTGATTGCTCCAGCTGAAATACCATTGACTCGGATGCCTTTAGGTGAAAACTCAGCTGCCAAATAACGGATAGCTGCTTCAAGAGAAGCTTTCGCGATACCCATCATGTTATAATTCGGGATTGCGCGCTCTGAACCTAGATAAGTCATGCTAACGATTCCGCTATTTGGTGCAAGAAACGGTTGTGCGTATTTTGATACAGCAATCAAAGAGTAGCTACTGATATCTTGAGCTAATTGATAGCCGTCTCTGGAAATATCAGACACATTTCCAGACAATTCTTCTTTGTTGGCGTAAGCAACTGCATGGACAAGGCCGTGGATCTCTCCAGCATATTCACCGATGGCATTCATTGCTTTTTCGATGCTTTCGTCGCTAGAAACATCACATTCTACAGTGAATGCTTCTTCGCCGACCAATTTGACTAATGATTTTTTCATTCGTTCATTTTGGTAAGTATAGATAATCTCTGCCCCTTGTTTCAACATTGCTTCAGCGCACCCCCAAGCAATGCTTTTTTTGTTAGCGACGCCCATGATGACGATTTTTTTTCCTTCTAGAAATGACATAATGACTCTCCTTTGTTTCTGATAAAAATTTGATAGTCGTAAAAAATAGAAAATAATAGCTAAAATAACTTCTTGATTTCTTAATTATTAGTCAAAATGTTTTGATTGTCAAACTATTTTTTCTTAAATTAAAAAAAGATTGCTAAATATTTAGGAATATGATACTTTGATAGTCAAAGTAATGAAAATGGCAATTGCCTGAAAGAAGGAGTTTAGTTATGTCTTACGTATTATCTGCTACTGAAGTAATGGACTTGATCCCTAATCGTTATCCTATTTGTTATATTGATTATGTAGATACATTAGAACCAGGAAAAAAGATCGTGGCGACAAAAAATGTAACGATCAATGAAGATTTTTTCCAAGGTCACTTTCCTGACAATCCAGTGATGCCGGGTGCGTTGATCCTAGAAACACTGGCACAAGCAGGTTCGATTCTTATCCTAAAATCAGAAGAGTTCCTAGGAAAACGAGCTTATATAGGTGGAATCAATAAGGCCAAATTCCGTCAAAAAGTTGTTCCAGGAGATGTACTGAAATGTCATTTTGAAATCACCAAAATGAAGGGGTCAGTCGGTACAGCGTTATCTGCAGCATATGTAGATGATAAAAAAGTCTGTGAGTGTGAATTCACGTTCATCGTCAACCAAAATGCTTGATCATAAAAAAGTTGCTATAGAAAAATAGAAGGATGCTTACCTGCTTTTTTATGTAAAAAGAAGACGTCTGAATCTAGCACATTTTGTCATATTTGCTAGATTCAGACGTTATTTTTATGTTCTGTTTATTTTGCTTCTTGCAGTATATTGATTTTATCAATTTTTACTTCTTCTTTTGGTTTGTCTGAACTATCTGTTTCGACATTTGCAATAGCATCCACGACATCCATTCCTTCAATCACTTGACCGAAGACAGTGTACTGACCATCAAGGGAAGGATAACCGCCGTTTTTATAAGCATCGATAATCGCTTGAGGGTAATCATCTTTTAAAAGACCATCATGCATGTCATCTGAATTTTGAACGATAAAGAACTGGCTGCCGTTACTATTAGGATCTTGTGAGCGAGCCATAGATAACGCACCTCTTATATTGTAAAGGTGGTTGTTAATCTCTGTCTCAAATCCTTCTCCCCAAATGCTTTCGCCTCCAGTGCCATCGCCTTTAGGATCGCCGCCTTGGATCATGAAATCTTTGATGACGCGGTGAAAAGTCAAGCCATTATAGTAACCATCTTTTGCGTGTGTCATAAAGTTTTCAACTGCTTTAGGTGCATATTCAGGGAATAATTTGATTTTGATTGTGCCTTTATTTGTCACCATTTCGACCAAATCTTCATTTTCAGCTACATCTTTCGTCAATTGTGGCAATTCCAATGCATTCAAATCGACACTACTGGCAGTTGTACTTTCCGCAGTGGATGTACTCTTTGAACTTTCAGCGGATGAACTAGGAGAAGTCGTACTGTTTGCGGAACAACCAGCAAACAATAATGCTGCAGCTAAACTAATACTTAAAATAACTTTATTTTTCTTCATAACTATTCCTTTCCAATTTACTATTTTGTTATCTTTAATGATAACAAAATAGAGGAGAAATACCTACTTAAATTATTGGAATTTATCATTTATTTTAAAAGAAAAAGAAAAGGTGTAGACCATTTGTCTTGTCTTTGCTATAATGTAAGTGGATACAAAAACGAAAAGATGCAGGAGGAAATGGTAATATGGGAAAATTAGGAATCTCGATTTATCCAGAACGATCAACATTTGAAAAGGACAAAGCGTACTTGGATTTAGCTCATAAGTATGGGTATAAACGGGTTTTTACCAGTTTACTGCAAATCAACGACGACAAAGAAAAAGTTCTTTCAGAATTTAAAGAAGTAGTTGATTATGCGAATAGCCTAGGCATGGAAGTAATGGTGGATATCAATCCAGCGTTATTTGAACAGTTGGAGATTTCTTACGATGACTTATCTTTTTTCCATAAGATGGGTGCCTATGGAGTTCGCTTAGATATCGGGTTCACCGGAGCAGAAGAAGCAAAAATGACGCGTAATCCTTTCGGTATCAAAATCGAGATCAATATGAGTTCGGGCACGAATTATGTTGACAACATCATGAGTTATTCGCCAAACACGGATAATTTATTAGGTTCTCATAATTTTTATCCTCATCGATATTCTGGTTTAGGCTACGACCATTTTGTTTTTTGTTCAGAAAAATTTAGAAAATATAATTTGAATACGATGGCGTTCGTCAATTCGCAATCCGCTGAGTTTGGCCCTTGGCCTACACAAGATGGCTTGTGCACACTAGAAGACCACCGAGACCTTGAGATTGCTACACAAGTGAAGCATTTGATCCTTACAGGGCTGATTGATGATATTTCTATTGGAAATGCGTATGCAAGCGAAGAAGAATTGAAAGAAATGGCAGAAGCTTTTAATGCAGATTATCCAACATTGAAAGTAGATACGGAAGAAGGGATTACAGAAAACGAACGAATCTGCTTATTTGACAACCTCCACAGTTATCGAGGAGATCGCTCAGAGTATATCCTTCGTTCGACGATGACTCGTGTATATTATAAAGAAAAAGATTTTCCACCTCATAATACGCGAGATATGCATCATGGTGATGTGCTGATTGATAATGATGGGTATGGTCAATATAAGGGAGAAACACAAATCGCCTTGAAGGACATGAAAAATGACGGTCGGGTCAATGTTGTAGGAAGAATTTCTGATGACGAACTGTTCCTCCTTGACTTTTTGAAACCTTGGTCAAGCTTTAAATTAATTGAAAATAAAAAATAGATAATGAGTTGCTGCAGAAATAATCCGCTAGAAATAGCCAGTTATTTCTGCTTTTTTATTTTGTTTTTTTATAGGTTATAAAAATGAACATTGCATAGTAGAGATTCTTTGATTATACTAATTCAAGGTTAGATGAAAAAAGAGAAATGAGATGGATAATTTATGAAACTTTGGATGAAAATCCTTCTAGGCGTTGCCCTAGTTCTAATCATTGCGCTATTGTTTGCAGGGAATTATTTTTATAATTATGCTGTCGTGCCGTCTGAGAAAGACTTTTTAGATGAAGATACACCAGGTACAACACAGACATCCAAAGAAACGGATGCACATAAGTGGTTTAGTTCAAAAGAGAACCGAAGCAATTGGACAATCACTTCGAAAGACGGTCTGAAATTATCAGCGATTTATCTTCCTGCTGAAACGAAAAGTGAAAAAACAGCTCTAGTTGCTCATGGCTACATGGGAGATGCTGAAACGATGACCAATTATGCAAAGATGTTCCATGATATGGGCTACAATGTCCTTGTTCCTGATGCAAGAGGGCATGGAAAAAGCGAAGGGGATTATATTGGATTTGGATGGCCAGAGCGTAAAGACTATGTGCAGTGGATCAACAAAGTGTTAGAAGAAAATGGAAACTCGCAAGAAATCGTTCTGTATGGTGTCAGCATGGGGGCAGCAACTGTCATGATGACTAGCGGAGAAAAATTACCAAATAACGTAAAAGCAATTATTGAAGATTGCGGTTATTCTTCTGTCCATGATGAGCTTGCGTATCAGCTAGACGATATGTTTAGTCTTCCAGCATTTCCGCTTATGCAAGTAACGAGTCTAGTAACAAAAGTCCGTGCCGGCTACTTTTTCGGTGAGGCAAGTGCAGTGGATCAATTGAAGAAAAACCAGCGTCCAATGCTATTTATACATGGAGACGCAGACACATTTGTACCATTTGAAATGTTGGATAAGGTCTATCGTGCAACGAAGGGACCAAAAGAAAAGTATGTTGTAAAAGGAGCCGAGCATGCGGAAGCATACAAGACAGATCCTGAAAAGTATCAGCAAGTAGTCCAACAGTTTTTAAGCCAATATGTTCATTGAACTAGTTTAAATGCAAGAGGATAAAAAGAAACAAGCCATTGACTGGACCCAGTCAATGGCTTGTTTTATTGTTTGATTTATTAAATTACAAGTTAGCGAATTTTTCTAGTAAGCGAATCATTTGGCAAGTGAATCCGTACTCATTGTCATACCATGCAACAGTTTTGACAAGTTGGAAATCACCAGCAGTTGTTACTTCTGTTTGGGTTGGGTCAAAGATCGATCCTTGAGTTGTGCCAATGACATCGCTAGAAACGATTTGACGGTCATCATACCCAAATGAAGGATTGTCAACTGTGTGTTTTTTGATTGCTTCATTTACTTGATCAGCAGTTACTTTGGTTTTCAATACTGAAACTAATTCAGTTAATGAACCATCAACGACTGGAACACGTTGCGCATGTCCTTGTAATTTTCCTTGTAACTCAGGGATAACTAAGCCGATTGCTTTTGCAGCACCAGTAGAATGTGGAATAGTGTTGTCAGCAGCTGAACGAGCAGCACGTAAATTACCGCCTCTTACTGGTCCATCTAACAGCATTTGGGTTGAAGTGTAGGCATGGACTGTTGTCATTGTACCAACTTCGATCCCAAATTCATTATTCAAGAAATAAGCCATAGGTGCTAAACAGTTTGTTGTACATGAACCTGCTGAGATGATTCGGTCGTTTTCATCTAATGTATCATCATTGACGTTATAGACGATGGTTTTCATTGCACCAGCTGGGGCAGAAATAACTACTCGTTTGACACCAGCATCTAAATGTGCTTTTGCTTTTTCTTCAGATGTATAAAAACCAGTACATTCTAGTACGATATCTACACCGTTTTCTTTTACCCAAGGGATTTTGCTTGCGTCGGGTTCTGCATAAACACGCGTTGCTTCGCCATCCACTACGATTGAGTCTTCTGTTGCAGTAACTGTGCCAGGATAAGTACCGTGAGTAGAGTCAAATTGCAATAATTGTGCCAACATAGTTGGACTTGTTAAGTCGTTGATTGCTACTACTTCAATATCATCTGATACTTCTTTGATGCGGCGGAAAGCCAGACGGCCGATACGCCCAAATCCGTTAATACCTACTTTTACTGTCATATCAAAAGTTCCTCCTTTATTAGGGGTGCTATGAAACGGCATCCTCAATTAATACAATTAATACACTGTTATTCTGCTACGCAAAGCATATTTTGTCAAAAAATTATACTCGATAGCAGAAAAATGGTTGGAAACCTTACCAAATAATAAAAAAAGAAGAAGGCAATCAATCTTTTTGCTGAAATGATAGACAAAAACAGATTTCACCGATAAAATAAGGAAGACTTTTGTTTATTGTGGAAATTCAGGCAGTCAAATAAATAAATTGAATAATAGGAGGACTTAATTATGTCCATGTTTTTAGATCAAGTAACGATCGATGTGAAAGCTGGCAAGGGCGGAGACGGAATGGTTGCATTTCGTCGCGAAAAATACGTTCCTGACGGCGGACCGGCTGGTGGAGACGGTGGTCGTGGCGGTGATGTCATCTTGGTCGTCGATGAAGGTTTGCGTACATTGATGGACTTTCGTTTTAATCGCCATTTCAAAGCGCAGCCAGGTGAAAATGGAATGAGTAAAGGGATGCACGGCCGTGGTTCAGAAGATACCTATGTGAAAGTACCGCAAGGAACCACTGTCCGAGATGCAGAGACTGGTGCTCTTTTAGGAGACTTAATTGAAAATGGTCAAACACTAGTTGTGGCGAAAGGGGGACGTGGCGGACGAGGAAATATTCGGTTTGCCTCTCCTCGGAACCCTGCACCGGAAATTGCTGAAAACGGGGAACCAGGACAAGAACGAAAAATCGAACTGGAATTGAAAGTATTGGCAGACGTTGGGCTTGTAGGCTTTCCATCTGTTGGAAAATCGACTTTGCTATCGGTGATTTCATCTGCTCGTCCAAAGATCGGCGCTTATCATTTCACGACACTAGTCCCTAACTTGGGAATGGTTACTACAAGTGATGGCAGAAGTTTTGCCGCAGCAGACTTGCCAGGGTTGATTGAAGGAGCTTCGCAAGGTGTTGGGCTAGGTACACAATTCCTTCGTCATATCGAAAGAACGCGAGTTATTTTACATGTGATCGATATGAGTGGGATGGAAGGACGAGATCCTTACGAAGACTATCTTGCCATCAACAAAGAATTATCTACTTACAACTTACGCTTGTTAGAGCGTCCGCAAATCATCGTGGCTAACAAAATGGATATGCCGGATGCACAGGAAAACCTATTGAAATTCAAAGAACAGCTGAACAAGGAAAAAGAAGACGAATTCGCTGATGATATCCCAGTATTTCCAATCTCTGGAGTGACTCGACAAGGATTGGATGCGTTATTGAATGCTACAGCAGACTTGTTAGAAGTAACGCCAGAATTCCCATTGTACGAGGAAGAACTGGAAGAAGAAACTGTACACTATGGATTCAATCCAGAAGGTCCTGAGTTCCAAATCGATCGTGATTCAGATGCAACGTGGATCTTATCCGGTGAGAAGATCGAAAAATTATTCCAAATGACGAATTTCGATCATGATGAAACGGTAATGCGTTTTGCTCGTCAATTACGTGGTATGGGTGTGGATGAGGCACTTCGAGCACGTGGGGCGAAAGATGGCGACCTTGTCCGTATCGGTGAATTTGAATTTGAATTTGTCGAATAGGCAAACAAATAAAAACAAATACCAAAAAATATAGTTTCAAATCTAAGGGGAGTATGGCTGAGGCCATTCTCCTTTTTTATTAGGTAGAAAAGAGTGCTTTTCTTTTCTTATTTTACAATTAAAGGTAAAATAAATAACAAGAAGGTATGAAAGGGGCGTTTTCAATGAGCAAGCGAGTAATCATTTTAAATTTTCAAGTAGAAAGCCAAGCATATCAGGCATTTTCAGAAATCAAAAAACTCCATGCTGTTCGTTCGATCAAAGGAGAACAGATGGCCGTTGTCAGCCATGATCCCAATGGAACCCATCAATTCAAAATAGAAGATTTTATCGACTTTACTGGTAATAACAAATCTTCTACTGGTGGGTTGATTGGTATGTTGGTTGGCGTATTAGGTGGGCCGCTAGGGATTCTATTAGGATGGTTTGCTGGAGGGATGATCGGTGCGACACAAGATGCAAAAGAAATAAAAGATGCTCAGACTGTGTTCGACTTTGTAGGAAATAAAATCGGTGAAGGAGCTACAGGACTGATTTTGATTGCGGATGAAGAAGACAATCGTCCATTGAATCAATTAGTGATGATGGAATTAGGCGGAGAAATCACCCGTTTGGATTATGAAGATGTCGAAAAAGATGTGCATGATGCGAAGGAAGCCGAAAAGCAGGCGAAAGAAGCTGCCCAAAAGACTTGGGAGGACAAACATCCGCAATCTTCCGATGACAATGAGAGTTCCGAATCTTCAAATTAATAAAAACAGCAGAGAATCTCAAAAGGATTCGCTGCTGTTTTTACAATGGAGTTTAAAGAAAACGTTATCACAGAAGAACATTATTTTTATTTGAAGCCTTTCTCGACTTACGGTTGATTATCCTATCTTTTTCCCCTAAAATTAAAGAGGAACTTAAAGAAAGTCAGGTAGATTATGGAATTACAATTTTTAGGAACAGGCGCAGGTGTTCCTGCAAAACATAGAAATGTGACAAGCATAGCATTGAAACTTTTAGACGAACGTAATGAAGTTTGGTTATTCGACTGTGGTGAAGGCACGCAAATGCAGATTTTGCGAACGACTATCCGTCCGAGAAAAATCGGAAAAATTTTCATTACACATTTACACGGCGATCATATTTTTGGGCTTCCTGGACTCATCAGCAGCCGTTCATTTCAAGGTGGGGATACGCCATTAGAGATTTACGGGCCAAAAGGGATAGAGGAATACATAAAAGTCTCTTTAGGCATTTCGCAAACACGGTTAAGTTATCCGCTGAAATTCATCGAGTTAAATGAAACAGACCCGATTTTTACTGATCAGCAATTTTCTGTTTATGCAAAAAAACTAAATCATGGAATCGACAGTTTCGGTTATCGTGTGGTTGAACATGATCATAAAGGAGAATTGCAGGTGGATCGTCTGAAAGAATTAGGCATTCCCGCTGGACCACTGTACGGCAAGCTAAAGCAAGGGGAAACGGTCCAACTAGAAGATGGTCGGACGATCAATGGAAAAGATTTCGTAGGCCCAAATAAAAAAGGGCGGATCGTGACTATTTTGGGGGACACGAGAAAAACACATAATTCTGTTGTGCTTGCGGAAAACAGTGATATTCTGGTACATGAAAGCACATTTAATAAAGATGAAGCAAGAATGGCGCATAACTATTTCCATTCCACGACTCATCAAGCTGCTGAAGTAGCAAAAGAAGCGCAGGCAAAACGGTTGTTGCTTACTCATATCAGTGCAAGATATTTAGGAAAAGCAGCTCTAGAGCTTGAAAAAGAAGCAAAAGAAGTGTTTGAAAACACAACGATCATGAAAGATTTTGATAGCATTGAGATACCATTTCGTGAGGAGGATGAGGCATGAATTTAGAAGATAAAGTTGTTTTAGTAACAGGTAGTTCAGGTGGTCTAGGCGCGCAAATCTGTTATGAAGCAGCAAAGCAAGGAGCAATCGTTATAAGTTGCGCACGAAGAATGGCATTTGTAGAAGGTGTCAGAGACGAGTGCAGACGCTTGAGTGGCAAAGAGGCTTATGCTTTCAAAGTAGACGTCAGCGATCCTTATAGTGTGGATGAACTATATGAAAAAGTAATGGAAGAAGTTGGACGTGTCGATATTCTGGTAAACAATGCTGGTTTTGGTATTTTCGAGGACTTCCTTACATTCGATCTCGGAAAAGCGTACGATATGTTTGAAGTCAATATCTTAGGAATGATGGTTTTGACACAAAAATTTGCGATCAATATGGCAGAAAGAAGACAAGGACATATTATTAATATCGCCTCAATGGCTGGGAAAATGGCAACTGCAAAATCAACGGTTTATTCTGCCACGAAATTTGCAGTCCTTGGCTTTTCCAACGCCTTGCGATTAGAATTGAAACCACTTGGTGTAGCTGTTACGACAGTAAATCCAGGTCCAATCGAGACAGATTTCTTTGACAAGGCTGATCCAAGCGGAAGCTATTTGGAAAAAGTCGGGCAAATCGTTTTAGAACCTACTAAGTTGGCAAAAATGATTGTCCGCAATATGAGACATCCAAAACGGGAAATCAATCAACCGTTTATTTTAGAAGTTGCATCAAAATTTTATACGCTGTTTCCAACGATTGGTGATTATTTAGCCAGCGGAATTTTTAACAAAAAGTAGGTGGAGGAATTGAAAAAGCAAAGCAATGTGATTCTTGGATTTATCTTAGTTTTGATTATTGTTCTTTTTGCTGTATTGAACAATAAAAATGTCCCTGTAAGTTTTGGCTTCACTTCCTTTTCTGCACCGTTGATCTTAGTGATCATCGGTTCTGCGCTGATTGGTGCACTGATCGTATTCTTGACTGCTTCGGCAACACTATGGCAGCAAAAAAAGCAAATCAAGCAGCTGACTCAGGAAATATCAGAATACCAAACAGATCTGCAAAAGAAAATTGAAGAAGCAAAAGAAGAACAGCAACGCGAGTTTAGAAACGAACGCGCGGAGTTGGAAGCTGCTTACCAGGCGGAATTACAAGCGAAAACAACACAAATCAGTCAATTGAAAGCGCCGGAAGAACAAAAAACGCAAGTACCAAAACAAAGCTTCAATTATTTTGACTAATAGGGATATTTCATAAATGGTCGTATAAAAGATCGGGTCTTGCTGAACATCAGTCTAGCGGATCTGATCTATTTTTATTCTTTCTTTCTGCTTTTTTTTGCTGATTTCCTTTGCTATAATAACTAAGTTAGGAGTGAGAAAGTGAGACAAGCAAATTTTGATTGGAAGTTAAGCGAGACAGAGCCTTCTGAATCCTTTCTCCAAATGATCCGTGAACTGAAATTATCTCCATTTGTCGGTAAGTTACTGTGGCAAAGAGGTTACCATGAGGAAGAGGATATCAACCGATTTTTACATCCAAAGGAACAAGAACTACATGATCCGTATCTGATGCACGATATGGATAAAGCAATCAGTCGAATACAAGAAGCTGTAATCAGTGGAGAAAAAATCCTCGTTTACGGTGATTATGATGCAGACGGAATCACCAGTGCAACGGTAATGAAAGAAACACTGGAATTACTTGGCGCAGAAGTAGAAGTATTTTTGCCAAATCGATTTGAGCACGGGTATGGACCAAATCGATCGGTATACCAAGAAAAGATCGAAAAAGGCATCCAGTTGATTATCACTGTTGATAACGGGGTAGCAGGAAATGATGCAGTAGCATATGCTCAGCAAGCTGGTGTAGACGTGATCATTACAGACCATCACGAACTACCTGAGAAATTACCAGACGCCTATGCGATTGTTCATCCTCGTCATCCAGCGGGGCAATATCCATTTCCAGATCTGGCAGGAGTCGGAGTAGCATTCAAAGTAGCTTCTGCATTGTTGGAAGAACCACCTGCAGAATTTTTGGATTTAGTAGCGATAGGAACAATCGCCGATTTAGTTTCATTGACTGATGAGAATCGAATCCTTGTTTCATTAGGAATCGATGCCATCCATCATTCAGAACGGATAGGACTTCAGGCACTGTTTGAAGAAAGCGGCATAAAAATGAGGGATGCAGACGAAACAACGATCGGCTTTTCGATTGCGCCCAGACTAAATGCCATTGGTCGAATGGGTGACCCGCGACCTGCCGTTTCATTGCTTGCAACGTTTGACGAAGAAGAGGCATCCATTCAAGCAAAAAAATTGAATGAAATCAATGAAGAAAGAAAAGCAATCGTAGAGCAGATAACAGAAGAAGCATTAGCAATGGTCAATAAGGAGAATCATATCCATCTATTGGTAAACCGAGGATGGCATGAAGGTGTTTTAGGTATTGTTGCTGGAAAAATAATGAACGAAACTGGTAAACCAACGCTTGTTCTTACTTTAAAAGAAGACGGATCAGCTAAAGGTTCTGGACGTAGTGTTGAAGCCTTGAACCTTTTTGAAATGCTTGACCAGATGCGGGATCTATTTACTTATTTTGGAGGACATCATGCAGCAGTCGGGTTAACGATGCCAAGTGAAAATGTCACAATACTACAGGAAAAGATGAACCAATATATAGTCGATTGTCAAATCGATTTGACAAGAGGACCTGAATTAAGAATTGATGAAGTGCTACTTCCGAATGAAGTAACAGTAGAGCGTATTGATGAACTAAAATTATTAGCGCCATTTGGTACAGATAATCCTTTACCTCAATTTTTATTTCGGCAAGTCCAAGCAGCGAATGTCAAAAAAATCGGAGCAAACCAACAGCATCTGAAATTTGTCCTTTCCGATGAATCTAGTCAGCTTGATGCGGTCGCTTTTGGTTTTGGAACTCAAGAAGAAGAACTGCTGAATAATCTAGTAGATGTAGTAGGAAAGCTTTCGATCAATGAATGGAATGGACGTAAGAAACCACAACTGATGGTATCTGATTTTGCAGTAGGTGGTCTGCAGGTATTTGATTGGCGGGCAAAACGTTTCCGTGAACAGAGCCGAACATCTGAAGACAGTCTTTATTTAGCTTTTGATTCTTCGACATTGAAATTCGTGCCGGAGCGCATCCAAGAAACGGCGATTGTTTTCGAAGGAATGGACTTTATACACGCAGTAATTGAAAAAAGAAAACCGAAATCTCTGGTTATTATGGATTGTCCAGATGATTTAGCAAAGCTGAAAGAAGTCTTTGGGTCTTATTCATTCAATCGTGTTTATCTGATGGGGATTTCACCTGATGAGGCTTATTTGAATGGGGTAGGCACAAGAGAACAGTACGCAAAATTGTTTAAATTGATCCATTCTCAAGAACGAATAGATATACGTCATAAAATAAAAGCAGTAGCTCAATATTTGCGTATCCCTGAAAAATTATTAATTTTTATGATACAGGTGTTTTTTGAATTGAAATTTGTTACAATAGAGAACGGTGTTTTACAAAAAGTCGCCAGCCCAGAAAGTCATCCTTTGACTGAGAGCAAATTATACCAGCGGCGGCTAAATAAAATCAAAGTTGAGGAATTTTTGCTTTTGAGCGATATTCCTACCATAAAGAAATGGTTAACAACCTAGGAGGAAACAAAGAGTGGATTTAAAAGATTATATTGCCAGTATTCCCGACTATCCGTCAAAAGGAATTGTGTTCAGAGATATTTCCCCGCTGATGGCAGATGGTGATGCTTATCGGGAAGCTACGAAGCAAATCGTAAATTATGCAAAAGAAAAACGAATTGATATGGTAGTTGGACCAGAAGCACGTGGGTTCATCGTAGGATGTCCTGTTGCTTATGAGTTAGGAGTCGGTTTTGCACCAGTCCGCAAAAAAGGAAAATTACCTCGAGAAACCATCGAAGTGACTTATGGATTAGAATATGGAACAGATACATTGACATTGCATAAGGATGCCATTAAACCAGGTCAGCGTGTGCTGATTTGTGACGATTTGCTGGCTACAGGTGGAACGATCAAAGCGACAATCGAACTGATCGAACAATTAGGTGGTGTAGTCGTAGGCTGCGCATTTTTAATCGAATTGATGGATCTCCATGGACGCGACAAAATCAAAGGATACGACATTATTACATTAATGGAATATTAAGCAGAAAAAGCGATTTATGATTTATAATTTATAAAGAAGCGATTTTGAAGCGACCCTCAAAAGTCAGATAGGCACTCTGACGCTTGAGGGTCGCTATTTTTTTATAAATGGAGCCAGTCAAAGTCCAGTAAAAGTTCGAAAAAAAGGATGTGACCATTTTTTGTCACACCCTCGTAAAAGTTTAACTTTTTGTCTTTTGAACAATTAGCAGTCAATCCTCATTATGATTGCCTGGATCTGTAGTAGGGTTCATGATAGAAATGATCTTCATGAATTCTGCGCCGCTCAGATTGACGGTACTTCTTTTCATCCCACAACATGAACCACAAAGTAAATAACGGAACAAACACAAGTAAAGCTGGACGTATGCCGAAATTACCAATAATAATACCTAAAAACAAAACAGTTAATACTAAGCCAAGACGTCTCATTGATTTCATGAATTCTCACCTCGTTAATTTATGCGAACAATTGTTCGTGTATTTAGTATACGAATATTTGTTCGGTTTGTAAAGAGGGAAGCGATAAAAATTTGAAAGAAGAAGAACTTGGGCGAAAAAAGAGTTTGAGACAATGGTCTCAAACTCGGTTTTAAAAAATTTCTTTTTTAGTACTAATTAATAGATATGACTACGATAAAGCCCTACTACTCGTCCTAATATAGATACTTGATCTAAAATGATTGGTTCGAGTAAGTCGTTTTCAGGTTGAAGACGGAAGTAGTTTTTTTCTTTATAGAATCGTTTGCAAGTCGCTTCATCCTCTGCAGTCATTGCAATGACGATATCACCGTTTTGTGCAGTTTCCTGCTTCCGAACGATCACGTTGTCGCCATCCAAAATTCCAGCATTGATCATACTATCTCCACGAATCGTCAGCATAAAGAGACTGCCTTCTTCAGAAGAAAGATTAGGAGGGATCGGAAAGAAGTCCGAAGCATCCTCTACTGCTAAAATTGGTTCTCCAGCTGTTACTACGCCAAGTACTGGAATAGTTGTTGGACGAATCCCAATCTTTTCTAAACCTTGTTTTGTCAACTCGATTGCACGAGGTTTCGTCGGATCTCTTTGGATAAACCCTTTTTTTTCAAGCCGTGCAAGATGACCGTGAACAGTAGAAGTAGAAGAAAGCTGAACAGCTTCCCCGATTTCACGGACAGTTGGCGGGTATCCTTTTTGGGTTACTTGTTCATGGATATAACGTAAGACTTCAATTTGTCTTGATTCAGTTTGTCGGGCCACAAGGTACACCTTCTTTCACTTGATAAATAAATAGTACCATATAAAAAGCGCTAAATCAAACGAATGTTCGTATTTTATTTAGTTTATCTAGTTGTTTTTTTTTCAGTTTTTATATAATATGAAGGAGAGTAAAAGGAGGGCTGAGCATGCTGTCACCTGAAAAAATAGAGCGGATCAATGAACTTGCACGTAAAAAGAAGGAAAATGGTCTCTCGAAAGCCGAAGAACAAGAACAAATCAACTTGCGTAAAGAGTATTTGGAAGCTTTTCGTTCCGGTATGCGTCATCATATCGAAGGAATGAAAATCGTCGATCCTGAGGGCAATGACGTGACCCCGGAAAAATTAAAAGAAATCCAAAAGAAAAAAGGCTTACACAACCGAAATGACAACTTTTAGTAAAAAATACTGAAAATGATTGCTTTTTCGTTTGACATCTTATAGAATGAGAGTGTAAGAAATAAAGGTAAAAAAAACCTAAATTAATAGGAGGGGTTATTTTGTTTGACAAAATTGACCAACTTGGCGTTAACACAATTCGTACATTAAGTATTGAAGCAGTCCAAAAAGCAAACTCAGGACATCCTGGATTGCCGATGGGCGCAGCACCTATGGCATATGCGTTATGGACAAAACACCTGAAAGTAAATCCAACGACATCGAAAAATTGGGCTGATCGCGACCGTTTCATTCTTTCAGCAGGACATGGGTCAGCAATGTTATATAGTTTACTTCATTTAGCTGGCTATCAAGTGACAATTGATGATTTGAAACAATTCCGTCAATGGGATTCTAAGACACCGGGACATCCTGAAGTCCATCATACAGATGGTGTAGAAGCTACTACAGGCCCATTAGGCCAAGGAATTGCAATGGCTGTTGGTATGGCGATGGCAGAAGCACATCTTGCAGCCACTTATAACAAAGAAAACTTCAACGTAATGGATCACTATACGTATGCAATTTGTGGGGATGGAGACTTGATGGAAGGAGTCTCTCAAGAAGCAAGTTCGATGGCAGGTCATATGAAGTTAGGTAAATTAATCGTTTTATATGATTCAAACGATATTTCATTAGATGGTCCAACTTCAAAAGCGTTCACAGAAAATGTTGGTGCTCGTTATGAAGCATATGGCTGGCAACATATCTTAGTGAAAGACGGAAATGACCTAGAAGCAATCTCTAAAGCGATTGAAGAAGCAAAAGCTGAAACAGATAAACCAACGTTGATCGAAGTAAAAACAGTCATCGGCTACGGTGCTCCTAAAGAAGGAACATCTGCTGTTCATGGTGCTCCTCTTGGTGAAGATGGTATCAAGATGGCTAAAGAAGTTTACGGATGGGATTATCCAGACTTCACTGTTCCCGAAGAAGTAGCTGCCCGCTTCCATCAAACAATGATAGAAGAAGGACAAAAAGCTGAAGATGCGTGGAATGAAATGTTTGCCAATTATAAAAAAGCTTATCCTGAATTAGCACAACAATTTGAAGATGCCTTTGATGGAAAACTGCCAGAAAACTGGGATGCAGAATTGCCAACTTATGAAGTGGGAAGCAGTCAAGCAAGCCGTGTTTCAAGTAAAGAAGTCATCCAAGAATTATCGAAAGCTATACCAAGTTTCTGGGGTGGTTCAGCAGATTTATCAGGTTCCAATAATACAATGGTAGCTGCTGATAAAGATTTTACTCCTGAACATTATGAAGGACGTAACATCTGGTTTGGCGTTCGCGAATTTGCGATGGCTTCGGCTATGAATGGTATCCAACTTCATGGCGGAACTCGTATCTATGGCGGAACATTCTTTGTCTTTGTCGATTACCTAAGACCAGCTGTTCGTTTAGCAGCGATTCAACATACGCCTGTTGTTTACGTTTTGACACATGACTCCGTTGCTGTCGGAGAAGACGGACCAACACACGAACCGATTGAACAATTAGCTTCTGTTCGTTGCATGCCTGGTGTCCAAGTGATTCGTCCAGCAGACGGAAATGAAACACGTGCTGCTTGGAAAGTGGCGATGGAGACTACTGATGCGCCTACTATCCTTGTATTGAGCCGCCAAAACCTTCCTGTATTGCCTTCTACAAAAGAAGTAGCAGATGAAATGGTCAAAAAAGGCGCATACGTTCTTTCTCCAGCTAAAGGAGAAACACCAGAAGGTATTTTGATTGCAACTGGCTCTGAAGTTGATTTAGCCGTGAAAGCTCAAAAAGAATTGGCAGAAAACGGGAAAGATGTTTCTGTTGTCTCTATGCCAAGCTTCGACCTGTTTGAAAAACAATCTTCTGAATACAAAGAAAGCGTACTTCCTAAAGCAGTGAAGAAACGCGTGGCGATCGAAGCTGCTGCATCATTCGGATGGGAACGCTATGTGGGTACAGAAGGAACAACGATTACCATCGATCATTTCGGTGCATCTGCTCCTGGTGCTAAAATTTTAGAAGAGTTTGGATTTACAGTAGAAAATGTTGTGAATACGTACAATCAATTATCATAGACACCAATCATTGTTTGAATGATAAAGACAGCTGTCTGCAAGTTGGAGGCAGCTGTTTTTTATGTGGTGGTAAGAATAAATCAATGTTACTTTTCGTTTTCTTTTATATTACATTTAAATGACAAAACAAAGAATTCTTCGGATTAGTTTGTGTTTCTTGAGAATTAAAAGTATAATTTAATTAATTAAGTTTGTTTTAAGAAGAGAACTTTTTAGTAAGTTTTTTTATTTTGAGGAGGAATTTGAATGCAAGAGCTGAAGACCCGCAGTGCCCGACACCATAGACCTAAAAGAAACATGGTGATCAATAAAAAAGCGATTGCTCCTTTAATTGGAACGAGTCTTTTAGTTGGGCCGATGATGGTTACAGCGGTACCGCAAAGTGTTCATGCAGATGAACAAGGATCTCAAACAGTTGCTGATCCTCAAGCGTTTATCGATCAAATCGGCTGGTCTGCATCAGAAGTTGCTGCAAGTAATGACTTGTATGCTTCAGTCATGATCGCTCAAGCGTTGTTGGAAAGTACATATGGTACTTCCGGATTAGCTAGTGCGCCCAATTATAATTTGTTCGGTGTAAAAGGAAGCTATAACGGACAGGTCGTTTATATGGCAACCAAAGAATATGTAAACGGACAATGGGTAACGATGAATGAACCATTCCGAAAATATTCTTCTTATTGGGAATCCTTCCAAGACCACGCAAATGTTCTTCGTTCAACCAGTTTTTCAACAGGCGATTATCATTATGCTGGTGTATGGAAAAGCAATACAACAAGTTTTTATGATGCAACAGCGTACTTGACAGGTCGTTACGCTACTGATCCAGATTATGGAACCAAATTGAACTCATTGATTAATACTTATAATTTAACCCGTTTTGATACACCATCAACTGGTTCGGCGACAACAACAACTACAAGTACAACAACAACAACTACTACGACGACTTCAACGTCATCATCATCGTCGACAACAGGTACGGATACAAATAGTAGTCAAACATATACAGTTGTATCAGGAGATACGCTATGGGATATTGCACAAAAATTTGGCATGTCTGTTGATGATCTAATGGCGAAAAACGGCATGTCCATGTCCAGTTATTCTTTATTAGTCGGACAAGAATTAAACGTGTGATTTAGATAAAAAGGCAAAGAAACGACCATATCTGGTATATCTTTGTCTTTTTTTTTACTAGTCAAAGACGAATCACTCGCCAGAAATGAACAGATTGTATTATGATAAGTAGGGAAGAGCAAAGACAAGGAGGAATTGAAGATGACAGCTATCTATAACTCAGTCACCGAATTGATTGGTAAAACGCCAATCGTCAAATTAAATAAACTCGTACCAGAAGATTCAGCAGATGTATTTGTGAAACTTGAGTTTTTTAATCCAGGAGGAAGTGTAAAGGACCGGATTGCTCTAAGTATGATAGAAAAAGCGGAACATGATGGATTACTGAAACCAGGAGATACTATCATTGAACCTACCTCCGGAAATACAGGAATCGGATTGTCGATGGTAGGAGTCGCGAAAGGATATAAAGTCATTATCGTGATGCCTGAGACGATGAGTATCGAAAGACGTTTATTGATGAAAGGATACGGCGCAGAGTTGATTCTGACGCCTGGTGTGGATGGTATTTCTGGATCCATTAGAGAAGCAGAACGTTTGGCAAAAGAAAATGGCTACTTTTTACCATTACAATTTGAAAATGAAGCAAATCCTCTTGTACATGAAAAAACGACTGGTCCAGAGATTCATCAAGCCTTTGGAGTAAATGGATTGGACGCTTTTGTCGCAGGTATCGGGACAGGCGGGACAATCACTGGTGCTGGCCGAGAATTAAAACGTGTGTATCCAAAAATCGAATTAGTAGGGGTAGAACCGGCAGAATCTGCCATTTTAGAAGGAAAAGAAGCGGGTCCTCACAAGATCCAAGGAATCGGTACAGGATTTGTCCCTAAAACACTGGATACCTCTGTATATGATAAAGTCCTTTCCGTGACTGGTGACGAAGCGATGGAAACAGCTAGAGAAGTCGGACGAAAAGAAGGGATTTTAGTTGGTATCTCATCTGGTGCTGCAATTGCTGCCGCATTAAAAGTCGCAAAAGAACTAGGGAAAGGCAAAAAGGTATTAGCAGTCGTTCCCGACAATGGTGAACGTTATTTATCTACAGCCCTTTACCAAGAAATGTAAGTAAACTTGTTTCTCTATAAATAGGTTTATGTGGAAGGCTTTTACAGATGAAAAGAGAAAACACAAAAATCTATGATAAGAAAAGAGTTAGTTGAATAGAGACGTAGAATGGTGAACATGACTGTTTTACGTCTTTTTTTCATTAAAATACAATAAAATTGAATTTTCTTTTCATGTTAAGTGGATTTTAAAATGTAAAAATAGTATGATAAGACGAGAATAACAACGTGGGGTGTTTACATGGAAAATAAGTTAGTCGAAGAGGTTATCGAAAAGTTAAAAAAAGAGAACATTCGAATCACACCTCAACGGTATGCGGTTTTAGAATATTTGATTGAACATCATTCCCATCCAACAGCTGATGAGATTTATAAAGCACTTGAACATCGTTTCC
Source organism: Enterococcus sp. E5-162 (assembly GCF_035725965.1). Lineage (NCBI taxonomy): Bacteria > Bacillati > Bacillota > Bacilli > Lactobacillales > Enterococcaceae > Enterococcus > Enterococcus sp. E5-162. Next base: position 382,278 of record NZ_JAPRFV010000001.1, on the reverse strand, counting down.
CAAACATGAGTGTTGCGACCGTTTACAACAATCTTCGTCTGTTTACTTCGATTGGATTTGTTCAAGAAATGAAGTACGGCGATGCTTCTAGTCGCTTTGATTTCAGCTCAAAGCGTCACTATCATGTGATTTGCGAAAACTGCGGTAAGATCGTTGATTTTCATTACCCAGGGTTAGAAGATATAGAAATGGCTGCGAGTAGGCTGACTGATTTTGAGATTAACGAACATCGGTTGGAATTGTATGGACTTTGTCCAGACTGTAAAGAATCAGCAAAAAAGGCACAAATGTAAAACAGTTTCTACAAGTGTTACACTTAAAAAAGCTGGCTACGTAAAAAAACGCTAGCTTTTTTTATTTTTTTGTCTTTTATTCACAAGGACAAACGTTAAAGTGAATGTTATCACAATGAGGATCTTGCTAACAATGGATTTCTATGATTGTAAATGAGTAAAACTACAAATAAACCTTTGTGAATTCACAAGCATTAAACTGTTGTATCCGTTTTATTTCTGTTATAGTAATTTTGTCGAAGGACAAAATGTTAATCGGAGGGACCATAAATGAAAGTAGTAGTAATTGGCTGTACTCATGCAGGTACTGCAGCTGTAAAAAGTATTTTAAAAAATCATCCAGAAGCAGAAGTGACAGTGTATGAAAGAAATGACAATATTTCTTTCTTATCTTGCGGTATCGCACTTTATGTCGGCGGAGTAGTAAAAGACCCAGCAGGCTTGTTCTACTCAAACCCTGAAGAATTATCTTCATTAGGAGCAACAGTTAAAATGGAACACGATGTAACAGACGTCGATACAGAAAACAAAACAGTGACGGCAAAAGATCTGAAAACAGGAGTAACAGAAACGGTTTCTTATGATAAATTAGTAATGACAACTGGTTCATGGCCTATCATCCCACCGATTAGTGGAATTGATGCAAAAAATGTACTCCTATGCAAAAACTACAACCAAGCAAATGAAATCATTGCACAAGCGAAAGAAGCAAAACGTGTAGTAATCGTTGGTGGTGGGTATATCGGTATTGAATTAGTCGAAGCTTTTGTCGAATCTGGAAAACAAGTAACATTGATTGATGGGTTAGATCGCATCTTGAACAAATATCTAGATAAACCATTCACAGATATCCTAGAAAAAGAATTGACAGACCGTGGTGTCACTCTTGCATTAGGTGAAAATGTTACTGAATTCATCACAGATGAAGAAGGAAAAGTGAAACAAGTAGCTACACCAACAGATACATTTGATACAGATATGGTCATTTTATGTGTGGGCTTCCGTCCAAATACAAAACTGATCGAAGGAAAAGTAGAGACACTGCCAAACGGGGCAATCAAAGTAAATGAATACATGCAAACAAGTGATCCAGATATTTTTGCCGCTGGAGATTCAGCAGTAGTCAACTACAATCCAAGTGGCACACAAAACTATATTCCTCTGGCAACAAATGCCGTGCGCCAAGGATTGCTTGTAGGAAATAACTTGACAGAGCATAAAATGGCGTATCGTGGGACTCAAGGAACTTCAGGACTTTATCTCTTTGGCTGGACGATTGGCTCGACAGGAGTGACCAAAGAAAGCGCAACATTGAACGATCTAGAAGTCCAAGCAACGGTATTTGAAGACAATTATCGTCCAGAGTTCATGCCGACTACCGAAAAAGTAATGATGGAGTTAGTTTATGAAAAAGGCACAAATCGTATCGTTGGTGCTCAGTTCATGTCTAAATACGACATTACGCAATCAGCAAATACTATGTCTTTAGCTGTTCAAAATAAAATGACTGTAGAAGATCTTGCTCTTTCAGACTTCTTCTTCCAACCACATTTTGACCGTCCTTGGAATTACTTGAACCTACTTGCACAAGCAGCGCTAGGCGAAATCGAAACAGCACAATAAAGAAAGACAGACGAGAGCGGTTAGGAAAAAGCTGTTTAGTTTTGACTAAATACCGTTTATTTTGGAAAAAGGGTTGTGACGTATTTTTTGTCACGACCCTCTGTCTTTTTGTGAAAAGTACAATTAGTTGTCTTTCTTCGCATTTTTTGTCACAATAAGCAACAAAGATAAAGCTATTACGTAAAAGAACAAGCAGTTTTACTTGAACTTGAAAAGAAAGGTGAGAAAGAAAATGAATAAAGAATATTTTGTCCAACAAGATGCATTTTTAGAAGATTATAAAAATGTTGCGAAGGAGTCGACGATCAATATAGATGAGTTGGCGGAGCAAGTGCTCTCTCAATTGAATGAAACACAAGAGGAATATTATACGATGCCAGCAGAAGATGCGAAAGATAATGCTTCTCATCGTTTTCCTTTCAGTCGGCGTATCTACTCAGATGAAAATGACGGCACGTTGAATACGGAGTACACATATGAAGGACAGCCGTATGAACTAGAAACAGAAGATGATGTTTAAACACCGTTTATTCGGAAAAAGGGGTTATGACATTTTTGTCAAACCCCTTTTTTCTTGATTTCATTCTCTTTTTTACTACAAAAATCCTTTTAACTTTGTTGTTTAGGAAACAAAAAAATAATATAATGAAAGAAAAAGAAGGTGTAGAAATGGATAAAAGACAGCTGCTAATAGAAGAATATCTGGATTTAGCTAATGAGATTATTCATCGTAATAAACCAGAAATGGAAAAAGAATTTGCAGGATTTACGCTAAATGAACTAGAAGTGATTGAACATATCGGGAAAATCCCTGATCCTAACGTGACAAAATTAGCGAATGCTAGTTATATGACTAGAGGAGCCATCAGTAAGCTAACAAAAAAACTGATAGCCAGAGGGATCATAAACACTTATCAAAGCGAAGAGAATAAAAAAGAAATCTATTTTCAATTGACGCCAATCGGACAAAAAATAAAGAATAGACACGAGCAACTACATCAAAAATGGGTCCAGCGAGATGCTGCTGTATTTGAAAATATGTCAAAAGAAGAATTTGACACAGTATTTCGTTTTATCGGTCGATACAGAGAATTTATACGGAGTAGCAAATGAAACTAATGTTTTATATTGTAATAATAATAGGCAAAGATTATAAGCAAAAACCCGAATATCGTCGGAAGAACTGGTGCTGCGGCATAAAGCTGTCCTGCGATTAGCGGGCCGATGACGCGCGATAGAGATTGTATACTTTGGGTACCGCCCATTACAAGACCTTGCTGGTTTTCTGAAACAGAATTGGATAGTTGGCCATTGAATACAGGAGTAAAAATAGAATCGCCGAAACCATAACAGATAATCCCAAATAAAAACAAAACCGGCAGTAGAAGAATTCCAGATAATGTGATGAATAGATAGGCGAGGATTTCACTGCACATTCCTATTCTTGTGATCTGCTGTTCTGAAAATTTTTTGAGCAATCGAGGCATAATGAATAATTGTGAGACAATATCCAAGATTCCAATCAAAGAGAAGCTTAAACCAACCAACCCCGCTTTCCACTGAAAGGTGTCAATCGAAAATTGAGAAAAGATAGATTGCAGAGAGCCAGCCGCTAACCAAACAGCAAAACCGACTGTCAATAAAGGAATAACGGATGAAATCTTGAATAATTGTTGTAATTGGTGAAAAGGTCTTACATGGGAGAAACTTAAATCTACTGAACGTTTTTTTATTGGAAGGCTTTCTTGCATAAATGTGTAGCCATAAACGGCATTTAAGAAAGTAAAGAGTGCTCCAATAAATATAGGAACAGAATTTCCCAATTCAGCTAATAGACCACTTATAATAGGACCAAGCGTTGTTCCTATACCGACTAAAGCACCCATCCATCCAAAAACTTTGGTTCTTTCATTAGGTTCCGTGATGTCGGCAAAGTAAGCATATAAGGTGGAGATTTCTCCTGCTGTCAATCCTTCAATGATACGACCAAGGAACAACATCCATATCGAATTTCCTAAACCAAAAATCAAATATCCAATACTTGATCCTAATAAACTGATAATAAGGATCGGACGACGCCCGAAATGATCACTTAAGCTACCGAGAATGGGGGCAGATAAGAAGGCAGCTAGAGCATAAACAGACATGAGCAAAGTGATATAGAAAGCTTGCTGATGTGCGGAGTGGGAATAAGGAAGCACTAAAAAAGGAAGTACAGGACTGACGATAGTAAATCCTAATCCAGTGAATAAGACAGAAATATATCCAAAAACTTTAGAATGTTTATTTGTGAAACTGAACATTTAAAAAACTCCTTTATACAATAATGTTAACTCGGAAACAAAAAAAGTGTACAGTAATTTTGTTTCCTTGTCAACATTATGAGGAGCAGCGAAATCTACTTGACTTATTTATTCCGAAAAGTGAGAATGCACATCAAAAACATAAACAAACAAAAATCAAGTAGACGACACTATAAATCTGACCGATCAGTGAAGCAATAGAAAAGAAACCTGTTCTTGCTTCCCATGTTTTTTTTACGTATACTGTGATTGAGCGGAGGAGAAATCATGTTGAATTTAGAAAAATACTTAAGCGCTGGACAAACAGTCATATCTAATCTTTTACTTAAAAATTATCATAGGATCGGTCTGCAATCTGAAGAATTTTTATTTGTTCTACAGTTGCACATGGCACAGCTTGAAGGAGATACTTTCCCTGATTTGCAGATGATTGCTATAGATATGGGAATCAAACAAGACCAGATTTTTCAAATACTGGATCGTCTCGTAACAAATGGATTTATCAAGATAGAAACGACGATTGTCAATGGTAAAAAAGCAGATCGATATAATCTTTACCCTATTTATGATCAATTAGGTGAGTATTTAAAAACACAAGAAAAAAAATACGAAGAAAAAATACAAGAAAAAGAAATCCAGTCAGTGTATCAATTATTTGAACAAGAATTTGGACGCCCGCTTTCTTCGATCGAGTTCCAGCGGATTGGTCAATGGCTAGAAGAAGACCAATATCAGCCGGAAATTTTGAAGCTAGCACTACGGGAAGCCGTATTGAATCAGGCTTATAGTTTTAATTACATTGACCGCATTTTGCTATCGTGGGAAAGAAAAAATCTACGTACAAAACAGCAAGTAGAAGAAGACCAAAAACGAAGGAAACAGCAACTTCTTCAAAGAGAAGTAGAACAGCCGACTCAACAAGAAGAATTGCCAAAAGTTTCGCTGAAAAATTGGTTGGAGGAGTAGCAGAATATGTTAAGCAAACAAAAGACGATGGAAGCTCTAGAAACGATGTATGAAATGTTCCCAGAAGCACACGGAGAACTGAAACACAATAATCCATTTGAGTTATTGATTGCAGTGATCTTAAGTGCCCAAGCGACAGATGTATCAGTAAATAAAGCAACGCCAGATTTGTTTGCCTCCTTCCCGACACCTGATGCATTAGCAGATGCTTCAATCGATGAAATCATCCTCAAAATAAAAACGATTGGTTTGTATCGTAACAAAGCAAAAAATATCAAAGCGTGTGCGCAGCAGCTGATTGAACGTTTCGACGGACAAGTACCAACGACAAGAGAAGAATTGATGTCTCTTCCTGGCGTGGGCAGAAAAACGGCAAATGTCGTATTAGGAGATGCATTCGGGATACCAGCAATCGCAGTAGATACCCATGTTGAGCGTGTTTCAAAACGACTGAGGATCTGCAAACTAGATGCCTCGGTCATGGAAGTAGAAGAAACACTGATGCGGAAAGTGCCGCAAGAATTATGGGTAAAGACACATCATACACTGATTTTTTTCGGTAGATATCATTGTACAGCAAGAAATCCTAAGTGTGAGGTGTGTCCTTTGCTATCAATATGTCAAGATGGGAAAAATCGGATGCGCCTAAAAGAAAAGACGCTAAAAAAGAAACCACGCCTGTAGACGTGGTTTCTTTTTTCTATCTGTTTCCAGAAGCTGAGGTGCTACTGGATGGTGTATGGTCATTTGCAGCATCCGCTTCGCTAGTTGCTGGTTCACTGGAAGAAGGAAGAGTAGATGAAGACGGCGTCGAGCTTTCTTCAGATGAAGAAGAAGGAACCGTCGTTGATGACGCTGGCTCACTTGTCTCTGCTGTCGTGCTTTCTGTTGAGGACTCAGCGGTTGATTCACTTTGACTAGTAGAGCTAGTTTGAGTCGTCGTCTCTGTTGTTGAGCTTTCAGGAGCCTGGACATAGCTGGAAGAAGGAATAGTTGTTGATGGCGCAACTGTATTTGATTTCACTGTATATTGATCCTTATAGTACAGTTCACCGCCCACACGAATCAAACCGCTTGGCATCTCCCAGTCTGTATTTGTCACGTTAGCTGAAACATATTGCATAAGCTCGCGATAAACATCAGAGGCCACGTGTGACGATTCTGAAGTGACAGGTGTCATTTTCTTGTTGTAACCTGTCCACACGGAAATCGAATAATTTGGTGTATAGCCCGCAAATAGGATATCTGGATATACACCAGAAGAAATACCAAGTTTCGCATATTCGTCATCTGTATAATTTGATGTTCCGGTCTTACCGGCTTGATATAACCCAGCGATTTGCGCATTCGTACCAGTACCTTCAGTGATTGTATCTTTTAAAATGTCTGTGATCATATAAGCTGTTTCTGGAGACATGGCTGTTTTTCCATCAGGTTCATAAGTTTCTTCTGTACCGTCTTGGAAGACGATTTTATTAACATATTGAGGTTTGTAATAGGTTCCTCCATTGGCGAAAGCCGCATAGGCTGCTGCCATTTTTAAGGAAGAAGCTCCGTATTTTGTCCCATCTTGTTCTTCCGTATTACTAGAGATCGCATTCGATTGATGGATCGTGCTGTATTCGATCCCAAGATTTTTTAAGAAAGAAGCCACTTTATCTGAACCGACTTCATTGAATAATTTGACTGCTGGAACATTACGGGATAAGTAAAGTGCTTGGCGTAAAGTAATGGTGCCCATATATTGATTATCCCAGTTTCCTACAGGAGTAGAAGTGCCTTCATAGTTATACGGCGCATCAGTGATAGTTTTTCCAGTAGAATATTTCAAATATTCAAAAGCTGGTCCGTAATCTGTGACAGGTTTCATCGTAGAACCAAAATCACGGGAAGTATTCACTGCTAAGTTGTTGCCTAAAGTCACGTCTTCTGCGATGTGACGCCCGCCAATCTGGGCTTTGACTTTCCCAGTATTTGTGTCGATAAGCGTGGAGGCAACTTGCATCTCGTCGTCTGGATAAGAGACATACTGATCCGTATTGACGATATCATATAGTTTCTTTTGAGCATCCAGATCCAAATTCGTATAAATCTCTAAACCGTCTGTGTAGACATTCTTATCTGTTTTTTCTTGTACTTCATTGATGACTTCTTTGACATAATTATCGACGATCTTAGTGTTGTCATCAGATTGAGTTAGCTCTTGCAAACCATCCGTTACCGGTACATTGACAGCTTGATCATATTCTGTTTGAGAGATTTTTTCGTTTTGAAGCATCGTATACAAAACAGTATCTCGTCTTTTCTTCGCCTGATCGGGATAAACATAAGGATCATAGGCAGAAGGGGCTTGCGGCATTCCAGCAAGCAATGCTGTTTGTGGTAAAGAAAGTTCTGATAGTTTCTTACCAAAGTACATCTCAGAAGCTGTCTCCATCCCGTACAAACCATTTGACATGTACACTTTATTTACGTAGTAGGTCAAAATTTCTTGTTTCGATTTTTTCTGTTCCAATCTTACAGCCATCCACGCTTCTTGAGCCTTACGTTTCAGGGTCTGATCCTCGGCGCTGGTGGAGAAGAAGGACAGTTTGATCAATTGTTGTGTCAAAGTACTTCCGCCTTGTAGACCGCCAGAGGTGAAATTAGAAAGGGCAGAACCGATGATCCGAATAGGGTCAACCCCGATATGTTTATAAAAACGCCGATCCTCTACTGACACGATCGCATCTTCCAATGTTTTCGGTAATTCATTTGCAGAAATCTTTTCTCGCTTTTCCGCACCTAGATCTTCGAATAATTCGCCATCTTGTGTATATAATTTGGAAGATACGGTAGCGTCCAATTTTTTATCTGTCAATTCGGGTGCATCTTTTGCGTAATACCAGAACAGTCCTACACCTGCTAAAAAGAGGATACAGAAAAACGAGAGGATGCCTAAAAGGATTTTAATAAATAATCCTTTTTTATGTGGTCCAGAAGTCTTCCCAGAACCTTTGCCAGAATTCTTCTTCACACTCTTTTTAGGAGTAGGCTGTTTCTGTCGTCTAGAGCTTCTAGTTTGTTCATTTGCCATTCTTGCTTTCTCCTTCAATAGATAATGTTGATAAATAGAAGTCAACCGCGTCCAAATAAGGAATCCGCGGAGAAATACCAGTTTTGATCTCTATTCCTAGTTCTTCGATCAATGATAAAGGCAGTGATTTGCGTCCTTTTTCCTTTTGAGCATCCCAGTAAGCAATCAAATGAACACTATTCAAATAAAAACAGCGTTTCAATGTCGAAAACCATAATAAGACAAAGCAGACTCCTTTTTGTTCGAGGCATGCTTTCATGTGTTCGATTTGATGGGTATGGAAGTTTTTAAAGGGAAACGATGTTTTGTTCTTGGTTTCTTTTGCTTCAAAGTCCAAGTAAAAGCCTCGATAGACGCCATTATAGTCTGTGGTTGAGGCTTGGGTAAAGTAGGCTTCTTTGATTACAGCAGCGCTTCTCTTAGGATAGTCTACTTTCACGATTTGGATAGGGGTAGGCTTTTTATGGATAACTGCCAACCCGCGGGAAAGATAATACTCATTACTTTCATTGATTGCTTCTTCAAAGCGCATCCCCCGATTGCCGAATTCGGTGATTTGTTTTCTTTTTTCTTGAATTTTTTCGACGGGAGAGGCATTCTTATAATAAGGTTGGCCGTTTGGATAGCGCAATACCATCTTTAATCACACTCCTAGGCCACATTATAGCAAAAAAGCAGATAGAAAGAAAAGGAATCTGAGATGGATAAGTCAAAAGTAATCTATGTGTCTGGGTATCGAAGTTTCGAACTCGGTGTTTTTAAAGAAAATGACCCTAAAATCCAAGTTGTTAAAAATGTTTTAAAAAGGGAACTCCGCCAGTTAGCAGAAGAAGGGGTGGAATGGGTACTTGTCAGTGGGAATTTGGGCGTTGAACTATGGACCGTGCAAACAGTAGCGGAATTGAAAGAAGAATATCCGGAACTTTCCATTGGTATTTTGTATCCTTTTGCTGATTTTGGTAATAACTGGAATGAAGGGAACCAAGAGAAAAAACAATTAGCAGAGCAATTAGCAGATTATGTCGAAGCTGTTAGCCATCAACCCTACCAATCACCTAGTCAGCTAAAGAATCATACTCGTTTTATACTTGAACATACAGTAGGCTGTCTGCTGATCTATGATGAAGAATTCCCTGGGAAAACGAAGTATTTTTTTGAAGATGCACAGAATTACCAAGCGGATCATCCCTACGAAATTCGGCTGATCAGCATGGACGATCTTCAAAATTTTAGTGAATAATCGATATTGTGTTTGATTTATCAACTTTTTTCCTATACAATGAAAAAGGTAGAAATGTTATTACGTAAATGAAAACTAGAGGTGTAAATATGGCGAATTTGGTTTATAGTCCTAAAGACATTTTACAACAAGAATTCAAAACAAAAATGCGCGGCTATGATCCCCTTGAAGTTGATGAATTCTTAGACAATATCATCAAAGATTATGAAACTTACAGCAAAGAACTCCTTGCTTTACAAGAAGAAAACGATCGATTGAGTGCAAAAGTAGCTCAATTATCTAAAACTCAAGGAGCAGCTCAAACACGTGTGCAGCAAACAGAAGTACCGAAGAGCGCAGCAGTAACCAATTTCGATATCTTAAAACGCTTGTCAAACCTTGAACGTGAAGTATTTGGTAAAAAGCTTGATCAACAAGCAAGTGCAGTTAAACCAGCACAACCTAATCCAAATAACTACACAAATGCAGATACAAGCTTAGATGATAATGAAAAAACACGTCAATTTTAATTTTTGACTAATGAATTTGCGGTTTTCGGGTAATCGCGGTCTGACTTGATCAGGCTGAGGAAAGTCCATGCTCGCACAGGCTGTGATGCCTGTAGTGTTCGTGCTTAGCGAAAACATAAGCTAAGGTACTCTTTGGAGTAACGGCAGGAAAACAAGCTAAGGCTTCGGCTATGCTTAAGTATCCTTGAAAGTGCCACAGTGACGAAGCGGCTGGGGAAACCCATCCGGTGGAACGCGGTAAACCCCTCGAGCGAGCAACCCAAACAATGGTAGGGGCGCTTTTTGTTTGGAAGAAGAACAAGACAAAAAGGCAGTACAACTGCAGATAGATGGTTACCACTTTGCTTTTTCTCCCTGGAAAAGCAAAGTACAGAACATGGCTTATAGAAAACCGCAAACATCAGGGAATAAGGTCGTGACAAAAGTATTTTGTTCTTATTACAAAACAGACTTTTGTGTCACCGGTTATTCGGAGTTTGAGTAAAAGCGTGGGGTAGGACTGACTGATGTCCCACCCCCCTTTTTTTATAAATAAGGAGATTATGTATGGAAAAAAACAGGAAATTCAACCTCGTCGCAACTGCGGCAAGCGGTCTCGAAGCACTGGTTGGTAAAGAATTAAGAGATCTTGGAATTGAATGCCAAGTTGAGAACGGACGTGCACGATTTGAAGGAACAATGGAAACAATCGCTACAGCTAATTTATGGTTACGTACAGCAGATCGAGTAAAAATCGTGGTTGGGGAATTCGATGCGTATACGTTTGATGAATTGTTTGAAAACGTAAAAGCATTGCCTTGGGAAGATTTTCTTCCACTAGATGCAGCTTTCCCTGTAGCTGGAAAATCAATCAAGTCGAAACTTTATAGTACGCCTGATTGCCAGGCAATCACAAAAAAAGCAATCGTTGAACGTCTTCGCACGTATTATCATCGTCCAGCTTCTGTTCCGCTGACGGAAACAGGCGCACATTTCCAATTGGAAGTAGCTTTGCTGAAAGACCATGTGATGCTAACTTTGGATACGACAGGACCAAGTTTATTCAAACGTGGTTATCGCTTAGAAAAAGGTGGTGCACCATTGAAAGAAAACATGGCGGCCGCGCTTGTGATGCTGACAAATTGGCGGAAAGATCGTCCATTTTATGATCCTGTATGTGGTTCAGGTACGCTTTGTATTGAAGCAGCCTTAATAGGCCATAATATCGCACCAGGATTCAATCGTGAGTTTGCTTGCGAATCTTGGGACTGGTTCAGTCAGGAAATCATGGAAAATGTTCGATCAGCTGCAGAAGAAAAAGCAGATTATGATATTGTATTAGATATTACTGGTTCAGATATCAATGGACGAATGATTGAAATTGCCAAAGCCAATGCTGAAGAAATCGGACTAGGCTCTTCGATTGTCTTTAAACAACAAGCAGTGAAAGACTTCAAGACAGATAAAGAATATGGGGTCATCGTTGCTAATCCGCCATACGGAGAACGACTAGGAGAAGAAGAAACCGTTCGAAAATTATATAAAGAAATGGGCGATGTATTCCGTCCATTAAAAACATGGAGTAAATATATCTTGACTAGCGACTTAGCGTTTGAGGAATTTTACGGACAAAAAGCAACCAAAAAAAGAAAATTGTATAATGGTGCTTTGCGTACGGATCTGTTCCAGTATTGGGGAACTCGTCCGCCTAGAAAAAAAGAGAAAGACGAATAATCTGACTAATTGATTCATTCAATTGGATGTTTGGAGGAATAGGGAATGAAAGAAAAAGAGTTTTTACAAGAAGTAAAAGAAATCAATCTTCTACAACAAGCTTTAGGAATCCTCGATTGGGATACACAAACAGGTATGCCAGAAAAAGCTAGTGAATACCGGAGTGAAGTAGATAGCTATCTTTACAGTATTTATTTTTCAAAAAAGATCGGTCCAAAAATTAAAGAAGCCATTCGCTATTTTTCTGAACATCCGGAAGAATTATCGGAAGTCGGAACGTCCGTTTTTGACAAAGTAAAAGAAGAGTATGATTTAGAACATCGCGTACCGGAAGATCTTATGAGAAAATATACAGCTGCTGTTTCTTCCGCTCATGGTCAATGGCAAAAAGCTAGAGAAACACAACAGTTTTCTGATTTTCAAGAATCATTGAACCAAAATATCGAATTGACAAAACAATTGATACCTTATTGGAAAAAAGAAGAAAAGACAGATTATGATGTTCTACTTAACCAATATGAACCTGGGATGACTGTTGAAATCCTCGATAAGGTATTTGATCAACTCAAAGAAGGAATTCTTACGATCCGCCGTGCGCTCCAAGAAAAAGGGACGGAACCTGAAACAGACTTCTTAAATCGGAGAATGACAAAGGAACAACAGAAGAGATTTGTAGTAAAAGTGATCGAACAACTTGGTTATGATTTTAGTCGTGGTCGTCTAGATGACACTGTCCACCCATTTATGACTGGAATCAATCCAAATGATGCACGGATCACGACACGCTGGAACGAAACAGATTTCAAAATGGCTGTTTTTGGAGTGATCCACGAGGCTGGTCATGGAATGTATGAACAAGACATCGATGATAAATATGCTTATACACCGGTTTATCAAGGCACATCAATGGGTATTCATGAATCACAATCGTTGTTTAATGAGATCATTGTGGGAAGTAGTCGCAGCTTCTGGAAAAAGCAATATCCTTTCTTCCAGGAATGTGCAGAAGGAACATTCGATGATATTCCTTTTGACAAGTTTTATCGTTCATTGAAACATACACAATCAAGTTTGGTTCGTATCGAGGCAGACAGTTTGACTTACCCTCTCCATATCATCATTCGTTATGAAATCGAAAAAATGATTTTCAATGAAGGCGTAGGTGTTGCTGAATTACCTGAAATATGGAATCAAAAATATGAAGAGTATCTGGGAATACGACCAACAAATGATGTGGAAGGTATCCTACAAGACGTTCATTGGTCAGGTGCAAGCTTTGGTTATTTTCCATCTTATGCATTGGGGTACATGTATGCGGCACAATTACTTCATTCTTTGCAGCAAGAAATAGATGTGGAAAATGTTCTAGCGTCAGATGATTACTCTCCAATCAAAAATTGGATGTCAGAGCATATCCATCAATATGGTGCATCTAGAAAGCCAAATCAATTGATTATGGATGCAACGCATGAACCACTTAATCCGCAATATCTGATCGATTACATGAGAGAGCTATATTTCAATGTATATCAAGTAAAATAAAACCTATTTATAAAGATAGCTGGAATTCATCTAATCGATTAGATGTTTTCAGCTATTTACTTAAGAAAGAAGTGGACTGGATGGATAAATTACAAGTAATCGCTGATTATAGCATGGAAAAATTAGCACATGATCAAACGGGACATGGAAGCGATCATACCAAAAGAGTCGTCAAGCTAGCAGAGAGAATTTTGGATACGGAACCGCAGGCAGACCGTTTTGTGACGCTTGCAGCAGCTTACTTGCATGATACGATTGATGATAAAGTCGTTAAAGATGAGAACGAAGCAAAGCAACAGCTTCGTGTATTTCTTCGCACTTTGCCAATCACAGAGGAACAGATTTCAATGATTTTTGCCATTATCGAAAATATGTCCTTTTCTAAAAATCTCTCTGAAGCAGTCGAACTATCTTTGGAAGGGAAGATCGTTCAAGATGCTGATCGTATCGAAGCGTTAGGAGCAATCGGCATTTTGCGAACTGCTTATTTCGGTGGAGGACATGGACACCCGATTTTTGATTCTGAACTGTATCCACAAACATTCAAGGATAAAAAAAATTACCGAAAAGGCACGACAGTGATCAATCATTTTTATGAAAAACTGTTCTTGTTACCTGATAAAATGAACACTGATTACGGATACAAAGAAGCCAAACGTAGAGAAGGCTTTATGCGTGAATTTTTAGAAGAATTTTTTCTAGAGTGGTCTATTGACGATCCATCTTTCACACCAGAAAATTGGATCAAAAATAACAAAAAATGATGGAGATTGTGACCGAGGAGTTGGCAGGAGAACACCGTTTATTCGGAAGAAGGGACTGTGATAAGACATTTATCACAGTCTTTTTTCAAATTCAATATAAATATTTTGTGAAAAAATGATCAGATAATAAGATTAAAAATTGCTGATAAATAAAGATGAAAGCTTTTTGCTTATTTTTTTATTTTTTATTGGTCTATGCGATAAATAGTTTAAAAATTCAGAATATACTAGATTTTATCTAGCTAGCTTCCAACAATGGTTTTGTTGTGTTTTCTTTCTAGGTAAATCAATATACCACCATTATTTAAAAGTTAACTTTTCATACTATCCAAGTTCTTGGAAAGTAAAAAGATGCAGTAAATAAAAAATATGGTTAAATAACTCTCATAATTAATGTAAGCGTTACCAATCGTGTGGCATACTTGCTTCGTAGATGAATGACAAGATATATGTTTGGGATGTTCTGCAAGACAGATGAATATGGAGGTGGAGACCATGTCTTCCAAAGAGTTAATGACGTATTTGGAGAGAGAATTGGAGCAACTGAAAGAAAAGGGATTGTACAACACGATCGATATACTAGAAAGCGAAAATGGTGCTTGTATCATCGTAGACGGAAAAAAGATGATCAATCTGGCATCCAACAATTATCTCGGGTTTGCCAATCACAAAGAATTGAAGAAAGCATGTATTGAAGCAACTGAAACTTATGGCGTAGGAGCAGGTGCAGTCCGAACAATCAATGGCTCGCTGAAGATCCATCAACAATTAGAAGAAAAAATCGCAGAATTCAAAGGGACAGAAGCTGCAATCGCCTTTCAATCTGGATTCAACTGTAATATGGGCGCTATCTCTGCAGTAATGACAAAAGAAGATGCTATCTTATCGGATGAATTAAACCATGCATCTATCATTGATGGATGTCGTTTATCCGGAGCAACAATCATCCGAGTCAAACATCAAGATATGGAAGACCTTGAGAATAAAGCAAAGGAAGCCGTAGAAAGTAAGAAATATAAAAAAATCATGTATATCACAGATGGGGTTTTCTCCATGGATGGAGACATTGCACGATTGCCGGAAATCATCCCAATCGCCGAAAAATATGGACTCATCACCTATGTAGATGATGCGCACGGCTCAGGTGTAACTGGAAAAGGTGCAGGAACCGTCAAACATTTTGGATTAAGCGACAAAATTGATATGCAAATGGGTACGTTATCGAAAGCTGTAGGTGTTGTTGGGGGTTATGTAGCTGGTTCAAAAACACTGATTGACTGGTTGAAAGCCAGAAGCCGGCCATTTCTATTTTCTACCTCGCTAACTCCTGGAGCAGCTGCATCTGCGTTGGCTTCGATCTCTTTGATGCAAGAACATCCGGAACTTGTCGAAAAAGTTTGGGAAAATGCTAATTATTTTAAAGAAGAATTGAAAAAAGTCGGCTATAACATCGGTGTGTCTGAAACACCTATCACTCCAGTTATTTTAGGAGATGAAAAAGTGACTCAGACTTTCTCTAAGAAACTGATCGAACATGGGATTTATGCTAAACCAATCGTTTATCCAACTGTTCCTCTGGGGACAGGTAGAATCAGAAATATGCCGACTGCGGAACATACAAAGGAAATGCTTGATGAAGCAGTAGCGATTTATCAAAAAATAGGAAAAGAAATGGAAATTATTTAACTAATTTATTTTTTTCGCATATTTAAAATTAGAGAACATGTTCACGCATATATTGTTAATCATCTGAAGATAGTAGTAAAAAAAGATCAGGGAGGATCATCATGAAAAAAGTATTGGTGACAGGATGTTTAGGACAAATTGGTTCAGAGTTGATCACGCGGCTACGTCAAGAACTAGGCAGTGAAAATGTCATTGCGACAGATATACGCATGCCTGAAGTCATTGGGAAAAACGATATCTTTGAGATCCTAGATGTAATGGATTACGAAAAAATGCGCAGCATAGCAGAACAATATCAAGTGGACACATTGATCCATTTGGCTGCTCTTTTGTCAGCTGTTGCAGAAGCAAAACCACAGTTAGCATGGGATTTGAACATGACTGGGCTGGTCAATGCATTGGAAGTCGCTAGAGAATTCCAGCTGAAATTTTTTACGCCAAGTTCAATCGGCGCGTTTGGTCCAAATACTCCAAAAGATCATACCCCACAAGACACTCTTCAGCGCCCTACAACCATGTACGGGGTAACGAAGGTAGCTGGAGAACTACTATGTGATTATTATTATGTGAAATATGGCGTAGATACTCGTGGTGTCCGTTTCCCTGGATTGATTTCTTATGCGACCTTGCCAGGAGGCGGTACGACAGACTACGCAGTCGATATTTATTATTCAGCAATCAAAGAAGGAAAGTACACTAGTTTTATTGATCAAGGTACATCAATGGATATGATGTATATGCCAGATGCGATCGATGCCATTATAAAGCTCAGGAACGCAGACCCTAATCGATTAGTTCACCGAAACGCCTTTAATATATCGGCAATGTCTTTTGAGCCTGAAGAAATCAAAGCATCTATTCAAAAAATCATACCAGATTTTGAAATGGATTACGATGTCGATCCTGTGCGTCAATCGATAGCAGAATCTTGGCCAAACTCACTAGATGTTTCTTGTGCGCAAGAGGAATGGGACTTTTCACCAAAATACGATTTAGATGCAATGACAAAGGATATGTTGGAAAAACTGAGAGAAAAATTAGCAGAGACGGTATAAAACAAGAACTATAGCCAAAAAGGTTTCTATACTTTTTGGCTATGGTATGTAAGGAGGTAAGTAATGGAAGAATATCAAGCCACGCCAATAAAGGAAGTAAAAACGGAAAATGAATTGAAGCGTACGATGGGTTTTTTCACTGCTTTATCGACTGTTATGGGCACAGTGATCGGTGCAGGGGTGTTTTTCAAAGCCGCAAGCGTAGCAGAAGTAACAGGTACCGTCAGTTTGCATATGTTTTCCTGGTTTCTAGGTGGTGTGATTTCTGTTTGTGCAGGACTGACAGGAGCTGAATTGGCAGCGGCTATTCCTGAAACAGGCGGGATGATCAAATATATCGAACGGATTTATGGAAATACAGCAGCATTTTTACTTGGCTGGGCTCAAGTCGTGATTTATTTTCCAGCAAATGTAGCAGCCTTGTCGATCATTTTCGGTACACAGTTCGTCAATTTATTTGATCTTTCCCAGTCGATGATTGTTCCTGTAGCTGTTACAGCTGCTGTATCGATCATGCTGATCAATTTTTTAGGTTCTAAAGCTGGAGGAGCTTTTCAGTCGATTACGCTTGTCTGCAAACTCATTCCTTTGTTTGTGATCGTTATTTTTGGTTTATTCAGACAAGAAGGAGTAGACTTCCAACTGTTTCCGATCCAAGCAGGAGAAAACCTTTCATTTTTCTCTGCTTTGGGAGCTGGCTTACTAGCAACGATGTTCGCATACGACGGTTGGATACACGTAGGAAATATTTCGGGAGAATTGAAAAAGCCGGCGAAAGATTTGCCAAAAGCCATTTCTTTAGGAATCATCGGAATCATGATCGTTTATTTATTAGTAAATGCGGTTTTCTTAAAAACTGCGTCTATCGACGGAGTCGTAGGAAACAGCAATGCGGCAAGTGATGTTGCAAAAATGATTTTTGGCGGCTTTGGTGGAAGACTAGTCACAGTTGGTATCTTGATTTCTGTTTATGGAACTATCAATGGCTATACTCTTACTGGAATGCGTCTTCCTTACGTTATGGCAAAAGAAAACAACCTGCCTTTTAGCAAGCTTTTTGCTAAACTTCATGATAAAACTAAAGTTCCTGTAGCCGCGGGTATCTTAGAGCTAGTCATCGCTATTGGCATGATGATGGTCGGTGGTTTTGATACACTAACAGATATGCTGATCTTTGTCATTTGGATTTTTTATACGATGGTCTTTGTTGGTGTCATCCTTCTTCGTAAAAAAGAACCTGATCTGATTCGACCATATAAAGTTCCAATGTATCCGTTTATCCCATTAGTAGCAATCATTGGAGGAACCTTTATTGTATCAAGCACACTTATCACTCAAACTTTTTTAGCTTCGATGGGGATTGCATTGACACTTGCTGGTGTCCCGTTTTACCTTTATTTGAAACGTAGATAGCAAAAAATGATTTGAAATTCATTGGAAACAAACTTTTGACCATAAATACCCGTTAAGAAATTAAGTCATTTCTACCAAGGAGGATCTTATGGAAATAAACTGGTTGCAAGAAGCACAAAAGAGAAAAGAGATGTTGCTAGAGGATTTAAGTGAATTGCTACGCATCAATAGTGTAAGGGATATCGAACATCAGACAGATGAATATCCACTAGGTGCTGGTCCTGCTTTAGCATTGAAAAAAGTACTGTCATTTGGGGAAAGAGATGGCTTCAGAGTTAAAAACATTGATAATCTAGCCGGACATATAGAATATGGGGAAGAAACAGCAGAAGCACTTGGTATCTTAGGACATGTAGATGTCGTACCGCCAGGAGAAGGGTGGGCAACTGATCCGTTCGAACCAATCGTCAAAGAAGGGAAATTGTTCGCAAGAGGTTCAAGTGATGACAAAGGTCCTTGTATTGCTGCCTATTATGGGATGAAAATTATCAAAGAACTGCAATTATCAACATCGAAAAAAATTCGATTCATTTTCGGAACAGATGAAGAGAGTGAGTGGATAGGTATCCATCATTATATGGAAAAAGAAGAAATGCCAGCATTTGGATTTTCGCCAGATGCCAATTTCCCAATCATTAATGGTGAAAAAGGGATTTTATCTTTCGAGCTGAGTTTTTCTTTGAAGGAAGAAAAGGCAGACAAAATGCAACTGAAAAGATTCTCTTCTGGTTTGCGTGCAAATATGGTACCAAGCGAGGCAATAGCCGTCTTGGAAATTCCTGATTTGGAAAAGTTATCTTCTTTAGAAGCTGGATATACAAAATATCTAGATGACAAAAAATTGAAAGGGACTTTTGAATATAAGGAAGGAGAAGCATCCTTCGTTCTGTATGGAAAAGCTGCACATGCCCAAGAACCAAAATTTGGTATCAATGCGGGAACTTATCTCGCCGACTTTTTGCATCAATATCCATTAGACAGCTCAGGATCTGCTTATCTTTCTGTCATTGCCAATTATCTGCATGAAGACTATAATGGGCATCGGTTAATGGTCGATTATGAAGATGACGTGATGGGAAAAGTGACTTCAAGTGCTAATGTATTCATTTATCAGCAAGAAGGAGAGAAAAAGATCATTCTTAATATTCGTCATCCAAAAGGGATTACAAAAGAAAAAATTCAAGAATCCTTGCTGACTGTCCTTCAAAATGAATCAGTATCAATTTCGATAATTGGAGATATCAAGACTCCGCATTATGTTTCAGGAGATGATCCATTCATCCAAACATTATTGTCTGTTTACGAAAAACATACTGGGGAAAAAGGTTATGAACAAACAATTGGTGGAGGTACGTATGGACGAATCTTGGAAAAAGGATGTGCGTACGGTAGTTTATTTCCTGGTAGAGAAAATGTAATGCATCAGCCAAATGAATATATGTACGTAGAAGATATCTTGAAAGCAACAGCTATTTACGCTGAAGCAATCTACCGTTTGGTTAAATAAACGTATTCATAGAAAAAACGTTACCAATCAGTCGTAACTATTTTCACACTCGTAACGTTTGTATCCTTCAGTAAAAAAGAATATTCATGAAAGTTTGAAAGATTGCAGAGAATAAGACGGCAATTTTCTTGAAGTAAAGAAGCTTCTAAAAATAAAAATGAACCAGATGATAGAAAAAGCTTGTTTTTCTTTCATCTGGTTTGAAAAAGGAGGAGAATAGACGCCAAAAGAAAAACATTCTAGATTAGATAAAGTGTTAGATACAGTAGAAAAACTAGGGAACAAGGTGCCCCATCCAGCTATTATATTCTTAATTTTGATCGTTATTGTAGGAGTACTGTCTCATATTTTTTATCTAATGGGTCAACACGTTACGTTTGATGCTATTAATGCTGAAACAGGAGCACTAGAGCTTACTACTACACATGTAAAAAGTTTGTTGAGTGGTGAAGGGATCCGTTTTATGTTGACTTCGATCGTCTCAAATCTGATGAGCTTTCAGGCTCTTGGAGTCACTTTAGTGGCGATGGCAGGCGTAGGATTTGCAGAAGAGGTTGGCTTAATCGGTGCGATGATTCGAAAGCTGGTAAAGGTAGTACCAAAATCTAGTCTGACAGCGGTACTAGTACTTCTTGGCGTAATGTCGAGTATTGCCTCTGATGCTGGGTATCTAGTATTGATTCCATTAGGTGCAGCAGTATTTTATAAAGTCGGGCGACATCCTTTAGCAGGTTTATCTGCGGCCTTTGCAGGTGTTTCAGGAGGATTTGGTGTCAACTTAGTTATTACGCCAGTGGATGGAATGCTTACCGAAATATTAAATGATGCAGTACATATCATTAATCCATCCTATTCTGTTGATTTAATGGCAAATTTTTATTTTTCGATTGCATCAACCATCTTAGTAGTGATTGTTTCCACTATCATTAACGAAAAACTCATTGAACCTCGCTTAGGAACTTTCCAAGAAAAAGGAATGATTGCTAACGATGAGATTACCGATGAATCGAAAGGCTTACATTGGGCTTTTTGGGGATTTACAGTGGTGCTGGCATTTATCCTGTTGATTACGATACCAAGTGGTGCCCCACTTCGCCATCCTGAAACTGATGAATTGATTGGTTCTACACCTTTTATGGATAGTTTAATCGCTTTGATCTTGATTTCATTTTTGATTCCAGGGATATGTTTTGGAAAGGCAGTTGGAAAAGTCAAATCCAGTTTGGATGTAGTAAATCCGATTATTAAAGTATTCAGCAACTTAGGCGGGATGATTTTCTTATTGTTAATCATTAGCCAATTCATTTCATATTTCAATTTTACTAATTTAGGTACTGTTTGGGCAGTCAATTCAGCCACGATTATTGAAGATATGAATTTGAGCAGCTTAGCCTTGTTACTTAGTTTCTTAGCACTAGCACTTATTCTTGATTTTATTTTAGTGGGAGCGATACCAAAATTTGCTATTTTAACCCCAATATTTGTTCCATTACTCTATCAGTTGGGAGTAGCTCCAGAAGCTGTTTTGGCTGCTTATCGAGTAGCTGATTCTCCTGTCAATATTATCACGCCACTGATGCCGTATTTTGCTTTGATCGTTACATTTGCCACGAAATATCAAAAGAAAACCGGTGTCGGAACGATTATTTCCATAATGCTACCACATGCTGTAAGTCTAACTATCACATGGATCATTTTATTTATTCTCTATTATGTATTCCAGCTACCGCTAGGACCAGGGATCGGTATGCATTTGAATTGAGAAAACAGGCAGAAACCGGGTTCAACCGATTTCTGCCTGTTATTTTGCTTTGCGTAAGAGAAATATTCGGCGTACACCGCGATAAATATTTAATAAAACCAAGCAACCAGAAATGAAAATGGGAAGCCAAATCAGATAGACAGGGTAGCCAATCATTTTAGACAAAGCATGTGGAGTCATTTTATCCATTTCAAAAAGCGCTTGCTGCCAAGTCTGAAGGTTGAAGACAAGCATGAAACCTGAAATAATCAGGAGAATAAATCCTAAATAATGAATCGTAGTTCTTTTTCTTACATAAGCAATTGTTGCATAAAGGAACAGTAAAAAAATAGGTACGCCAAAAACAAAGTACATATTCAGCATCTCGACACCCCCTTTGAGTTTATCTTACTTTACTTTGAAAGAAATGAGAAATAATAGCCTCGTTACTTGCTTGAAACAGCAAAGGACTGCTAAGATAAGGGAGATACAAAGAATCAAGGAGGAGTCACATGGCAAGTTATATCGAACCGATTCGTTTTGCGCTGGTTGTTTTTCCATTTTTAGCCTTAGCGATTTCATCTGTTTTTTTTATTTATGAATATCGAAAGTATGGAACATTTCTAGTAACAAGGGCAGTTATTTTGTATTCCTTTGTTTTCTATTTATTGTGTGCATACTTTCTGGTAATCTTACCACTTCCGGCAAAGGAGACGGTTGCCCAAATGACAGGACCAAAGATGGAGCTGCATTTATTTGCTTCATGGCAACATTTCAGAGACAACACGGTATTGGTATTATCTGAACCTAGTACCTGTCTGCCGGCGATGAAGCAGAGTGTGTTTTTGGAACCAGCTTTTAATGTTTTATTACTCATACCATTTGGCATTTATTTAAGATATTATTTCCGGCTTTCTTTTATGAAAACGATGATTGCTAGTTTCTGTCTATCACTATTTTTTGAGCTGACGCAGCTAAGTGGCCTTTATTTTATCTACCCAAGACCATACCGCTTATTTGATGTGAATGATTTAGTGACAAATACATTGGGTGGAATCATTGGTTTTGTTGTTACGCCGTTATTTACATTTATGCTTCCTACGAGAAGACGGATGGATGAACTTTCTTATGAAAAAGGAAAAACTGTCTCGTTGACACGACGTTTGGTCGCTTATTTGATCGACTGGACATTTTTATCTATTGTCAATTTTATCGCAGCGATTTTCTTTAAACTTGCGTTCGATTCAGGGACAGTTACTTCTCATATCTGGTGGCTTTTATTGGAAGTAGGGCTATACTTTATGATTGTACCGTTTATAACCAATGGATGGACACTTGGGAAAAAAGTTGTACGCATCCGCTTGGTGGAGCAAGACCGCGAGCGAATTTCTTTGAAAGCATTGATCATCCGCTATGGGTATCTATATTTTCTTTTTTATGGTTTAAGCTGGTTGGGGCAGTTGCTTCAGCAAATCATGAATTCGACAACGAATACGGTGTTGCAGATGAGTGCAGTATTCATTTCTCTCGGTGTCTTGCTACTGCAAGGTATTTTTATTTTAAATATCTTGCTATCATTTTTGAGAAAAAAACGGATTCTGTTTTATGAAAAAGCTAGTCACACATATACCGTTAGCACGATTGCTCAAACAAAGGATGATGATTCTCGAAATTAGCTGAGCAAAAATACTTTGTCTATGTTATAATGCCAAAGTCGTGATAATTTAAAGAGAAGAGGTGCACGAATGAATAATTTTGATATATTTCGCTTCAAACCATTTATCAATGAAGCGTTAGCCGCAAAGGGCTTCAAACAGCCCACAGAGGTCCAGGAACGTTTGATTCCTTTAATTGCAAAAGGAAAAAATATCATTGGGCAATCTCAAACTGGTACAGGAAAAACACATACGTTTTTGTTGCCGTTGTTTGAAAAAATCAATGCAGATAAAGAGGAAGTACAAGTTGTTATTACAGCTCCAAGTAGAGAACTGGCTGCACAAATTTATGAAGCAGCTACACAAATCGCTAAATTTTCTACACCGGAGATCCGTGTTTCGAATTTTGTCGGGGGGACAGACAAACAGCGTCAGTTAAACCGTCTGCACCATCAGCAGCCACAGGTCGTAGTAGGCACGCCAGGTAGAATATTAGACATGATGAATGAACAAGCGTTGAAGATTCACACAGCATTTGCATTTGTTGTTGATGAAGCGGATATGACATTGGATATGGGTTTTTTAAATGAAGTAGACCAAATTGCAAGTCGGTTACCAGAAAAATTGCAGTTCTTAGTCTTTTCTGCCACTATTCCAGAAAAACTGCGTCCATTCTTGCGAAAATATATGGAGAATCCAATCATTGAAGAAATCAAGCCGAAAGCAGTTATTTCTGAAGATATCGAAAATTGGCTGATCTCAACAAAAGGTAAAGATGAGAATCAAATGATTTATCAACTGCTGACGATTGGTCATCCTTATTTAGCAATCGTATTTGCCAATACAAAACAGCATGTGGATGAAATTGCTGATTATTTGAAAAACCAAGGATTGAAAGTAGCAAAGATTCACGGGGACATCACACCAAGAGAGAGAAAACGAGTGATGCGACAAGTACAGAATCTGGAGTATCAATATGTTGTAGCGACTGATTTAGCTGCTAGAGGAATCGATATCGAAGGTGTTTCTCATGTTATCAATGCAGAAATCCCGGAAGATCTGGACTTCTTTATCCATCGTGTCGGACGTACTGGACGTAATGGTTTAAAAGGAACGGCCATTACGTTGTATTCACCAAACGATGAACAAGCCATTGATGCGATCGAGAAATTAGGCGTCTCATTTGAACCGAAAGAAATCAAAAATGGTGAAATCGTTAAAACATATGATCGTAATAGACGTACCAAACGAGAAAAATCAAAGGATGTATTAGACCCAACTCTGATTGGACTTGTGAAGAAGAAAAAGAAAAAGATCAAGCCTGGTTATAAGAAAAAAATCGATTGGGCAATTGCAGAAAAAAATAAAAAAGAACGCAAAATCGAACGCAGACAGCAAAGTCGTATTGCTCGTAAAAATAAGAAAAATTCGCATAAATAAAAAACAAGAGATTGTGACACGCCTTTTGTCACAGTCTCTTGTTTTTAAGCGAGACTTTTTTCCATTCCGATACAAAGTACTTCATCTTCAATAAAAGGTTTCGTGCAAGTATGATACCCTTGTTTTTCATAAAAATCTACAGCCGTCATTTCAGCTACTACATAACTAGTCTGACAACCTTCTGACATCGCCCGTTTTTCTGCAGCTTCAAGCAACTGACCGCCTAACCCTTTTCCTCGGTATTCTTTTGCTACGCAAAAGCGTTCTGGCTTGAAGCAAGTAGGTGTTTTCTTTTCATAACGCAATGTGGCTACTGGTCTTTTTTTATCAAGAAATAGATAATAGTTTTGTTGCGGGATATCTTTTCCGTCGAATTCTAGTTCTGCAGGAATTCCTTGTTCTAATACAAAAACTTGATATCTCAAAAAGCAGCTAGCTGCGCGGATCCATTCATCTGCGCCAACTATTTTTTTCATCATATTCCTCCTTATCATGAATAACAGAGATGTATTGATTTCTTTATCCTTATCGTACCAAAAAATATGGAATATGACCAAAAGGAAATAAAAATAGGTAATTGAGATATTGACAGTGATTGACAGAATGCGTATACTTATTAAAGTACGAAAAGGACATGATTTGTTTTTTTAAGACTCACAGAAAATTCTTTCTTGGCTGAAAAAAGAATAGTCACTAATCAAATTGCTCCCTTTTTCTATTTTGGTAGAAATACCGACGCAGCTCAGCGTTATCGAGTTTAAGAGGTAATGATTACACATCATTGCAATCAAGGTGGTACCGCGAGTTTTCGTCCTTGGCTGTAATGGTGTTTTTTTGTATTTAATTTATAGAAAGCAGGTAATGATATGAAACAATTAAGTAGTGCACAAGTTCGACAAATGTTTCTTGATTTCTTCCAATCTAAAGGACATACAATTGAACCTAGTGCGTCTTTGATCCCCGTGAACGATCCAACCTTATTATGGATCAACTCTGGTGTTGCAACATTGAAAAAATATTTTGATGGTTCAGTTGTACCAGAAAATCCAAGAATCACAAATGCCCAAAAGTCTATTCGAACAAATGATATCGAAAATGTCGGTAAAACAGCACGTCACCATACGATGTTTGAGATGCTGGGCAATTTTTCTATTGGTGACTATTTCAAAAATGAAGCCATCCACTGGGCATGGGAATTTTTGACTGATCCAAAATGGATGGCATTCGATCCAGAAAAACTTTATGTAACAGTTTATCCAAAAGATACAGAAGCAAAACGCATCTGGCATGAAGAAGTCGGTCTACCGTTAGATCACATTATTGATGTAGAAGACAACTTCTGGGATATCGGTGCAGGCCCATGTGGACCAGATACAGAAATTTTCTATGACCGAGGAGAAGCTTATAACGATTTAGCAGAAGATGATCCTGAAAACTATCCAGGAGGAGAAAATGAACGTTATTTAGAAATCTGGAACTTGGTATTTTCAGAATTCAACCATAAACCTGATAATACATTTGAACCACTTCCTCATAAAAACATTGATACGGGCATGGGATTGGAACGTATGGTCTCAATCGTTCAAGATGCGCCCACGAACTTTGAGACAGATTTGTTTATGCCTATTATCCACGCCGTAGAAAAGCTAAGCAAACAAGTAAAATATGGTGAAAACCCAGTAACAGATATCTCTTACAAAGTAATCGCAGATCATATTCGGGCCCTTTCATTTGCTATTGGCGATGGTGCATTACCATCGAATGAAGGAAGAGGGTATGTCTTACGCCGTTTGCTTCGTCGCGCGGTCATGCATGGGAAAAAATTAGGTATTGAACAAGCATTCTTATATCGTTTAGTCCCTGTCGTTGGGGAAATCATGGTAAGTTATTATCCTGAAGTACTTCAACAAAAAGAATTTATTGAAAAAGTTATCCGTACAGAAGAAGAACGTTTCAATGAAACAATCAATGAAGGATTGGAAATCTTGAATCAAGTGATCCAAGAAGTGAAAAACGAAAACGGTACGACTCTATCAGGAAAAGACATCTTCAAATTATACGACACATATGGCTTCCCAGTAGAATTAACGGAAGAAGTGGCAGAAGATGAAGGACTGAAAGTTGATCATGCTGGTTTTGAAAAAGAAATGGACGCACAACGTGAACGTGCTCGCTCTGCCCGTAGTACAGAAAAATCAATGGGTGTACAATCTGCTTTATTGACAGATATCAAAGTAGAAAGTAAATTCATCGGATACACGGAGCAAGAATCAGATAGTCAATTATTGGTCATCGTAAAAGGCGAATCTCTTCTGAATGAAATCGCAGAAGGTGAAGCTCAAATGATCTTTGACCAAACACCTTTTTATGCAGAAATGGGTGGCCAAGTAGCAGACCAAGGTTGGATCATGGATGAAGCAGGAGAAATCGTTGCAGTTGTTACAGATGTTCAAAAAGCGCCTAATGGTCAATTTATGCACACAGTAGAAGTAAAAGCACCAATGAGCGAAGGACAAACTTATCATCTATTGATCGATCAATCGATGCGCAACCGTATCATCAAAAACCATACAGCAACCCATTTACTGCACAAAGCATTGAAAGAAGTACTTGGCGAGCATGCAAATCAAGCTGGTTCTTTAGTCGCTCCTGGACATTTACGATTCGACTTTACCCATTTTGGTCAAATCACTTCAGATGAATTAGCTGAAATGGAAAGAATCGTCAACGAAAAAATCTGGGAAGCTATCCCAGTTGAAACAATTGAAACAGATATCGATACAGCCAAAAATATGGGTGCAATGGCTTTGTTTGGTGAAAAATACGGACATGACGTTCGCGTAGTCAATATTGGCGGTTGGTCAATCGAACTGTGCGGAGGCACACATGTAGCAAACACAGAAAACATCGGAATCTTCAAAATCGTTTCTGAATCAGGAATTGGTGCAGGCGTGCGACGAATCGAGGCTGTAACAAGCAAAGAAGCGTATGAACTACTTGAAGAAGAAGAAAAACAACTAAAACAAGTAGCAACAATTGTTAAATCACCTCAATTGAAGGAAGTTGTTTCAAAAGCGGAACAATTGCAACAGCAAGTAAGAGAGCTACAAAAGGAAAATGAACAATTAGCTAGCAAGTTAGCGAATCAACAAGCCGGTGATGTATTCAAGAATCCAGAAAGGATCAATGGAAAAACAATCATTGCAGCACAAGTAAAAGTGAAAGACATGAATCAGCTGCGTCAATTAGCTGACCAATGGAAACAAAAAAATATTTCAGACATTCTTGTTTTAGCAAACGAACAAGAAGGAAAAGTCAGTCTGCTAGCGGCAATGACGAAAGAATCAAATGAAGCTGGACTAAAAGCTGGCGACTTGATTAAAGCAATCGCACCGAAAGTAGGCGGTGGCGGTGGTGGACGTCCAGATATGGCACAAGCTGGTGGGAAAAATCCTGCTGGTATTCCAGATGCACTTAAAGCTGCGAAAGAATGGCTTGCGCAACAATAGACCGTTTATGTTTGATAGAAAAAAACAACTGTTCAATCATTGAACGAAACACGATCATGGGGGCGAAGACAAATAGTCTTGCCCTCATACTTTTTTCGATGGAATAGAAGAGCGCATCTAATCAAATGGTCGATTTCGGATGGTCTTTAGTTGACGAAAGTGACAGAAATTTTTACGATTAGTATAAATAAAAGGGGTGAAAAAAATGAATAGCAGAAATAAAACCTTTCGACTAGTCTTACGTGCTATCTTATTAGCAATCATCATCGTACAAGCTATGGTACCTTGGCTTGGCTTTATTCCATTAGGGTTCATTAGTTTAACGATTATTCATATTACAGTAATTATTGCCGCAGTAGTATTGGGTCCAAAAGATGGGATGGTAATTGGCCTGTTTTGGGGAATTGCTACAATTGTCCGTGCCTACGCCATGCCGACAACGCCATTTGATACATTGGTATTCACGAACCCGATTATTTCGGTAGTTCCCAGAGTGCTTGTTGGCTTAGTAGCTGGTTTGGTTTTCCACTGGATTTATCAAAAAAATAAATCAATAACGATCAGCTCGGTCTTTGCAGGGGTATTAGGTTCATTGGTCAATACAGTCTTAGTGTTAGGATTCATGGGATTATTTTATACAGGTGCAACGGCAGATGCCTATGGTGTAGATTCTGCTCTTTTATTTAAAACCTTAGCAGGAGTTGCAGCAATCAATGGGATACCTGAAGCAATAGGAGCGGGAATCATAACACCATTACTAGCAAAAGCGTTATTTGCAGCAACGCCATTAAAACCAGAATAACGGCCATCTTTGAATGAATAGTAGGACGCATGATAGATGGAAAAAGGAAGAGAGGAGAGGAAAAGAATTGTCCTCTCCATCTTTTTACCTGAGCAACAAGCAAACTAGAAGGGATAAAAAACTTGGTTAAGAAACAAGAAGAAAAAAAGAAACAAATACCGCAACAGCGGACAAAAAAAGGAGTACTAGCTGGCATATTAGGATTGGTTACGAATCTAATCTTGTTTGTCTCTAAGCTAATGATCGGGCTTTTTTCAGGGAGTGTCTCCATTATGGCTGATGCAGTGAATAGTCTATCAGACACTGCTTCATCTATATTGACTTTGATTGGATTTAAAATTGCTGCAAAGCCAGCGGATCAGGAACATCCTTATGGACATGAACGTTTCGAATATATCAGTGGGTTATTTGTTTCGATCATCATTACTTATGTAGGATTTCAATTTTTAGAGTCATCCGTTGAAAAAATCATCCATCCAGAAAATGTCTCTTTAGCACCCATCGTCTTTTTTGTCCTGATCATTTCCATCTTTTTGAAATTTGCACAAGGAAAAATGTACCAGGTTATTGCACGATCCATTGATTCTGAAACATTGAGAGCTACAGCAACAGATAGTTATAATGATGTCTTTACTACACTGGCTGTATTGCTTTCAGCAGCAATCGAATGGGTAACTGGATGGCGTATCGATGGATATATCGGTTTTGCTTTAGCATTATATATCCTTTATAGTGGTTTAACTATGCTTCGGAATTTTGTATATGAGCTATTAGGTAGTCGCCCAACGTCAGCAGAGATTGAAGAAATGGAAGAACACTTGAATGCCTGCGACGATATACTTGGCTATCATGATTTGCTGGTGCATAACTATGGACCCAATAAACGCTTTGCATCAGTCCACATCGAAGTAGATGAATCAATGAATTTGAATGAAGCACATAAGATTATTGACCTGATAGAAAAAGACTTCAAAAAGTCTTTAGACGTAGAACTTGTCTGTCACTTGGACCCAATGCCTGTTGATAACGAAAAATACTATAATATCTTGCATCAATTAAAGCAAATTCTTTTTGAAACAGGTAGAGGGCTCGATATACATGATTTTAGAGTCATCCATCAAGGGAAAACATTGCAGTTTGACGTAGTTGTTCCTGAAAAATTCCAATTTGATGATACAGAACTCGAAAGAATTTTACGTATTCAAATAGAAGAAAAAATCGGAGATTATCATTTGGAAATCACTTTTGATCACAATTATCTTTTGTATTAAAGACAAGATACTAAAAAGACTCTTTAAAGTTTTTTCTTCGAAGAGTCTATTTTTCTTTTAATTGTTTTTGTAGGGCTTGTCGTGCGAGGTTATCTGCCCCTTTGTTTTTGTTTTCGGGCAACCATTGTAGGATTAACAAGGAAAAGTCGGGCAGAAGTTCTTTGATTTTTTGGAGATAGGGAAGGAAAAGCTCGTTTTTCGTTGTGTTTTTATCGACTGTAGAAACCAGTGTTTTGCTGTCTGAAAAACAGAAAATCGTTTCATTCTGTAAACCCTTATTCTTTAGAAATTCTAAAGTTTTTAAAAAGACTTCGAACTCTGCTTGATGGTTTGTCCCTACAGAAAGGGGAATAGATAGCTGTTCTTGTTTACCTTGATAGACAATCAAGATCCCTCCTCCGCTAGGTCCAGGGTTGCCTTTTGTAGAGGCATCAATGTATACTTTTAACATAAAAAGAGATTCTCCTTTTTGTTCAAATTAATGTTATGGTAAGATTATATCATTACTGAATCGGTGAGAGGTTAGAGAATGAAAAAAAATATTCGATGGCAGCCTGAATTGGCACATACGATCATCTATTGGTCATTGACCTTGATCATTCTGTTTTTTAGTCTGATTCTTTCTTTAGAAAACACAGGTCCGTATTGGAAAAGCAATATTGTTTTAGGTGTTTTTCTTGTTTTTCTATTTCTAGGATGGCGGCGTTCTTTTATTTTAAAATCCAACTCGGTCATCATACGCTATGCTGCTTTTTGGAAAGACCGGGAAATAACTGTCGGACAGATTCGATCTTTGACACCGACTAATACAGGAGTACAAATGACATTGCAAAATGAGAAAGCCCCATCTGTTTTTATGATGCGAAAAAAAGATCAAGTGGTTCTTTTTGATCATCTTGAAAAAAGTGGGCCTAAAGTAGGACCATCTTCTCAACAGCAAAGAAATAATACCCCATATACGAAAAATAGAAAAAGTTAATTTTAAAAAATAGGCCCTGAAGAAATGAATCTTTGTAGGAAAAGAAAAGAGTGAGACGTACGGATCAACCCGTTAAGCGTCTCACTCTATTTGATTATCTAAATCAATGTATACTGGATTCGGAAGTGTGAACACTGCCTTTCTTGACATGGGCAGCTTGTGTTCCTCGATTCCCCTCGATGATCTCAAATTCGACCACTTGATTTTCTTCCAAAGTTTTGAATCCCTCTTCTTCAATCGCAGTAAAATGTACAAAAATTTCTTCTGTGTCATCATAACTGATAAAGCCGTATCCTTTTTTGTTGTCAAACCATTTTACAATTCCTGTGGTCAAAGCACTCACGACCTTTCTAAAGTCTGATCATAGCCTTCATTATAAAGAGTATTTATAAGTACGTCAAATAAATTAAAAACCCGTAATTTAATGTTTTTTTTCTGAATAAAACAAGGTATAATTGGCATATCTTAACAAAGAAGGTATTTTTTTTAATAAAGTTCGTGAAAAGGGGTAATCAAATGAAGAGTGATCTGCAAATTTCACAAGAAACAGATCTAGAACCGATTATTGAAGTAGCTAGTAAATTAGATCTTAAGGAAGACGATTTGGAACTGTATGGGAAATATAAGGCGAAAATCAATTTTTCTGGAATCAATCGATCAAAGGATAACGCTGAAGGGCATTTGATCTTAGTTACTTCCATCAATCCAACACCAGCTGGCGAAGGAAAGTCAACAATCACTGTAGGGTTAGGAGACGCGCTCAATAAAATCAATAAAAAATCTGTTATTGCATTGCGAGAACCCTCACTTGGTCCTGTGATGGGAATCAAAGGTGGTGCTGCAGGCGGAGGATATGCACAGGTATTGCCTATGGAAGATATCAACTTGCATTTTACTGGTGACATGCATGCTATCACAACAGCTAATAATGCATTATCTGCTCTTTTAGATAATCATATTCATCAAGGAAATGAATTGAACATCGATGCTCGCCGAGTGATTTGGAAACGGGTAGTTGATCTCAATGATCGTGAACTGCGTAAAGTAATCGTTGGCTTGGGTGGGCCAATCCAAGGTGTCCCAAGAGAAGATGGGTTTGATATCACAGTTGCTAGCGAAATCATGGCTATCTTGTGTCTTGCGGCAGACCTCGAAGATTTAAAGGCTCGTCTTGCAAGAATCGTTGTCGGCTATACATTTGACCGTCAGCCTGTGACTGCTGGAGACTTGAAAGCAGAAGGCGCTCTGGCATTACTGCTGAAAGATGCCATCAAACCGAATCTTGTACAAACAATTTACGGAACACCAGCTTTTGTCCACGGGGGACCGTTTGCCAATATCGCCCATGGCTGCAATAGTATTTTAGCTACCAAGACAGCATTGAGATTAGCAGATTACGTTGTCACAGAGGCAGGATTTGGTGCAGATCTTGGCGGAGAGAAATTTTTAGATATCAAAGTACCTAACTTGAAAAAAGCGCCGGATGCAGTGGTGATCGTCGCAACAATCCGCGCATTGAAAATGCATGGCGGAATGAAAAAAGATGAACTTAAAAATGAGAATCTTGACGCTTTGAAAATAGGTTTTGCAAATTTAAAACGTCATATACGTAACATGGAACAATACCAACTCCCTGTGATCGTTGCAATCAATGAATTCGTAACAGATACAGATAGTGAACTTACACTGCTGGAGCACTTGTGCGAAGATCAGGGAATCCTTGCTAAAAGAGCAAGTGTATGGGCAAATGGAGCAGAAGGTGGCGTTGATTTAGCAGAAGCTGTGGTACGATTGATTGATAGAAAAGAAGCTGATTACAAGCCATTGTATCTCCTAGAAGAAACGATACAAGAAAAGACTGAAACAATCGTCAAGAAAATCTACGGAGGAAATGGTGTTGTTTTTAGTAAAAAGGCGCAAAAACAAATAGAAGAATTTACGAAAAATGGATGGGATAATTTGCCGATTTGTATGGCGAAAACCCAATATTCATTCTCTGATGATCCTTCATTGCTAGGCGCACCTGAAGATTTCACCATCACCATCCGAGAAATCATCCCAAAAGTAGGGGCAGGATTTTTAGTAGCCTTAACTGGGGATGTTATGACGATGCCTGGTTTGCCTAAAAAACCTGCTGCATTAAATATGGACGTGACAAACGACGGAGAAGTATTTGGTTTGTTTTAAGCTTGATTATAATCTACCGTATACTAAATGACTTTCATTAAACATAAGAGGAGCTGTATTTTGACTACAGCTTCTTTTTTTGAAGGTGTCAAGAGATTAATTGTGTTTGCACTAGGATCATTCTTTTTCTTTATTGTATTTTGAGCTATACTAAAGCATAATAGGAGGGTACGATGAAAACGACATTTATAAGAAAAACCGGTTTTTACGGTATGGGCAGCTCGATTCAATTAAGAATCAATAATGAAAAACGCAGTTTTCTCAATCATGAACAAAAGATAACGCTTGATCTGGAAGTTCCCTTTACGATGCAGGTCACCTTTTATTGGCTAAAAAGCCCCGTTTATACAGTGAAAGAAGCAAAGCCTGTTTATGTGATCACAATGAATAGTTTGATTCTTCAAATCTACCCGTTCTTATTTCTGGCAACTGGGTTGGGGGCCGTTTTCCTACAAAATCTATTTTTCAGTTTTTTTGCAGTTGTCGTGATGTTTGCGTTCTTTTTCTATATAAAAAACCGGGCATATTTGATCAAGGAGGAAAATTATGGCAAACTCTGATCTTTTTTTAATCAGTTTCAATCGAATCGAAAAATGGATGAGAGACGAGATGGGAAATGCACGAAACATGGGATTTACCGAACTTGTCAGACGCCTAGCTCAAAGAAAACAATTGATGATCAGAAAATATGAAGATGATCTTTTACAGCTTGCTCAGTTAAGGAATGCAATCGTCCATGACCGAATCGCCGTCGATTTTGTCATTGCAGAACCAAATGATTGGACAGTCAAGCGAATCCAGCTGATCGAACAAGAACTGATACGCCCAGAAACCGTACTACCTCGATTTGCAAAACGTGTAACCGGTTTTGAGCAAGATCTTCCGCTACTTGAACTGTTAAAGATAGTAGCAGAAAAAAGGTATTCACAGTTTCCGTTATATAATAAAGGAAAATTTGTAGCATTGATTACTTTACGGAATATCGGATTTTGGCTAGCAAAAGAAAGCCAAAAAGGTCCTGTTGATTTAACAAATAAACGAGCATTGGATTTGATTATCCAAAATGGGAAGTACACAAATTATCATTTTGTTCCAGCTAAAACACATATTTACGAGGTTGAAGCGATGTTTCGTGAGCAAGGAACTTTGGAAGCCGTACTTATCACTAAAGATGGTAATCCCGATGGTAATCTGCTTGGGATCATACGACCTCGCGATATTTATAAACAAATAGAAAAGGATTGATTTTTTGTTAATTATTTATTGGATATTCAGCGCTCTGCTAGTGGGAGTGGATCAGCTGGTCAAATGGTGGATCACTGATAATTTAGCGCTTGGAGAGACGAAAAGTCTTATACCAGGTATATTGTCACTGAATCATATTCGAAACACTGGAGCCGCATGGAGTATGCTAGAAGGGAAGATGTGGTTCTTTACTATAGTGACACTCATTGCAGTCGTTGTGATTCTCACATTGATGATTAAAAATCGTGAAAAAGGTAATCGCTGGTTCATGATTGGATTGAGCCTGATTCTAGCTGGTGCGATAGGTAACTTTATTGATCGTCTCCGACTTGGCTATGTAGTAGATATGTTTCAAACAGACTTTATGAACTTTCCAATTTTCAATGTAGCAGATGTGACACTTGTATGCGGAGTGATCTGTATATTAATTTATATTATTTTAGATGAAAAGGATCAAAGAAAAAAATGACAGAACTTAAAACAACGATTTATCATGAATCTGGTAGGATCGATAAAGTATTGACTAATCTATTCAGTAATTACAGCCGTTCGCAAATTCAATTGTGGCTGAAAGAACGTGCGGTTTCTGTCAATGGAGAACCAGTCAAAGCAAATTACAAAGTAAAACAAGGAGACGAGATCACTGTCTTGATCCCTGAACCAGAAACATTAGATGTTGTCCCAGAGAACATCCCGTTGACCATTGTTTACGAAGATGAAGATGTCGCGGTAATCAATAAACCCCAAGGAATGGTCGTTCATCCTTCAGCAGGTCATACGCATGGTACAATGGTCAATGCGCTGATGTATCATGTCAAGGATCTTTCTACGATCAACGGAGTTATCCGACCGGGTATCGTCCACCGAATCGACAAAGATACTTCAGGTTTGCTGATGGTTGCCAAAAATGACCAGGCACACGAATCATTAGCTAAGCAATTAAAAGATAAGACTTCTTTACGTAAATATGTTGCTTTAGTCCATGGAGAGATTCCTCACGAAAAAGGCACGATCAATGCGCCAATCGGCCGTTCGAAAGAAAACCGAAAAATGCAGGCGATAAGAGAAGATGGAAAGCCAGCTGTCACGCATTTTACTGTATTGGAACGTTTTGAAGGATTTACTCTAGTTGAATTAAAACTGGAAACTGGAAGAACACATCAGATCCGCGTGCATATGAAGTATATCGGTTATCCGTTAGCTGGAGATCCAGTATACGGACCGAAGAAAACTTTGAAAGGCAATGGTCAGTTTCTCCATGCGCAAATGTTAGGTTTTACGCACCCGACTACAAACGAAAAGATGATCTTTGAAGCACCTCTTCCAGAAGTTTTTGAAAAAACTTTAGAAAAATTAAGAAAAAACATTGCATTTTAATTTAGATAACGGTATAGTAATTAACAACGAAAGCATAAAACTTAATAGAATTCCTTTAAGTTTAGTCCCGTGAGGCTAAGAAGGGTGGGAGCAAGGATACGTATGGTGCGCCATAAAGTAAATTGCTCATTGACATAGTATAGCTATCAGTGTATCAGTATACGCTCAGTCTAAACATTCCTCCTGTCCTCTTAGGGCAGGAGTTTTTTTATGCAAAAAAGTAGGGGGAATGAAAATGCAAGCAAAAGAAGTAGTAGATCAGGTAACGATGAAGCGAGCATTGACTCGAATTACTTATGAGATTATCGAGAGAAACCATAGTATCCAAGATATCGTATTGGTAGGTATCAAAACACGAGGGATCTACATTGCATCAAGAATCGCTGAACGCCTGAAGCAGCTAGAAGATATCGATATTCCTGTAGGAGAACTAGATATCACTTTATACCGAGATGACAAAAAAGAAAATCCAGAAGAACCGGAACTTCATTCTTCTGACATCCCAGTTTCCTTAGAAGGAAAAGAAGTTATTTTGATTGATGATGTTTTGTATACAGGACGAACGATTCGAGCAGCAATGGACGCAGTAATGGATTTTGGCAGACCAAGAAAAATTTCATTAGCAGTCCTAGTAGATCGTGGGCATCGAGAATTGCCAATCCGTGCAGATTATGTTGGGAAGAACATTCCAACATCTCGGGCGGAAGAGATTTTAGTAGAGATGCAAGAGCTTGATGGACAAGATCGCATCATGATTTTGAAAGAGGAAGATTAGAGGAGAGAGAAACATGTCGGAGAAAAAAGGATTTCATAATGATGACGTGGTGTTAGATATCCACGATCGCCCAACCCCAGGACATTGGGTTGGATTAAGTTTACAACACTTGTTCACGATGTTCGGAGCAACCGTGTTAGTACCTATCTTAGTAGGGATCGATCCAGGTATCGCACTAGTCAGTTCAGGACTAGGTACATTGGTGTACTTATTTACTACTAAAGGAAAGATACCTGCGTACTTAGGAAGCAGCTTCGCTTTCATTGCAGCGATGCAGCTTTTGATGAAAACAGATGGTTATCCAGCGATTGCACAAGGAGCAGTCACAACTGGATTAGTCTACTTGATTGTTGCGCTGATCATCAAAAAGATCGGTTCAGCATGGCTAGATAAAATCTTGCCTCCGATCGTCGTCGGCCCAGTCATCATGGTTATCGGGTTGGGACTTGCGGCAAATGCAGCAACAAATGCTATGTATAATCAAGGCACATATGATTTCAAGTATATTGCCGTAGCACTGATCACATTAGGATTGACCATCTTCTTCAACATGTGGCTAAGAGGTTTTCTCGGATTGATTCCGATTTTACTAGGTATTATTAGCGGGTACATCGTAGCCTTGCTGTTTGGAATCGTGGATACTAAGCCAATCGTAGACGCTGCTTGGTTTGCTGTTCCTAACTTTGAGATTCCATTTTTACAATATGAACCAAAGCTATATCTTGGAGCAATCACAACAATGGCGCCCATCGCTTTTGTGACGATGACAGAGCATATCGGCCATCTTATGGTATTGAATAAACTAACTAAACGTAATTTCTTTGAAGAACCGGGTCTTCATAAGACGTTGACAGGTGATGGCTTAGCACAAATCGTAGCAGCCTTCGTTGGTGGACCTCCTGTAACAAGTTACGGCGAAAACATTGGTGTTCTGGCTATCACACGCGTCCATAGCGTGTTTGTGATTGGGGGAGCTGCAGTTTTTGCAGTCGTTTTGGGATTCGTAGGAAAATTAAGCGCTTTGATTTTAAGTATCCCTGGACCAGTCATCTCAGGAATCAGTTTTATCTTGTTTGGTGTCATTGCAGCAAGCGGAATGAAGATTTTGATCGAGAACAAAATCGATTTTGACAAAAAGAAAAATCTGTTGATTGCTTCAGTTATACTAGTAGTAGGAATTGGCGGACTTGTCTTTGAAGTAGGCACATTTACATTGTCGGCAATGGCGTTAGCAACTGTACTTGGCATCGTTTTAAATCTTATCTTACCAGAAACTTCACGAAGCGAAGAAAACTAAGGAGGAAACATTATGATCATCAAATCAGAACGTATCAGTTTAAAGCATTTATTGACCGTTGAGGCACTTACTGACCAAGAAGTTATGGGCTTGATTCGCAGAGGGCAAGAATTCAAGCAAGGGGCTAATTGGACTCCGCAAAAGCGCCAGTACTTTGCTACAAACCTCTTTTTCGAAAATAGTACCCGCACACATAAAAGTTTTGATGTAGCGGAGAAAAAACTAGGGCTTGAAGTGATTGAATTTGAAGCAAGTACAAGCTCTGTCCAAAAAGGAGAAACGTTATACGATACAGTACTGACGATGTCTGCATTAGGTGTAGATGTAGCGGTCATCCGTCATGGTGATGAAAACTATTATGACGAACTGATACAAAGCAAAACCATCCAGTGCTCGATTATTAATGGGGGAGACGGAAGCGGACAGCATCCAACCCAATGCTTGCTTGATTTGATGACCATTTATGAAGAATTTGGACACTTTGAAGGACTGAAAGTTGCCATTGTGGGGGACATCACCCACTCTCGGGTAGCGAAATCCAATATGCAGATGTTGAAACGCTTAGGTGCACAAGTATTCTTCTCAGGTCCTAGAGAATGGTACGACGATGAATTCGAAGTATACGGACATTATATGCCATTGGACGAACTACTAGATCAAGTTGATGTCATGATGATGCTTCGAGTGCAACACGAACGCCATGATGGAAAAGAAAGCTTCTCAAAAGAAGGCTACCATCAGGAATATGGTTTAACAGTTGAACGTGCGAAGAAGCTGCAAAAACATGCAATCATTATGCACCCAGCACCAGTTAACCGCGATGTGGAATTAGCTGATTCATTAGTGGAAGGATTACAGTCACGAATCGTTCAACAAATGAGCAATGGTGTCTTTGTCAGAATGGCAATCTTAGAAGCAGTGCTAAATGGAAAAGCGTAATTATAGGAGGATGGAAAAATGAAAACACTCATTAAAAACGGTCAGATCAATACACGAAAAAATATGACGACACCAGCAGAAATTTGGATAGAAGATGGGCGAATCAAAGCAATCGGTACAGGATTCTCAGAAGCCGAATTTGATGAAGTGTTTGATGCAAAGGGACAATTGATCACACCTGGTTTAGTGGACGTCCATGTCCATTTGAGAGAGCCAGGATTTACATACAAGGAGACGATCGAAGCTGGAACTCGCTCAGCTGCACGTGGTGGTTTTACTACTGTATGCGCGATGCCGAATTTAAATCCTGTACCTGATAAGGCAGAAAAGCTGAAACAAGTATATGACATCATTAGAAAAGATGCAGTTGTGAAGGTATTACAGTATGCGCCAATCACAGAAAATCTGCGAAGTGAGAAATTAGTTGATCAAGAAGCACTGATTGAAGAAGGTGCTTTTGCTTTCACAAATGACGGTGTAGGTGTCCAAACGGCTGGAACGATGTATCTGGCTATGAAAGAAGCTGCGAAAAACAATAAAGCACTAGTAGCCCATACAGAAGACGAATCTTTATTATTTGGCGGTGTTATGCATGCTGGCAAGAAGGCAGAAGAACTGGGTCTTCCCGGGATCTTAAGTGTAACCGAGTCTTCTCAAATCGCCAGAGATCTGTTGCTAGCTGAAGCAACTGGTGTTCATTACCATGTGTGCCACGTATCTACTAAAGAGAGTGTCCGAGTAATCAGAGACGCAAAAAAAGCAGGAATCCACGTAACAGCGGAAGTTTCGCCCCATCATCTTATTTTGATCGATGAAGATATTCCCGAAGATTTCGGCTTTTGGAAAATGAATCCACCGCTAAGAGGACGGAAGGACAGGGAAGCCTTGATCGAAGGTTTGCTTGACGGCACGATCGATTGTATCGCTACAGATCATGCCCCACATGGATTAGAAGAAAAAAGCCAAAGCTTCATGAAATCGCCATTTGGCATAGTAGGAAGCGAAACAGCATTCCAACTGATCTACACTCATTTTGTAGAAACTGGACAATTCACATTGGAACAAGTAATCAATTGGCTGGCAGTTAAACCGGCTGAGATTTTTGGTTTGAATGCAGGAACGCTGACAGTCGGCGCACCCGCTGATGTAGCAATTTTTGATATTACAAAAACTTGCACGATCGATAAAGAAGACTTTTTATCAAAAGGGGAAAATACACCTTTTATCGGCTGGAAAGTAAAAGGTGAAACACAAATGACTTTTGTCAACGGAAAACTTGTGTGGCAGAAGGGAGAATAAAAATATGGAACGTTTGCTTATATTAGAAGATGGAACAGTTTTCGAAGGAAAAGCTTTTGGCGCGGATGCAAATGTCTTCGGAGAAATCGTTTTTACAACAAGTATGACTGGTTATCAAGAAACCATCACCGATCAAAGTTTCAACGGTCAAATCATTACATTTACCTATCCTATGGTGGGCAATTATGGGGTAAATAGAGATGATTATGAATCGATTTCTCCAACATGCAAAGGAGTAGTAGTAAAAGAGCACGCGCGTGTAGCTTCAAACTGGCGAAACCAAATGACGCTAGATTCATTTTTGAAACAAAAAGGGATTCCTGGAATATCAGGTATCGATACGCGCGCCCTT
This sequence comes from Enterococcus sp. E5-162, assembly GCF_035725965.1. Lineage (NCBI taxonomy): Bacteria > Bacillati > Bacillota > Bacilli > Lactobacillales > Enterococcaceae > Enterococcus > Enterococcus sp. E5-162. Next base: position 341,720 of record NZ_JAPRFV010000001.1, on the reverse strand, counting down.
ACTCGTAAAATCCGTGAAGTCGGAACGATGAAAGCAAGTATCGTTGATGCTGGAGATTCCTTCGAACATGCATTTGATCAGCTGAAAGCAACCGTTCTAGCAACCAATCAAGTGCAGCAAGTCTCCACTAACAAACCTTATCCAAGTCCAGGAACAGGACGGAAAGTTATCGTCATTGACTTCGGCTTGAAACATAGTATTTTACGAGAATTGAGTAAAAGAAACTGTAACCTCACAGTACTTCCCTATAACACAGATGCCGAGACGATTTTAGCGTTATCACCAGACGGAGTCATGCTGACGAATGGACCTGGTGATCCAAAAGATGTGCCAGAAGCAATCGAAATGATCAAAAAAATCCAAGGAAAAGTACCGATTTTTGGTATTTGTCTTGGTCACCAGTTATTTGCTTTAGCCAACGGTGCAGATACCTATAAAATGAAATTCGGACATCGAGGATTAAATCACCCGGTACGAGAAGTAGCGACCGGAAGAATTGATTTTACTTCTCAAAATCATGGCTATGCAGTCGATGAAGCCACGATTGATTCAGAAAAACTCATCGTAACCCATGTAGAAGTAAATGACGGAACAGTAGAAGGAGTCAAACACAGAGATTATCCCGCTTTCAGTGTGCAGTTTCATCCAGATGCTGCTCCTGGTCCGCACGATGCACTACATTTATTTGATGAATTTATGGAAATGATGGATGCAGGAAAGGAGCAGTAAACAGATGCCGAAACGTACAGATATCAAGAAAATTATGGTGATTGGATCTGGTCCGATCATCATTGGTCAAGCCGCAGAATTTGACTACGCAGGAACACAAGCTTGCCTTGCTTTAAAAGAAGAGGGATATGAAGTGGTTTTAGTAAATTCTAATCCTGCGACGATCATGACGGACAAAGAAGTGGCAGATCAAGTATATATCGAACCGATCACACTTGAATTTGTATCAAGGATTCTTCGAAAAGAGCGTCCAGATGCTCTCCTTCCAACTTTAGGCGGACAGACAGGCCTCAATATGGCAATGGAGCTGGCAGCATCAGGTATTTTAGAAGAATTGAACATAGAACTTCTAGGAACGAAGCTTTCTGCGATCGATCAAGCAGAAGACCGTGATTTATTCAAACAGTTGATGAAAGAATTGAATCAGCCAATCCCCGAGTCTGAAATCGTCAATACAGTAGAAGAAGCTGTAGCGTTTGCAAATAAAATCGGCTATCCCGTCATCGTTCGTCCAGCCTTTACTTTAGGCGGGACTGGTGGAGGCATGTGTGAAAATGAAGAAGAATTACGAATAGTCTCAGAAAATGGATTAAGTCTTTCCCCAGCTACCCAATGTTTAATTGAACGAAGTATTGCGGGTTTTAAAGAAATTGAATATGAAGTGATGAGAGATTCGGCTGATAATGCAATCGTTGTCTGCAACATGGAAAATTTTGACCCAGTGGGTATCCATACAGGTGATTCTATCGTGTTTGCTCCTAGCCAGACATTGTCTGACCATGAATATCAAATGCTTCGTGATGCTTCTCTTTCGATTATTCGAGCACTTAAGATCGAAGGAGGCTGTAACGTCCAACTTGCTCTTGATCCACATAGCTTTAATTATTATGTGATTGAAGTCAATCCGCGTGTTTCTCGTTCATCGGCGTTAGCAAGTAAGGCGACTGGCTATCCGATCGCTAAGCTAGCTGCTAAAATAGCGCTTGGATTAACATTAGACGAAATGAAAAATCCTGTAACAGGAACGACTTTTGCAGAATTTGAACCTGCATTAGATTATGTTGTAGCTAAAATTCCTCGCTGGCCGTTTGATAAGTTTGAAAACGGAGAACGGCTTTTAGGTACGCAGATGAAAGCAACTGGTGAAGTGATGGCTATCGGTCGGAATATCGAAGAGTCTTTATTGAAAGCTGTGCGTTCTTTAGAAATCGGTACACACCATATCGAACTTCCTGAGTTGGCAGACATCACGGACGATGACCTAATCCAAAAAGTGGTTCGAGCACAAGATGATCGCCTGTTTTATGTAGCTGAAGCTATTAGACGAGGGTACACCATAGAAGAATTGGCAGATTTGACAAAAATCGATTTATTCTTTTTAGATAAACTGTTGCATATCGTAGAAATTGAACAGCAGTTGAAACAGCAGCCGTTGGATGACAGGATATTGAAAACAGCGAAACAAAACGGTTTTACAGACAAAAAAGTGGCGGAGCTGTGGGAAATAAGCGAAGAAGCCGTTCGCCAGATGAGAAAAGAAAATGACTTGATTCCTGTATATAAAATGGTTGACACTTGTGCAGCGGAATTCGAATCAAAAACACCTTATTTTTATAGTTCCTATGAATATGAAAATGAAAGTTCACGATCAGAAAAGCCCTCAGTTCTAGTACTGGGATCTGGTCCTATCCGTATCGGACAAGGAGTTGAATTTGACTATGCGACTGTGCATTCTGTCAAAGCAATCCAGCAGGCAGGATACGAGGCAATCATCATGAACAGCAATCCGGAAACAGTTTCTACTGACTTTTCTATTTCGGATAAATTATATTTTGAGCCATTGACCTTCGAAGATGTGATGAATGTGATCGAGCTAGAACAGCCGATAGGAGTAATCGTTCAATTCGGTGGTCAGACAGCAATCAACTTAGCCGAACCTTTGACTACTGCTGGTGTAAAAATCTTAGGGACAACGATTGAAGACTTGGATCGTGCGGAAAATCGTGATTTATTCGAGCAAGCGCTGAAAGAGTTGGATATTCCTCAACCTTTAGGGGATACTGCTACAAGTAAAGAAGAAGCCGTGGTTATCGCTTCGAGAATTGGTTATCCAGTACTTGTTCGTCCAAGCTATGTATTAGGCGGGCGTGCGATGGAAATCGTTGAAAATCAGCGAGATTTAGAAGACTACATGGAACATGCTGTGAAAGCTTCTCCAGAACATCCAGTACTAGTGGACCGCTATTTGCTTGGTGGCGAATGCGAAGTGGATGCGATTTGTGACGGTGAAACAGTACTCATTCCAGGGATCATGGAACATATTGAGCGTGCCGGTGTCCATTCAGGGGATTCAATGGCTGTGTATCCACCTCAAACATTATCTGAATCAATCAAGAAAACGATCGAAGACTACACGATCCGTTTAGCATTAGGTTTGAACTGTGTCGGGATGATGAATATCCAGTTCGTCATCCATGAAAATGAGGTTTATGTGATCGAAGTCAATCCTCGAGCAAGTCGGACTGTTCCATTCTTAAGTAAGGTGACAGGAATTCCAATGGCACAAATTGCGACGAAAGCTATTTTGGGAGAGAAATTAAAGGCACTTGGTTATGAAAACGGACTTTATAAGGAAACAAAAGAAGTCCATGTTAAAGCGCCCGTCTTTTCTTTTACTAAATTGCAGAAAGTCGATACTTACTTAGGGCCTGAAATGAAATCGACTGGAGAAGTAATGGGGTCTGACAGACAATTAGACAAAGCTTTGTACAAGGCATTCGAAGCTTCTGGATTACACTTGCCTGAATATGGAGCCGTATTGTTTACGATTGCGGATGAAACAAAAGAAGAAGCACTAGAGTTGGCTAAACGTTTTACAGAAATCGGCTATAGTCTGATAGGAACGAAACATACAGCTGCCTATTTCGAAAAACATGGTTTGGTTGTTGGAACAGTTGCGAAAATTTCTGAGGAAGCAGCAGAAAAAAATGTAGTCGACTTAATACGAGATGGTAAAACACAAGTGGTTGTCAATACGATTGATAAAGATCGGGGAAATGCTTCTAAAGACGGCTTCATTATCCGAAGAGAAGCAGTCGAACATGGTATTCCGTTGTTTACTTCTTTAGACACAGCAGATGCGATCGTTCGAGTGATGGAATCCCGTGCATTTTCAACCAACCCTATTTAACGGTGTATACATGTTAAGACCGAAAGAAGAAAATCCGTTACAGGAGGGGACAGATGAAACAAGAAATGATGGAAATCGTTCAGCAAAAACAGCTGGCACCAAAGATTTTTGAAATGACATTAAAAGGTGATCTAGTAAAAGAAATGCAGCAACCAGGACAGTTCTTGCATATCCTCGTGCCGCGTGCAGACTTGCTGCTACGCCGACCGATTAGCTTGAATCATATCGATCACGAGACAAATACTTGCCGTATTATCTATCGGGTGGAAGGTGAGGGGACTAGCGTTTTCTCTACTCTTTCTGCCGGAGACTATTTAGATGTTATGGGCCCTTTAGGTAATGGCTTTGATTTATCTGATCTTCATACAGGAGACGAAGTATTTATAATCGGTGGAGGAATCGGTGTCCCGCCTCTGTATGAGTTATCAAAGCAGTTAGTCAAAAAAGGGATCAAGCCAACGCACTTTTTAGGTTTTGCCACACATGAAGTCGTTTATTATGAAAAAGAATTTAATCGTCTTGGAGAAACAAGAATCGCTACTGACGATGGCACATACGGTATGCACGGAAATGTCGGTAATTTATTATTAGGAACGAAGACGAAACCTACAGCAGTTTTTGCATGTGGTTCAAACGGGTTATTGAAGACAGTGGAACAGCTGTTTTCTTCGCATCAAAATGTCCAGTTATCATTAGAATCCCGCATGGCATGTGGGATAGGGGCTTGCTATGCTTGCGTTTGTCATACGCCGGAAGATGAAACAGGAACAAAAAGTGTGAAAGTTTGTGACGAAGGACCGATTTTTAAAATAGGAGAGGTAATTATATGAATGAGAATCCTTTAGCAGTCAAACTTCCTGGCCTAGAATTAAAAAATCCTATCATGCCAGCAAGCGGCTGTTTCGGTTTTGGCAAAGAATATGGAAAATACTATGATTTGAATCAGCTTGGTTCGATCATGGTCAAGGCAACGACTCCAAATGCTCGCTTTGGCAATCCCACACCGAGAGTGGCGGAAACACCATCTGGCATGTTGAATGCGATTGGTTTACAAAATCCTGGTCTAGACGTTGTTATGAATAAACTTCTTCCAGAATTAGAGGAGTACAATGAGTTACCCATCATCGCAAATGTTGCTGGTGCTTGTGAAGAAGACTATGTAGAAGTTTGTAGCAAAATCGGCGAAGCGCCAAATGTGAAAGCAATCGAGCTGAATATTTCCTGTCCAAATGTCAAGCATGGCGGTATCGCTTTTGGAACAGATCCTGATGTTGCTTTTCAATTAACACAAGCAGTAAAGAAAGTTGCTTCTGTTCCTGTCTATGTCAAACTATCTCCCAATGTGACAGACATCGTTCCAATCGCTCAGGCAATCGAAGCTGGAGGGGCAGATGGATTTACAATGATCAATACACTACTTGGTATGCGGATTGACCTTAAGACAAGAAAACCAATTTTAGCCAATCAAACAGGTGGACTATCCGGACCAGCAATCAAGCCTGTCGCTATCCGTTTGATTCATCAAGTGGCAAGTATATCCAATCTTCCAATCATTGGGATGGGCGGCGTGCAGACAGTGGACGATGTTCTTGAGATGTTTATGGCTGGAGCAAGCGCTGTAGCTATAGGGACTGCGAATTTCACCGATCCCTATATCTGTCCTAAACTAATCAAAGAGCTCCCAGTGCGAATGAACGAACTAGGTATTGAGTCACTGGAAAGATTAATCAAAGAAGTGAGAGAGGAACGTGAACGATGAACCAACTAAACCAACGACCAATCATTGCATTAGATTTTTCAACTTGGCAAGAAGTAGAAGACTTTCTTCTTTTTTTCCCAGAAGAAGAAAAATTGTTTGTGAAAATCGGAATGGAATTGTTCTACCAAGAAGGACCTGAAATCGTACGTTATTTAAAAGATGCTGGTCACGATGTGTTTTTAGATCTGAAACTTCACGATATTCCGAATACGGTCGAAAAAGCAATGCGGGGACTGGCAAAGCTTGGTGTTGATGTCACATGTGTTCATGCAGCTGGCGGTATTCGCATGATGGAGGCGGCAATGCGTGGATTAGAAGAAGGAACGCCAGAAGGTGGGAAACGTCCGCTACTTCTAGCTATCACTCAACTTACCTCTACAAGTGAAGAGGAGATGCATGCAGACCAACTAATCGAGGTTCCTTTAGAAAAAAGTGTGATCCATTACGCTAACTGTGCCAAAAAAGCAGGATTAGATGGTGTGGTTTCTTCTGCTTGGGAAGTAGAAGCGATCAAAGAAACGGCGGGAGATGAATTTGTTTGCTTAACTCCAGGGATAAGACCAGAAGGAACAGTCGTAGGAGATCAGACAAGAGTAGTCACACCTTCTCAAGCAAGAGAGATTGGCTCAACTTTCATCGTTGTGGGACGACCAATCACACAGGCAACTGATCCTTATGAAGCATACCGAGCGATTCAAACAGAATGGAGCCAACCTAAAATGAATGTAGAACAAAGTATCGCAAAAGATCTATTAGAGATTGAAGCAGTATTTTTAAATCCAAGTAATCCTTTTACTTGGGCAAGTGGAATCAAAAGCCCCATTTACTGTGATAACCGAATCACGATGAGCTATCCAAAAGTCCGAAAAGAGATCGCAAAAGGCTTAGCAAGAAAAATCAAAGAAGCTTTCCCTGAAGTACAAGTAATTGCTGGAACTGCAACGGCAGGAATTCCTCATGCTGCATGGGTAGCGGAAATATTAGACTTGCCAATGGTCTATATTCGAAGTAAGGCGAAAGATCATGGGAAAGGCAACCAAATCGAAGGGCGTATAGTTGAAGGTCAGAAGATGGTTGTGATCGAGGATCTGATTTCTACAGGAGGTAGCGTCTTGGAAGCAGCTGAAGCAGCAAAAAGAGAAGGTGCAGCTATCCTTGGTGTTGCAGCTATCTTTACGTATGAGTTGCCAAAAGGAAAAGCAAATTTCGAAAAAGCCGAAATCCCTCTTATGACGTTGACCAATTACTCTGTATTGATCGAAGCAGCTTTAGAAGATCGTTATATCGATGAGCAAGAATTAACTCTGCTAAAAGAATGGAAAAAAGATCCTGAAAATTGGCAGTTTTAAGTACAAAAATACTTAGATAATTGAAGAAATAAAGCTATATTATTTTGAATATTTCTAAATTACCATTTCTCTACACCGTTATATTTTTTAAGGATACAGTTTATGTAACTGTATCCTTATTTTTTTCATAACCCTGCATGGATGATTTGGATGAGGAGATACATCCATAAAATACATATGCATGATCTTCAATAGCGCTGATTACACAAAGTATGAACGACTTCAACGAGTCAAAAACAGCCCCTCAACTGTGTTCCTATCCCACAGTCGAGAGGCTATTTTTGTTTTATATATGTAGAAAAGCAGTTCAACACTTTTACAAAATAGATTGAACACTTATCAGTAAATGATAAAAGTGTTGGGAAATAGTTGTAACTATAGCTTTTACAGGCTGAACAGAAGTTGGCACGGTATTTGCTTTATATAAAACTGTCAGCGAGGAGGAAATAAAAATGAATACGATTATTCTAGCTAGTCATGGCGCATTATCTCAAGGTCTAAAACAAACAGCTGAAATGATCTTGGGACCTGCCACTAATATTTATGCATTATCGGCTTATCGCGATGAAGATGAGCCGATAGAACAACAAATACAAAGTATAGTTTCAAAATTAGGAAAAGAAAATCTATTTATTCTCACAGATATCTTAGGAGGAAGTGTCAATAATGAAATGATAGGACTGTTAAAGAAAGAGCCAGCAATACGCTTGATCACAGGAATGAATCTACCCTTAGTGATTTCAATCGCCACGCAAGTTAACCCAATTGCTGCTGCAGATTTAGAATTGATTATCGAAGAAAGTCGGCAGTCATTGATTGATTGCAATCGATTACTAAAAAAATCAAATGAAGGAGGAGATGATCTATGATCAAGTTCATTCGTATCGATCACCGATTGTTACATGGACAAGTGGTGTTTTCTTGGAGTAAATCTTTACAAATCAACCGAATTCTGGTGGTGAATGATGAAGCAGCCAATGATGAATTTAAAAAAATGTCTTTAGAACTATCAAAACCTCAAGGAATCAAACTCAATATATTTACCGTTGAAAATACCTTGACAAAAATATCTAAAATAGAAGCATTGAGTGAAAACATCATGATGATCTTTGGAAATACCAAGGATGTTCGTCAGTTTTGCGAAAGTTACTCAAACGTTAAGGAAATCAATTACGGAGGCATCATAAAAAAAGAAGGATCAAAACAATTCAGTAATGCTATCTTCTTGACTGAAAATGAGATAGAAGATGCGAAAGTACTAAAATCAATGGGCATCAAACAGTTCATGCAACAGGTTCCAACCTCCAAAAAAGAGGATTTGAATACAATGATTTAAAAAGAAAGGAGTTTACGTTATGTTGTTTCAATCGATTGCCTTAGGTCTGGTCGGAATCATGTGCATCTTGGACTCTAGACTACTAGGGAGGATGAATTTTGAACGGCCTTTAATCGTGAGTACGTTAGTTGGGTTAGTATTAGGTGACTTGGAAAAAGGTTTGTTGGTTGGTGCTTCTCTGGAATTGATGTCGCTTGGTCTGGTAAATATCGGAGCAGCAGCGCCACCGGATATGAATATGGCGTCCATTATTGCTACAGCTTTTGCTATTCTATCTGGCTCCAATGCTGAAACTGCTCTGACTATTGCCATTCCAATCTCTGTATTAGGACAAATGCTTGGAATATTGATGCGGACGGTACTCTCAAATCTGACACATTGGGCAGATAATTTAATCAATGAAGGAAAGTTCAGCAGAGCACGACGGATCCACATAATCTATGGTACGGTCTTATATTCACTGATGTATTTTATCCCTATCTTTTTAGCTGTTTACTTTGGAACAGATTTAGTGAAAAATATCGTGAGCAGTATCCCAGTATGGTTGACAAATGGTCTGACTTTAGCAAGCAAAATTTTACCAGCATATGGTTTTGCTTTGTTGTTACAAACGATGTTGACGAAAAAAATGATCCCGTTTTTATTACTTGGTTTTCTAATCACAGCTTACTCCGGATTAAGCATCACAGGTATCGCAGCTTTTGCTTGCATTGTGGCCTTTGTGATGGCACAAGTCAAATTCAATGGTAAAGATAATAGGACAGCAGTAAGCGAACCTGATCCTTTAGATGATTTATAGAAAGGAGTTTTTTTATGACTAAGAAAGATCAAAATAGTTGGAAGTATTGGCAATTTTTCTGGCGTTCGTGGGCAATACAAGCTTCGTGGAATTACGAACGACAAATGAATATGGGATTTATGTATGGTATTGCACCAATCATCGATAAAATCTATGACAAGCCAGAAGACAAACAAAAGAAAATCGATGCTTATGAGCGGCACATGGCTTACTACAATTGTACGCCGCAAACAAGTTCATTCGTTTTAGGACTAACAGCATCTATGGAAGAACAATATGCCGAAGATCAAGAGAATTTCAATCCGGAAACCATCAGTGCTTTGAAGACTTCGCTTATGGGCCCTTTGTCAGGAATCGGAGACTCTTTCTTCCAAGGAACCATACGTGTTTTGGCCTTTGGCTTTGGAATCAATCTCGCTCAGCAAGGTAGTATCTTAGGCCCTATCTTGGCCATTATCATCTCCTTCATTCCGTCCTTTTTCGTTACATATTATGGCGGAAAAATTGGTTATAATACTGGGAATAAATATTTAGCGAAACTGTATCAAGAAGGTTTGATGGATAAAGTGATGTATGTTTGTACGATTATCGGTTTGATGGTCATTGGAGCCATGATTGCTAGTATGATTGGGATCACCACGCCGCTAAGATTCGGCAAGGCGTTTGTTTTACAGGATGTTTTAGATAATATCATGCCCCAGTTGATTCCTTTAGGGCTGACGTTTTTTATGTATTGGTTGTTGCAAAAGAAAGTTCGGACCGGTTTGATGCTCACTATTTGTATCGCTGGTGGTGTTTTACTAAGTTTATGCGGGATTTTTAATTAAGGGACCAACCTAATTTAGGTTAAAAATAAATAGTATGAGGAGGAATTCAAACATGAATTCAACATTAAGTCCAAAAGATATCGTCAAAGAAATCATCGCGAACAAAGAGGTGGAGTCCATCGTATTTGTCGGCTGTGGTGCATCGAAAGCAGATCTATATCCAGCAAAATATTTTTTAGAACAAAACGCAAACAAATTACGTATCAGCCACTTTACGGCAAATGAATTCAATTATGCGACACCTCGCTCGATCAACGATCATACTGTAGTTATTTCAGCTTCATTGGGAGGTACGACTCCTGAAACTGTTCAAGCTAACGCAGTAGCGAAAGAACAAGGTGCCACAGTTATTAGTTTAACACATAGCGTAGATTCTCCGTTAACGAAAGACGCAGACTATGTGATTTATCATCGTTTCACAGAAGATTACGCAGCAAAACTAGAAAAAACAGGTTACTGCTTAGAACTTGCAGTTGAACTACTAAATCAGATCGAAGGATATAAAGACTACGATAAGATGATGGATGGTTTCGACAAAATTTATGATTTGTCGCAAGAAAGTGCAAAGGGAGCACGTCTACAAGCAAAAAAATTCGCCGAACGTTTCAAAAATGAAAAGGTGATATATGTTATGAGTTCAGGAGCGACTCATGAAGTTGCGTATTCCACTTCTATTTGTTTAATGATGGAGATGCAATGGATTCACTCTGGTACTTTCCATTCTGGTGAATTTTTCCATGGTCCATTTGAAATCACGGACAAAGACGTACCATTTATCTTATTGATGAATGATGGTCGTACGCGTCAAATGGATGCCCGAGCACTGACTTTTTTGAATCGTTTCGATGCAAAAATAGAAATCGTAGATGCACTGGATTGGGGACTGTCTGCCCACATTGCGAAAGAGGTTCTTGATTACTTCAATCCATTCGTCATCACAGCAGTATTCCGCGTCTATGCAGAAGAATTAGCTGAAGTACGCCAGCATCCACTGACAAAGCGTCGTTATATGTGGAAATTAGAGTATTAAACTAGAGCTGAGGCCAAGTGCCTCGGCTTTTCTTCCCTTGCATTGAAAAGGGTTTCTTATTCTCGTACAATTGATTGAGCAAGAGTAAATTGGGTGGTGTTGATCATGAACAAAAAAGTAGAAAAATATTTAAAAGAGCTGACAAAAAATTACAGTGAGCATCATGCAGAAGATTTTTCAGCTTTATCAATTAGCGAAAATGTCGGTTTGAATCGAAGTACAACAAGCTTCTACTTAAATCAAGGAATGAAAGAAGGAGTATTGGTCAAGGTCAAGAGTTACCCCGTCTCTTTTTTACATGTTGAAGCTTTAGCTGAACTTGGCATTTTTCACAGAGAATCTGAATATGAAACTTGGGAAGACTTATTTGCAGCAGAAAAAGCCAATGCATTAGAAACGGTGATTGGAGCAAATGGCAGCTTAAGAGAAGCAGTTGATCAAATAAAAACAGCAGTACTTTATCCTGGGAATGGGTTACCTATTCTTTTATCGGGCAATAGCGGTTCAGGAAAAACATTTTTAGCAGAAAAAATCTATGAATATGCTGTAGCAGAAAAGGTCATCCCAAAAGATGCTCCGTTTATCTCTTATAATTGTGCCCAATATTTCAACAATCCTGAACTCTTGTCTTCTGCTTTGTTTGGCCATGTCAAAGGAGCATTTACCGGAGCAGAAAAAGAACATATTGGATTGATAGAAAAAGCTGATAATGGCGTATTATTTTTGGATGAGGTTCACCGCTTAAGTGATGAAGGGCAAGAAAAGCTTTTTACATTTATGGATACAGGAGAAATTTCACCGATGGGGGACAATGCAATCAGACATAAAGCAAACGTCCGTATGATATTTGCAACAACTGAGAATGTCTATCAAACATTTTTGCCGACCTTTATTCGCCGTTTGCCAGTGATTGTCATGTTGCCGAATTATGAACGTCGTCCGCAATCAGAACGTATGCAACTGATAGACACATTTTTTATCAATGAAGCGAATATTTTGTCAAAACGCATCGATGTAAGTTATCAACTAGTGGACTTTTTGCTTAATAGTGACTTAGAAGGCAATGTAGGGAAGATAAAGAACATCGTGAAATATGTCTGCGGTAGTGCGTACGCCAAAAACCAAAATAGTCTGTCTATTCGAGTTCGTTTGAAGGATCTTCCAACTGAAAATACCATGCAGCTAAAAGAGCAGCTAAAAAAAACGATTAAAGCTTTACCAGACCGCCAATATTTGCCGCATACAGCTAACCAAGTCTTTTTAGAATCTTCAGAAGTCAGGCAAATCAGACAGTTATTTGAAAAAATAGTGCAAATGTATCAAAAAGTTGAAAAGCAAGAATTAATGATCAAAGATTTTATTGATCATACGGTAAATCGAATCAATCATTTGATGGACGAGTTTATTTTTAAAGATAGTTATTCGAAAGAAGAATCATTTTATTCTGTACTAACCTATCAGATACGAGAAACTTTTGATTGGATGCATGAAAACTACGGATTGGAACAAGATGGTAATCGTGTGATTGCCCTAGCACAGTATCTCTACCATAAAAACAACACAGATATGATTGCAGAAAATCATGAATGGCAAAGTGTCAAAGACAAGTTGTTAGAATTGGTTTCGAGTTCCATAGATACTTCTTATTGGTATGCTAAAAAAGTACTAGGACATATTTCTCGACAATTAGATCAAGATTTTAAAGAGGAAGATTTGATTTTTATTTCCTTTTATTTTCATGGGTTGCAGATCACGCTAGGAGAAAAGAAAATCAAGAGTATCATTTTAGCTCATGGTTATTCTACTGCTAGCAGTATGGCGAACGTAGGCAATCGGATACTGAAGCAGAATATCTTTCAAGCTTATGATATGCCAATCAATATCACGTTAGCTAAAGTAGAAGAACAAGTTATTCGCTTTATCAATGATCATCAAACGGACGCCGGGTTGATTTTATTAGTAGATATGGGGTCGTTGAACGAAATCGGAAAAAAGCTAGCAGATAAAATACGTGGTCCACTGCTGATTATCGATTATGTCTCTACGCCTCTTGTATTGGAGATTGGGCAGTTGATTCAAAGACAAATGTCTATCGCAGAAATCAGCCAAAAAATCGATATAGAAAACAAAGTAAAAAAACAACTAATACTACCAAAAAAAGAAAAAACACAGGCAATCTTAACTTGCTGTTACACCGGAATAGGTTCAGCTACTCAAATACAAGAGATTTTGGAATCTTGTTTAGAAAATCATTGCAAAGAATTGACGATTATTCCGTATGATTACAAAAAATTGCAAAAAAATAAAATGTATGAGGATCCTTTCCAAATATATGAAGTATTGATGATTGTAGGAACAGAAGATCCCAAAATCGAACAGGTTCCTTATATTGGTCTTGATCATTTAATTAACGGTGAAGATGTTGAGAAGTTCATTTCAATTCTACAAGATTATTTTGACATACGTGATAAAGATTTAAAAGAACAGCTGATGTTCAGTTTTTCAATTAATAAAATCATCGAAAATTTAACGATTTTGGACGCAACCAAACTGTTGCGTTTAGTGCAAAGTGCTGTATCCGTAGCTGAGGAAACCTTAGAGATCACTCTATCTAATAGTAAGTTGTTTTTACTATACCTACATTGCTGCTGTATGATTGAACGAATTTTAAGGAAAGAAAGTGTGGATGAACAAGAAGATATAGAGGAATATACGACTCAAGCAGGTGCAGAAATGGAACAGATCCATCGTGCCTTTTTCGAAATAGAGAGTGAGTATACTATCAAGATTTCCACGTTGGAATTACGATTGATTCATGAAATTATTTATGGATAGGAGGAAGGTTTGTGAATTTAGGCATGATTTTTGATATGGATGGTGTCTTAATTGACTCAGAAAATTTTTATTTTGATCGACGTATGCAATTTTTCAAAGAAAAAAACATCCTACCAGGTTCGACGAATAAGTTGGATTTCGTTGGACTGACAGAAAATGGGATTTGGGAAGTATTGGTCTCAGAAAAAGACCAACGAGCTGATCTTAGAAAAGAATACCTTGCGTACCGGGAAAAACATCCTATTGACTTTAAAATAGCACTGCGAAAGGGTGCGGAAGACATCTTGGATTATTTAAAAAAGAAAAGTATCAAAATTGCTCTTGCTTCTTCTTCTCCTCAAAGAGAAATCGACAAAATGCTGACACAGAATGCTTTAGCACCATACTTCGATTTTGTCATTTCAGGAGAAAAGCTATCTAAAAGCAAACCACATCCAGAAATTTATCAAATCGCAGTAAATGCATTGGATGGTAGACATTGCATCGCAGTAGAAGATTCTCCTGTTGGTATTGCGTCAGCAAAAGCAGCTAATTTATATACGATTGCATTAAAGCAAGATCTGCCCCTTGATCAGGCACAAGCAGATATCGTGATTGATGACTTGAACGATATCATTCAAATAATCGAAACTTACGATATAGATTGATTCAACTATCTGAAAAAGATTTAAATGCCCCGAAACTTCGTGAAATTTTTGAACAAGAATCTTAAGCATATAATTAATTGATTGTGAGAAAAAATGGCTATCAATCGATATAAAAACAATCCAAAAACTGATTGCGAAAAGTATCTTTTCATCAGATATGAAAAGAAACTTCTATCGTGATCAGTTTTTGATTTTTGCAAAATTTATTTTGCTAAGACTAAATAGCAGAGAAAAGAGAATAATCTCTTCTCTGCATTCTATTCTATCGAGAGTTTCTCTATTTTTTGGTAAGCGAGCTGTTGCGAAAATGGAAAAGAGCGGAAATGTTGCGAATGTCAGTTATTTAATGATATGATATTCGGAAAAAGAAATCTCAAAGGGAGGTAACTTTTATGGGATTGAATGAATTTATTTTAGGATTGAACAATTTAGAGACGATCACAAGGGCACCTGGTTTTTTTAAATATACGGAGCATACAGTCGCAGCACATTCGTATCGTGTAGCATCTATTGCGCAAGTTCTAGGAGATATTGAAGAAGCAAATGGGCAGCCAATCGATTGGAAACTGCTCTATGAAAAATCACTGAATCATGACTACACAGAACGTTTTATTGGTGATATCAAAACACCAGTGAAATATGCAAGCAAAGAATTAAGAGGGATGCTGCAAACAGTTGAAGAAAAGATGACGGACGAATTCATCAATCAAGAGATTCCAGCTGAGTTCCAAGAAGTTTATCGCCGTCGGTTGTTCGAGGGAAAAGATGAAACTGTAGAAGGAGAACTATTA
The DNA here is from genome assembly GCF_035725965.1 of Enterococcus sp. E5-162. Classification (NCBI taxonomy): domain Bacteria; kingdom Bacillati; phylum Bacillota; class Bacilli; order Lactobacillales; family Enterococcaceae; genus Enterococcus; species Enterococcus sp. E5-162. The sequence goes on along the minus strand of NZ_JAPRFV010000001.1, from coordinate 326,428 downwards.
GCCATTTCAGATAAGGTTGACCTTCTTTATGAGTCTTTTGATGAAATCATCAAAAATAATCCAGAAAAAGTTTACAAGGAGATGTTCATTGAGGCAGTGACGACTATCAAAAGCTTTGAACATCGGCCTTCTGTTCAGTATTTCTTTAAAGAGATATTTCCGGAACTATTGAACCAGGAATTTTATGGAAAAGAGGCGTTTTTAGAAACTGTCTCAACGATTGTAAAGAAAGAAGAAAAATAAAAACGATATGAGATGCAGGGGGAAGTATAGTTGAAAAAGAATATGGATGTCGAATGGGGCTATTCTGGAGACAGAGGTCCGGAAAATTGGGCGAATTTATGTGATTGGTTTGCGAGAGGTGCGGAATTTCCGTTGCAGTCACCTATTCATTTAACAAAAGGTGAAGAAATAAAAATGAAAGGAGAGACACTTTCGTTTCATTATCAAAAGCAACGCTTCACTGACAAGGAATTCAAAAATACGATTCATTTAGTACCTTTTGATCAACTCAGTTATGTAGAGTTCAAGAAAGAACGCTATTATTTGACAGATATTCATTTCCACTTACCATCAGAACATATCATCGACGGGAAACAGGAAGATATTGAGTTTCATTTTGTTCATATGAACAGCAAAAAAGAGAATCTGGTCGTGGGCGTCATGTATCAGTTAATGGAACAGGAAGGTTGGTTTTATAATCAAGAAAATGGAGAGAGATGGAATTTAGAAAAACATGAACACTGGGTAAATCCAGATGTCTTTTTTCCAGAGAAAAAAAGCCATTTTCATTATGTAGGTTCATTGACAACTCCACCTACCAGCGGACCAATCCAATGGTTTGTGATGGATCATGTAGAAAAATTGAACCAAGAGTTTCTTCTACCCTTCAAAGGGCAGTATGCACAGCCGAACAACCGACCAATTCAACCCTTGAATGGAAGAGAAATTTATTATTTTGAGGAGTTTGAGCAATGAATATTCAACAAATGAAATATGTGGTCGCTGTGGCAAATAATGGTAGTTTCAGAGAAGCTGCAAAGAAAATGTTTGTTTCACAACCAAGTCTTTCAGCTGGTATCAAAGAATTAGAGACCGAGTTAGGAATCACGCTATTTACTCGAACGAATCGAGGTGCATATTTAACAGAAGAAGGACAAGATTTCTTAAATCGTGCCGAAAAAATCTTGGTTCAGCTTGATACATTAGAAAGTCACTATCTAACGAGTGAAAAGAGAGAGAATTTTTCAATCGCTGCCCAGCATTATGATTTCTTAGGTCCTTTGACCGCACAGCTACTCGAGGAATTCAAAGATGAAATCAAACAATTTCGGATCATGGAGACGACGACGGCGAGAGTGATCGAAGAAGTCAAAGAGCAGCACAGTGAAATCGGCATTATTTATATGAACGAGCATAATCAAGCTGGTATCAGAAGATATTTGCAACAAGGAGAACTAAGTGGCCGCAGCATTGGAAAATTTAAAACACACATTTTTTTAAGGCATGGACATCCGCTAGCTACACACGCAGAGATCACAAAAGAAGAATTGTTATCTTATCCTCAAGTTCGTTTTACACAGGATGGAAATAATTTTCCGTATTTTTATGAAGACCTTATCGAGATTCCTGATCAAGAAACAGTGATCTATACCAGTGATCGAGGGACTTTGATGAATATCGTTCTTGAAACTGATGCGTACGCTTCAGGGTCTGGTATTGTGATTGGAGGAATTCGTGAGCACTTGCGGTTAATTCCTTTAGCAGAAGGCGAGCTAAATGAATTTTATATCATTTATTCGGCAAAGCGCCCGCTCAGTGAAATCGCTCAAAGATTTATCAAAGAGCTTCCTCGGTTACTGGACCAACAGAATTAAGAAAAGCAGACGGAACATCTGACTGATATTAAGTAGAAAGAACAGCCAAACAAAACAGTTTATTCGAAATAAGGGGTTGTGACACGAATTTTGTCACAACCCCTCTTTTTATAGAAAGCAATTTATAACTGATTGCTTTTATGAAAAAGTACGAAAATATGATTCTAAGAAAATACATTCATTACCCGTTTTGTTTCATAGCTATAATTTTCTCTTCTTCTGGTGTCACGATGACTGTTTTCTGATTTTCATAAATGACGTAACCAGGTTTGGCACCATTTGGCTTGCGGATATGCTTCACTTGTACAAGATCAACTGGTACTTGGGCAGAATATCGATATTTTGAAAAATAGGCAGCTAACTCGGCAGCTTCGGTAATTGTTTCATCTGAAGGTTGATCACTTTTGATGATGACGTGCGAACCAGGGATATTTTTTGCATGGAGCCAATAGTCGGTTTTCTTAGCTGTTTTCATTGTCAGCTGGTCATTTTGAAGGTTGTTTTTACCAACAAGAATGAGCGTTCCGTCAGAAGAAAAGTATTGATCAGGCTGAGATGGTTTCTTTTTCTTTTGTTTTTTCTGTGTCTTCTTTTTCAAATAGCCCTCAGCAGTCAATTCTTCTTTGATTGCTTCGATATCCATCGGACCGGCAATTTCCAGTTGAGACAAGACAGATTCAAGATATTGGATTTCATCTTTGGCTTCTTGGATTTGTTCGCCAATCAACTTAACGGCGTTCTTCAGCTTTTGGTATCGATGAAAATATTTCTGTGCATTTTGATTTGGCGTCAACGCCGGATCTAATGCTATTTTGATTGGCCGGTCTTCTTCATAATAATTAGGTAAAACAACTTCTTTTGCGCCACGTGGTACTTGTGTTAGAAAAGTAGTAAGTAGTTCGCCATCTCTACGGTAATTCTCAGCGTTTTCGGATTCTTTGAGTGTTTGTTCACGTTTTTTCAATTTATTTTTATTTCGTTTTAGTTCATTTTCGATTTTTCGGATCAGTTCTCCGCCTTGTTGTTTTGCCCGATCTTTCTCCGCTTTTTCGTGATAATAGCTATCTAATAATTGACTGAGTGTTGGATAAGTTGTCACAGCAGATGCTTGTTCGGAAAATACCTGATAAACAATCGGCGTAAAGAAATCTTTATTTGTCGTTTCGTAAAAAGTAGGGTCTGGGTGATTGATGATCGATGAGAAAAATTCGTCCCAAACAACCATTTTTTCATTAGGACGTTCAAGCAATCTCTTGGTCAGCTCTTGAGCAGTATCGAAACCGATTCCCTGAAACTGATATTGGATTGCTTTTGGTTCTAGTTCAGTTTGAGAAAGTCGCTGGAAGATTTTTTCTTTATCGGAGCTAAATGGGTTCAAGACCTCTTGTTTTGGCGGAGCAATGTATTCTACGCCGGGAAGCAAAGAACGATAAGTGTTTTGAGAGCTTCCTATGTGTTTGATCGCGTCCAATATTTTTCCAGTTTCTTGATTAACTAAGACGATCGTACTATGACGCCCCATTAATTCAACGATCAATATGATATTCTGTAAATCGCCCAACTCGTTGCGCTTAGCAAAGTGAAAATGGATCACTCGATCGTTTTCGATTTGTTCGATGCTTTCTAAAATAGCACCATCCAAATACTTTCGAAGCATCATCACGAAGTTAGGCGGATTATCAGGATTCTGATAATCGATTTGGGTAATCTGTACACGAGCATAACTAGGGTGCGCAGATAATAATAATCGATGGTTTTTGCCGCGTGAACGAATCACCAGCACGATTTCATTTTCATAAGGCTGATGGATTTTCGAGATCCGGCCAGATAGTAACGTTTCACGCAATTCGTTGACCATCGCATGGGTAAATACACCATCAAAGGACATGGTTCATTCCTCATTTCTTTTCATAAGTATATTCATTATAACGAAAAAAAGAAGAAAAACCAATTTGGCCGAATAGTGAAGCAAAAGTCTAGAAAAAATTGGACTAATTACATAAAAAACAGTGTTTTTATCGTTGAAATCCAAATTTTTAGGTATAATAAAAAATAGGAGAAAAAGTAGAAAAGAAGGTGTTTGTTATTTGGGAAGCAGTTAAATCGAGAGTACAAGAAATGAATGATCATTTCTCAGTGTCATTCGCAGAAAATCCAATTAAGTATTTTCGACGTCTTGTGTTTCTGCTCATCTTATCATTGCTACTAACAATTGCGATGTTTTTGTTGCCGGAAAAAATCCGAGAAGAGCAAGTAAATAGTCTCGTTTATTCATCCATACCAACCAGCAAATTAAAACCTTTTGATTACAGTCAAGCGGATCAGAAAATCAAACAAAGCCGAGCGATATCGGTGATGTTCAGCAAACCGAACGGGAAAACCTATCAGGATATGCTGGATGTCTTTAATGACCCTGAGCTTATGGAAGAATTGAATCGACCGATCTTTTATTATCCGATCGTTTATGACGTACATGAACTGGAACAAAAATATAACATACGAACGGATGAAGTGACATTTATTTTCTTTGATGGAGGAAAAGAAGCAAATCGGATAACTGCGGGTAAGGGAGGAATAACTGATTTTGATAAGGAGTTGATCCCTGAGCTGAATCGACTACCGTTAGCCAATATCAAACAATTAGAAGAAGAAATGGATAGAACAGGAACAGCTTCCCCAAATGCCGAGACTGCTAATTGAGTCGTTAACGTGATGAAATGGTGGCTCTATATAGCGCTATTTTTAATTATCAGAACAAGTGATGTTTGATCTTCAAAATAACAAATGAAAAAAATAAAAAATATAGTTGACGAAATTCAAAAATTCGATTAGACTTAAATCAATTCTTAAGGAAAGGGTGACCTGTAATGAACTTATCAAAACGTATTTCAGCAGAGAACAAAAAAAATTGGCGCAGCTGGCGTAGATAAGTTGTATTAATGGTGAAACTTTCCCATAGATACAACTTTTTAGAGTGCATTTCTAAAGCTTGTATCTATGCTAGACATGAACATTGACTGCCGCATAGATCCTATCTATGCGGTTTTTTGTGTAAAGACAATGACCGTTTTGGCCATTGTCTTTTTTTGTAGACTGGATACTTGCCTGATTTTAATAAATAAAAAGTTTGACTTTGCAGGAGGAAAAAATGAAAAACAAACGTTTAATAACAGTTGTAGTAATTATTTTAGTTTATTTAGCAGGTGCATTTATTTATGGAAAAGCCTCAGGAGAAAAAGAAAGTACTTCGACGAACCAGACAAAAAAAACAACAGTTGTCGGGGTATTGCAATATGTGAGCCATCCGGCATTAGATGAGATTTATCGAGGGATCAAAGATGGTCTGAAAGAAGAAGGATTAAAAGAAGGAGAAAATCTTGAAATCAAATTTCAAAATGGACAAGCCGATCAGAGCAAGCTAGCCACAATGAGTCAACAGCTAGTACAATCCGATCCTGATGTTTTGATCGGAATCGCAACGCCTGCTGCTCAATCATTAGCAAACACGACTTCGTCGATTCCCGTTGTATTAGGTGCTGTAACGGATCCTGTGGGGGCTGGATTAGTTGGTTCTTTAGAGAAACCTGGTGGAAACGTGACAGGTGTTTCTGATCAGCCACCTGTTGCTTCACAAATCAAGCTTGCTTCTGATTTGCTGCCAAATGCAAAAAAAGTCGGGATCTTGTATGCTTCTTCGGAAGATAATTCAAAATACCAAGTAGCACAAGCGGAAGAAGCTGCAAAAAAAGAAGGGTTAGAAGCAGTAAAATATGCGGTGCCTTCCACTAATGAGATTGCACAAACGGTACAAGTGATGAGCCGACAAGTCGATTTTATCTATGTTCCATTAGACAATACGATTGCCAATGCTATGCAGACAGTGGTTAAAGAAGCGAATAAAGCAAATATCCCCGTCATTCCTTCTGTTGATACAATGGTAGAACAAGGCGGACTAGCAACAATCGGGATCAATCAATATCAATTAGGGCTTCAAAGCGGTAAGATGGCGGCAAAACTTGCGAGCGGAAAAGAAAAACCGGAAACGACACCTGTTTATATGTTTGATCAAGGGGATACAGTGATCAATCAATCTCAGGCTGATCACTTAGGAATCACTATTCCTCAATCGATGAAAGAAAAAGCCAAAATCATTACAGATGAGTCGCAACAAGAAACATCTAAGGAGGATGACAAATGATCGTATCAGCTATTTCACAAGGCATGCTTTGGGCAATATTAGGATTAGGGATTTTCATGACCTATCGGATCTTAGATTTTCCTGATATGACGACAGAAGGGTCCTTCCCATTAGGTGCTGCTGTCTGTGTGACAGCTATCACTCATGGGGTAGCACCGATTTTAGCTACGTTATTGGGCGTAGGTGCTGGTATGGTAGCAGGACTCATTACAGGGTTACTTTATACAAAAGGAAAGATACCGGTTATTCTAGCAGGGATTTTAGTGATGTCAGGATTGAACTCAATTATTTTGTTTGTGATGCGAACACCAAATCTATCTTTATTGAATCATCCGATTCTACAAGACAGCTTTCATCGCTTTGGATTACCTGATTACTTTGACACAGTCCTTCTTGGCTTCATCTCTTTGGGCATCTTGATTGCTGTACTGCTATTCTTCTTCAATACAGATTTAGGTCAAGGCTATATTGCGACAGGAGACAACGAAACGATGGCTCGGTCGTTAGGGATAAAAACCGATCGTATGAAAATTTTAGGTTTGACTTTGTCGAACGGTGTCATTGCATTATCCGGTGCGCTGATTGCCCAGAATGACGGATATGCAGATGTAAATAAAGGGATTGGCGTGATCGTCATCGGTCTTGCTTCCATCATCATCGGTGAAGTGATTTTCCAAGAATTGACGCTAGCAGAAAGATTGATTGCTATTGTTGTCGGCAGTATCATTTATCAACTATTGATTTTAGTAGTAATCAAACTAGGGTTTGACACGACTTATCTGAAGTTGTTCTCCGCTATCATCTTAGCTATTTGTCTGATGATCCCGCAATTGAAGAAAGCACTGAACTTAAAAACGGGTTTTGAGAAGGAGGCATAGTAATGACAGATATATTGACAATCAAAAACGGCAGAAAAGTCGTAAACAATGGGATGAATGAAGAGAAAGTACTATTGGATGAAATCAACCTTACAATCAGAGAAGGGGACTTTATCACTGTTCTTGGCGGGAATGGTGCTGGAAAAAGCACACTGTTCAATACCATCGCTGGTACGCTTCAACTCAGTCAAGGATCGATCTCTTTTAAAGATCAGCTGATTACAAAAGATTCAGAAGAAAAAAGAGCACGATTCCTTTCTCGGGTTTTCCAAGACCCTAAGATGGGAACGGCTCCCCGGATGACTGTAGCAGAAAATCTGCTACTTGCACAAAAAAGAGGGCAAAAGCGGAAATTCCGTTTACGTAACTTGAAAAATCAAAAAGAAGATTTTTTCAGACTATGTCAAGAAGTCGGTAATGGCCTAGAACAACATTTGGATACTCCAGCAGGGGAATTATCTGGCGGTCAACGCCAAGCATTAAGTTTGCTGATGGCGACGATCACGGCTCCTGAATTACTGTTATTAGATGAACATACTGCCGCTTTAGATCCTAAAACAGCTAAAGCATTAATGCAGTTAACAAATCAGCGGATCAATGAACAAAAATTGACTTGTCTCATGATCACGCATCGAATGGAAGACGCCTTGAAATACGGAAATCGTCTGATCGTACTCCAAAAAGGAAAAATTGTTCAGGATCTTTCTGAAAAAGAAAAGCAACATTTGACAATGGGCGACCTTTTGCAGTTCTTTGAAGAAGTAGTAGATTGATTTCGACAGAAAGTCTCCTTTCAGTAGAAGGACTTGAAAACTCATTGACATCTTCCTTTGATTCATCCTATACTTAAAACAATAAACAATTGGAACATATTTGGGTGTTTTGTAGGATCACGTAGTCAATGATTTTAACAATTAAATAGAATATTCTTTGCTCTGACAAGTGAACGATGAGAAAAGAATTTGCTACTTTGCCACCTAGACGTTTCGTACTTTTTCGTATCAAACGCTAAGTGGCTTTTTTTATTGAAGTAAGAACAAAGGAGGAATAAGATGATTTCTGGACAAACCAAATTAGCTGGACTCTTTGCTGATCCAGCTTCTCACAGTTTATCTCCATTGATGCACAATACTGCTTTTGAAGCAAACAACATCGATGCGGTGTATTTAGCTTTCAAAGTAAACCCAATGAATTTGAAGCAAGCAGTCGAAAGTATACGAACTTTTGATATGTTAGGTGTGAACCTTTCGATGCCGAATAAAACAGCGGTTATTCCTTATCTGGATGAGGTAAGCCAGGAAGCACAATTGATTGGAGCAGTGAATACGATCGTGCACGAAAAAGGTCGTTTGATTGGCTATAATACCGATGGTGCGGGCTTCATGCAATCCGTACAAGAAGCTGGGATTTCGGTCAAAAAGAAAAAAGTGACTCTGCTGGGCGCTGGAGGGGCAGCAAAGGCAGTCACTGTTCAAGCGGCGTTAGACGGTGCTAAGGAAATTGTAGTTTATAAACGAAACAATCAAACATTCGCTCAAGTAAAAGAAACATTCGAACAACTCAGCTATCGAACTTCTTGTGAGATAAAAGTTCGTGATTTTGCCGATACGTATCAATTAAGAAAAGACTTGAAAGAAAGCTGCCTTCTAGTCAATGCAACAGATATCGGGATGGGAAAGAAAATCGATCAGTCACCGCTCTTAGATATAAACATGATGCATGAGAAACTAGCGGTTTTTGATTTGATTTATGCACCTAGAGAAACACGTTTATTAAAAGAAGCAAAAAAAGTAGGAGCAAAAGGATACAATGGACTTGGCATGTTGATCTACCAAGGAGCAATCGCGTTTGAATTATGGACAAAGGAAAAGATGCCGATCCATGTGATTGAAAAACTGTTTGATTAAAAAAGGATAATAGATAAAGATTTTTTATTCTCGCATAAACGGTCTCAAGAAAAGTAATTCTTTATGTATCGAAGCATTTATTTCGTTATTTTTTATTAAATTATCAAAAAATGATAGGCTTTTGTCGATTGGTTATCGTATCCTTTATTTATCAGTAAGAAACGAGGAGGAACCACAATGAGTCGGATGGATCGCTATAAGGACATCCATAAGAAGGCGAAACCTCTGAAGCGGGATACGGGGAGTATTTTTGCTAGAAGAGAACGAAAACGAACGCGTATGGAAAATGAGGAAGATGCTACCCGTATTTATGAAAGAGAGCAGCACTCATTTGAACATTTGAACCAACACGAACAACAGATATATAGAGATGCACCAAGAACAGAAGAACAACAAAAAAATAAAAAATTTTTCAATCGGCAAAAGAAGAACAAACCGTTGAAATCTCGAAGAAAGCGATCGTGGAAAAAAATCATTCTATCGATTTTGCTTGTTTTGATCCTTTATTCAGGTATCTCATTTTTTATTGGTAAATATGTAGCTGAACATGACACAAGCTTAGAGGCAGCGACTTCAGAAACCTTTCATGGGCAAAAAGCGACAAATGGTGCGCATAATATTTTGATTCTTGGGAGTGATACACGCGGAGAAGATGCTGGACGAGCTGATACGATCATGGTCTTACAGTTGGATGGTCCTTCCCATAAGCCGAAACTGATTTCTTTTATGCGTGACAGCTTCGTTACGATCCCAGGGGTAGGACAAAATAAGATCAATTCAGCTTATGCATACGGAGGAGCCGATCTAGTGCGTCAAACTTTAGTAGAAAATTTTGGAATCAATTGTCAATACTATGCGAAAGTCGATTTCAAATCGTTTGAAAAAGTGATCGATGCCTTGTTCATGAACGGAGTGAAGATCGATGCAGAAAAAGATCTGAATCTGGATGGTGTAGATATTAAAAAAGGGGTCCAGAAGATGGATGGACATGTTCTTTTGCAGTACGCACGTTTCCGAATGGATGAAGAAGGAGACTTTGGCCGTGTCAGACGCCAACAGCAAGTAATGAACGCTATTTTCAGCCAATTGAAGAATCCATTGAATCTGATTCGTGCACCTTATGCAGCTGGTAAAGCTTTAGGGTATACATCCACAGATGTCACTGCTTGGTTCTTGACGAAAAACCTCTTTTCGATTGCACGAGGAGCTGGTGGCATTGATCGAATAAGTGTGCCAGTAGACGGTTCGTGGAATTATGGGCAAAGTGATTATGCTGGTAGCATTCTTGAAATTGATAATCAAATGAATCAATCAGCTATTACAGATTTTTTGAATAAATGATCATAAAAAAGATTAAGAAGAAGTTGCGACAAGGCTTTTGTCATGAATCAATCAAACGATTCACTCGTAAAAAACGCTTTCTTATGATAGATTATAACCAAGAAAGGAGCTGTTTACATTGGATATCTATCTGAACTTCAAAAATGAGTCTCGTGAAGCCATCGCTTTTTATGAAAAAAGTTTTTGAGACTGAAGCATCAGGTATCACCACATACGGTGAAATGCCTGGAATAGAACAAATGAACTTGCCAGAAGAAGCAAAAAATCTAATCACGAATGCACGGTTGAACATTTATGATACATTAGTTATGTTTGCAGATATGCCAGAAAGAATTGGTCCTGAATTAGTTGTTGGAAATAATGTTTCTTTAGTCATCCAAACAAGAAATGAAGAAGAAACGAAGCGTCTATTTGAAAGCTTAGCTGATGGTGGTAAGATTGAGATGCCGCTGGATGCTGTTCCGTGGGCTCAGTTGTATGGGATGGTAACTGATCGATTTGGCATCAATTGGCAGATTAACCAAGAGTGACAGCTAAAGATGAATATTTTCTAGAAACATCAAGCAGCAAACGGAACAACGTTTGCTTGCTTGATGTTTTTTGTGCCTATTTCGACTATACGGTATCTTTTTTTTATTGCCAGATGCGAAAATATGTTCCATAATAGAGAAGTCCGCAAAAAATCAAGTAACGGAGGTCAGAAGATGAAGACGGTGATACTAGCTGAAAAACCTTCACAAGCAAAAGCCTATGCCGAAACCTTCCAACAGCTAAAGCGGCATGAAGGGTATTATGAAATCAGCGATCCATTGTTTGCTGGTGAAGTAACCATCACTTATGGTTTTGGACATCTGGTAGATATGGTTGCCCCAGGAGCTTATGAAGAGCGTTGGGCAAAATGGTCTTTAGAAAATTTGCCTATTTTCCCAGAAACCTTCCGTTACGAAGTTCCAAGGGACAAACGTGCACAATTTTCGATTGTAAAGCGAGAGTTACAGTCAGCCAATACCATCATTATTGCAACAGATGGTGATAGAGAAGGTGAAGCCATCGCGTGGTCGATTATTCGTCAAGCAAACGCCTTTTCTAAAGAAAAGAACTATTTACGTTTATGGATCAATTCTCTTGAAAAAGAAGCAATATATGAAGGTTTTAAGAATCTCCAACCTGGAAAGAACTATTTTCCAAAATATAAAGAAGCGCAAGCAAGGCAGAATGCTGATTGGCTGATTGGAATGAACGGAAGCCCATTATATAGCTTACTGCTTCAACGAAAAGGGATTGATGGTAGTTTTTCTCTTGGTCGTGTACAAACGCCGACACTTTACATGATTTATCAGCTGCAAGAAGAAATCAAACACTTCAAAAAAGAAACGTACTTTGAAGGAGAAGGTTTAATTACGACAAACAAAGGACAGTTTTCAGGAAAAATCGTACCAAAAAAAGCATTTAAAACACAAGAAGAGTTAACAAAGGAAATAGAGAGACTCGGAGCGCATTTAGGTAAGCAAAACGGACGGATTCTTGAAGTTATGAAAAAGGAAAAGAGGTTGCATAGCCCACGTTTATTTTCGCTATCTAGTTTGCAGACAAAGATGAATCAGCTAATGAAAGCAAGTGCTAAAGCCACACTTGATGCTGCTCAAGGATTGTATGAAAGCAAATTTCTAAGCTATCCAAGAACGGATTCCTTTTATATCACAGAAAATGAGCATCAGTATCTGGTTAAACATCTGCAAAACTATAAAAAGTTTTTAGGAATAGAAGAAGTACAGACAACTGAGATCAGAGCAAAGAAACGGTATGTCGATGCGAAAAAAGTTCAAGAACATCACGCAATCATTCCGACAAAGACGATTCCGACTCCTGCACGCTTTGCGAAGCTATCTAAATTACAGCAAGCAATCTATTTGCAAGTCTTACGTACCACTGTGGCTATGTTTGCCGCAGATTATATTTATGAAGAGACGACTGTCACGACGGGTGTACAGCAATTAAAGCTAAAAAGCACCGGAAAGATCCCATTACAGCAAGGGTGGCAGGAAATCTTGCGCATCAAGTCAAAAAAGAAAGAAGCTCAGACGCTTCCTCCTATCGTAGAAAATGAAGAAGCAGAAGTAGAGCTGAAAAGTATGGAGAAAGAAACACAACCTCCGAAACCCTATACCGAAGGAACCTTGATCACAGCAATGAAAACTGCGGGAAAAACGCTGGATAATGATGAAGCGCAAGAAATCCTCAAAGAAGTAGAAGGAATAGGGACCGAAGCTACACGGGCCAATATCATTGAAAATCTTAAGCAGAAACATTACATCGAAGTCAATAAAAACGAAATAATCGTTACGCCAAAAGGAATCACTCTTTGTAAGGCAGTAGCTAATGAACCATTGCTGACAAGTGCAGAAATGACTGCACGCTGGGAAGGATACTTGAGAAAAATCGGTAACCAAGAAGGAACGCCATCTGTTTTTTTAGAAAACATCAAAAAATTCATCTTACATTTATTGGCAGAAGTACCTAATCAAATCGATAAGGTAGATTTCTCAGATGAGATCAGCGGAATACGCCAGATAAAAGCGATGGAGAAGAAAAACGACCAATTAGGAAGATGTCCAAAATGTAAAAAAGGGGTAGTCATGCTTTATCCTAAAATCGCTACATGTTTGAACCCGGAGTGCGACTTCAAATTGTGGCCAACAGTAGCTAAAAAGAAGCTGACTAAAACAAATCTCAGAAATTTGCTTTCAAAAGGAAAGACAAGTAAAGTTGTCAAAGGTTTTACTGGTAAAAAAGGGAAATTCGATGCAGTTTTAGTATTAAAAGAAGATATGACGATCGGTTTTTCTTTTCCATGGATCGAAAACAGCGGAACAAAAGCAGTTGATGGAAACAAAGAAACATCAAGAAAAAATAATGAAAACGAAGTAGAGTAAATGAAAACAATGAAATAGCAGAATATTTATTCCGAAAAGTCAGAATATAAATGCCAATAAAACCAAAAAATATCAGTCAATCAAGCAAAAATGTTGGGGTAGGCTGATTTTATATAGATAGCAAGGAGTTTTTTTATTTGAAAAAAGTGCATTCATTTTTAAATTATCTTATGGGAGCAATCACGATTGTGGCTGTATACCAAGCATTTCTAAAGTATCCTGATTACGGGACGAAGTTGCTGTCATTGACGCACAATCAAACAGCATATTCACCAACGCTGATTTTATCGACTTTGACTGCAGGAGCTAAAAGCGCTACTTATTTTTTTCATAAAACGACAAGCATGTTGAAGCGAAAGAAACAGCGTAAACAATTGTTGATGGTGGTAGGGGCTATGATCATTATTTATTTCCTACCAGTTATTACACAAGTATTCCATCAATATTTTGGTTAAAAATACGAGAGTTTGTGACAAAAGTCATGTCACAAACTCTTTTAACTTTTTTCTTTTTCGTTTTTCCGTAAGAAAAAGTAAATCAATAGTATATACATTGATTAAATGTATATACTTAGATATAATGTACTTACTATAGAATGATATAGAATATAGAGGGTGGCGAAATATGAAAAAAATGAAAAAGTATAAAATTAGAAAATCCGGCAATAGCGATGTAACAACTATCCCACCAGAAGTAAAAGAATTCATGGGTGTGCAGACGGGTGACGCAATCAGTTATGTTTTTCAATCTGATGGTTCTGTACGAATGATCAAAGCACAAGAAGAACCTGATATTGATTTATTAGTTGATTCGATCATGAATCAATATGAAGACGCGTTAAAAGATTTGGTTGATTTATGAGGTATCTTTCGACTAAAGAAATTATCAAAATCAACGCAAAAGTTATTTTACGTTACTCACCAGGCGAAATGATTGGTATAAAAGATGCCAATGCATTAGATATGGCAGTTAAACAGCCTTCACAAGCAGTATTTAATCAAGAACTCTATCCCGAAGTCTATGAAAAAGTGGCAATTTTAGCAATTAATTTAGCTAAAAAACATCCTTTTCATAATGGTAATAAACGAACTGCTCTTGTTGCCATGCTGTTGTTTCTTCAATTGAATAATTGTTCAGTTGCTTTTTCTCGTCAAGAAGCTGTTGATTTTATTATAATGATTACCACTAGTTCATTGGATTTCGATTCACTGAAGTCCAAGATAACCAATTATTTACGACAAACCGCAATAAAATGAACGAATTAAAAAAATTTATTTCTCCATTCGATCAGCATGTCATTAAAGAATATGCTGATTTTTTGTATGGTTGTTCATACAAAATAGTTTTTTCATAAAAATATGGATTAATTTTGAAATAATTGATTTAAAAGGAATACAAAAGTGTGAAGAGTAGGAAATAGTGGTTTAGAACTAGTGGATTGATTTTTTATATATTTTAGTTTACATAATATATATTATACTAAGTAGATTTAAAAAATAATAAACCTCTCTCGAACGGTTTTTTATCAAAAATCGTCATTTTTCCATCAAAATCTACTTGTGCAAAATTATAAAAAAATTTTGTAGTTTTTCTTCTTTTTTAACGTTTAATTAAATGATAAAAACCATTTTCTTTATACAGTTAATCCAGATTACGACTCACTGTATTTATGTTTGCCATCACTGAAGGATTTTTAATCACATAGATAAATCATTTACTTAAGTTTTAGTTGTCACTGATATCGATTCGATTATTTAATCAGCAGATTACATTTCATACGTATGGATCATTTTCGACCGAATCGATTATAATCATTCCGTTTATTTGCTTACCTATAGATATCAATAAAAAAACTGCTTAACAGCTGAAATATCTGTTAAGCAGTTTTTGACTTTTTAGTTCTTACTCATTATTTCTTATAATACAGTGTTCAATACTTCTCTTAAAGCACTTGTTGATTTGCTGAACATTGCTTTTTCTTCTTCGTTGATGGATAATTCAACAACTTCACGAACACCATTTTCGTCAACGATTGATGGCACACCTGTAAAGATATCTTTTTCGTTGTATTCACCAGTTAAGTAAGCAGATACAGGCAATACAGCTTGTTCGTTATTCAAGATAGCTTTTACGATACGTGCAGTACTCATACCAATACCATAATAAGTTGCTTTTTTACGATCAATGATCTCATAAGCAGCATTACGAACTTTATCAGCAATTACATCTAATTCGTCTTTTGCGATACGATGATCTTTTTCTACGATTTCAAAAACTGGTTTACCACCAACAGTTGTATGTGACCATGCAGCAACTTCTGAATCACCATGTTCACCTAAGATATAGCCGTGAACGCTACGTGGGTCTACTTTTAATTTCAATGCGATTTCTTTACGGAAACGAGTTGTATCCAATGTTGTACCAGTACCGATAACACGTGATGTTGGCAGGCCTGATTCGTTCCAAGCGATATATGTCAAAATATCTACTGGATTTGAAGCAACAACGATAATTCCGTCGAATCCTGATCCCATGATTTCTTTGACGATTTGGCGCATGATTGACGCATTTGTCTTAACTAAATCTAAACGAGATTGACCAGGTTTTTGGTTGATACCAGCTGTGACAACAACGATATCTGCATCTTTGCATTCTTCATAACCGCCTGACCATACAGCAACGTTTTCATCGCCCCAAGCCATACCATCTAAAAGATCCAGTGCTTCCCCTTCTGCTTTTTCTTGGTTCACATCGATCAAGACTAATTCATTAGAGATTCCTTGGTTGATCATTGCATAAGCGATACTTGTTCCAACAAAACCTGTACCGACGATTACTACTTTACGACTTGTTTTTTTCATGAATAAACAGCTCCTTTTTCATAACTATTTGTTACTTTCATGGAAATTATAGTCTTGTTTATTCATTTTATCAATATGTTAATTATAATAGCTGTTATTATAATTTTTGATGGAAACGAATTCCTAAATACGTACAACAGATAACTGATAAACGATTACACCCATGTACCCTGCCAACACAACTAAAAGTACTAACGCTATCACTAATGGAGCTACTTTAGCTCCACCTTTATCAAAGCTATACTTTTTCCTTGTACGCTTTAGAACTGAAAATAAAACCAAGCCAAAAATAATTAACCATAATAAAAAGCCAATCGCACCTAAAATCAATATCCCTTCATTTACGATTGCAATCCCTATATCCATTTGCTCTGCTCCCTCATTGTCACATCTAAAGTTTTGTTTTGTTATAAACGTTTTTCTTTACTTTGTCCGTATCAGTCAATCCTTTTCCATAATTTTCTTGGATCGTTTTCTTTTGTATTTTATAGGATGCAGCTAACTGTCTTTTAAATCGGCGTTTGTTTTTTCGTATACTGGTGCCTTTTAGATATTCATAGAACTGTTTGACGATAAAAATGAACAGATAGACGGCAAAAAAAGTGGATAATCCGTATCGGATGAGATACATAGCAACGAAGGTGGCAAAAATACCAGTTCCTTCATTTTGTGCTAAGACAGCAAATTCGCTTAAAAAAGTTATGATAAATGCAAAATTTCCCATGCTTCACCTCATTGTAAATAGTAAATAATTGCCGTATCATCCTTTGATTTCTTTAAAGAGATAGAAAATATCATTTACGATAGTTTTTATATTGCTGCTGCTTCTGAAAACCCTTATTACTAGGTGCTTTACTCTTCGTACTTGAACTTGCGGACATCTTTTTGCTCAACAGAACAGTTAATAGAATCACGAAAAAAAGAGCACCTAATAATACAAAACGATACTTAGACAAATACATAGCGAACGCAGAAAATAAATCAGTTTGTCCAACAACGCTGTAAGCAGCTAAACCACTCAACCAAGCCTTTACCATTTTCATCTCCTCCTCCCTTCTTCAATCACATTATCTAAAGGATACAATAAAAGAAGTTTAAAAAAGGAACTGCTTTTTCTTATTTATGAAAAAACTGTTCCTTCTATATGTTTATTGGAAGATAAGAAATGAGTACACTAGTATCGGATATACCTTATGATATGTACCAAACAAAAGCCTATCTGTCTGACTAACCTATTGAAATGAGTGAATATTATTAAGAATAAGTCCAATGGTTCATCTTGGATAAAGTATGTCTTTTTGAGTGTCCTCTATTTTTTTCTGCCACGTATCCAATTAACAATGGATTCCCATCTCTGGACGCTAATCTTCCAAATTAGAAAGATCAGCGTATCTATCATCACTGTATGCTTACTAGTGAGTATTTATCAAATGAAGAGAAGGCACAAGTGGAAACAGCCACTACTAAAACATCTATTTATAGCAACTTATCTCCTATATAGTGCCATCAACTTTTTCCTGCTTCTCTTGATTGAGTTTAGTTAATACGCGGGTAAGACTTTGAATAGTCTTATCTGTTTTTTACATGTCAGACTGTTCTTCTTATCGGGGGTTTCTCCATTCATTGGGCGTACATGTTGAATACTTTTTGAATAATTTGAATAAAGAAGTGGTTTGTTTATATCCGATGCGATTAGCAATCTCTTCCAACGAAAAACTCGTTTCTTGAATCAATTCCAATGCAAAGTCAAATTTTTTTTGTAGAACCAGTTCTTGAAAAGAAGCATCAAAATACATTTTCAATTTATTACTAAGATAGACCGGATTGTAGCCAAAATGAGCCGCTGTTTCTTTTAACGTACAAGAAGTAAAATGCTTATCGATATAATCCAATATACCAAGCATCTCGTTTTCTGCGTATCCATCTGCTGACGAAAAGGTTTGCTGTTCTAATAAATGAGTCAATTCGATTAGTAGTAGTGATATATATAGGTTTAGTGAACGGATTTTATGACTGTATGTATCAAAATAAATCAACAGCATATTTTCAATCAAATGCGTCAAACGACTCGTTTTTCCGCCATGAAAATGAATGAATTGCGTATGTTCTCCCTTTTCTTTTGCTGCATTGATCAAAAAAGAAGAAAGCAGATTATTGGTGCTTGCCAAATGGTTCAATATTTCTGTAGATAAGGTCTCTTCCTTTAATAAGATGTTGATTAAAATATCCTCTTGCCCTGTGTATTCAATTCTTTGAGTAGCTTCTTTATCAATGATTACCACGTCACTTTCTTCCATATCCACCCTTTCCCCATTGATGACCTGTGAACATCTTCCGCTATACATATAATTGATCTCAACAAAATCATGTGTATGCTCAGGAACTTCCGCATATCGACGGTGTTTACTGATATGAATATTTCCGTTTTGAAATAAATCTCCTCGGTGGATTTTTGGTGGTGTCTGAAGATGATAAGCTAAGTTTAAGTCATTGACATTCTTTCCTTGTTCACGCTGCAGAGTTTCGATTGATTCTTCATTACGCAAAAAAGTGTCTAATTCAGCTAGTTCCAATTGACTTCCTCCTTCTTGTAAGCAGTTTCTTTCGCTTATTAGTTTACGCTGTACTGCAATTATATGCAAAGCTATTTTGGGTTTCACAAAGACTTTCTATGGTTGGGACATGAATTTCCTGTGGTTCCGCTATTGAGTGAAGAGCTACTTCATACTATATTTTTGATAAGCGCTTACAAAAAGTGAAAGGAATATGTGTATGAATAAAAAAATGATGAAATTTTCTCTACTGTCAGTCTCTCTTATTTTGACTTCTGCTGGTGCGGTCACATCAGCGATTCCCAGTATGTCAGCTACTTATGCCACGCGTTCTTTATCTGCTGTTGAATTACTAACGACTGCTCCATCTTTTATGGTCACTATTTTCGTTTTGTTTAGTAGTTTTATTGCTAGGAGAATCGGACAAAAACAGACTGTGATCATCGGGTTAGTGATTGCATCGATTTGTGGTGTCCTCCCCCTCTTCTCGCAAAGTTACAGTATCGTCTTAGCTTCACGAGCTGGGCTAGGCATTGGCTTCGGATTGATCAATTCTTTGGCAGTCAGCATGATTGCTGCCTTTTATCACGGAGATGAACGTGCATCTATGATTGGTTTTCAAAGTGCATTTCAGGGATTTGGTGCAGCTCTAATGACATTTGTTGCAGGACAACTAGTACAGTTCGGCTGGCAATATACTTTTTTAGTCTACGCCATCAGCTTACCTATTTTAATCTTGTTTGTTTTGTTTGTTCCTAGACCTGAAACAACTAAGATTCAAGTACAAGGCACAGCTTCAGCAAGACAAGTAATCAAAACAAATCCCCAAATGATTAGTTATGGTATTTTTCTCTTACTGATCATCGTGATATATAACGCTGTCTCAATCAAATTAGCCACAGTCTTGACGACCTATTCTCTAGGAGACGAAACCAATGCAGCGAATATCTTGACCATCATGCAGTTGGCAAGTATGGCCGCCGGAGTTTGTTTTGGCTGGCTTCAGGCAAAAGCATATCGTTATATGCTTACTCTTTCTTTACTACTGATGGGTATTGGCTTTGTATTGATTGCCAGTGCCATGAATCTGTATGTGATTGGATTTGGCGCGATTTTAACTGGGATTTCTTTTTCGTTATTCATTCCTTATTTATTCAACCAAGTGAGCATCCAAGCGCCTAAGCATGCGGAGAATTTCAATACCTCGATCTTACTAGTTGGCGCTAATTTAGGCACTTTCATTGCACCATATGGTTTGCTTTTCCTCTCTTTTGTTTCTCTTGGAAGTAAGACACTTGCTGTTTTCGTTAATGGCAGTATCTTGCTGTTGATTAGCGCGCTTGTTAGCGTTCTAGTGGTATACAGGACGAATAGAAAGTCAGTAATAAGAGTAGATGAAGAAATAAAAGAACAATTGACAACAAAATAATTTTGATGGAGGTCGCGCAAAATGACAAATGAAAAATCACAAAATAGATGGCTTTGGTATCCTGGAGACTTTGAGATCCGCCATGGACTGCTACAAAATTTCCAACGAGAAGAACGAGGTTTCGACTGGCCGGCGTACTGGTACATGGATGATTGTCATCGGAACGTCAAGTTTAAGAGATATTACTTTCTTGATCATCCTTCCATGATCAAAGTGACGATCCAAGGAGTTGGGTACGTAGAAATTAATGGGGAAAAGCATCCATCTGGAAAATGGCTGACTTGTCCGGCTGGCAAAGTAAAAATCCGGATCTTCGTTGGACATACATCTGGGCTACCAGCGATGTTTATCGAGGGAGATGAAATAAAATCAGATATCGGCTGGACAGCAAGCAACTTTATTGAAGAATACCCAGCTGGTTGGAGTCCACTCTATGTCGATATCGCTAAAGATCCAAATCAAATCTATTATCAAAAAGAATGTGTCCATCCAGTTACTGAAAGGGAAGTTAATGGAGGAGTCTTATTCGATTTTGGACGAGCAGTGAATGGCTGTGTAGAACTAATGTCTCTGGACGATCCTATCGAATCCAACACTCTATGTTATGGAGAGTCCGATGTAGAAGCTATGGATATCGAGTATTGTTACTATAAACAAATTGGAATGACAAGAAAAATGAAAGCTCGTAAACGCGCTTTTCGCTATTTGTTTATACCAGAGGTTTCTACTGGAATGGTTCAACTTCAAGTTTTTCATGAATTTTTATCTCTTTCGAAACAAGCTACTTTTTCAAGCGATTCTTCTTTATTGGATCAGATCTGGTCAGTATCAGAAGAAACTTTCAAGTTATGTAGTGATTTGTTTTTTATCGACGGTATCAAACGAGATCGCTGGATTTGGTCTGGAGATGCGTATCAATCATTCATGATCAATCAATATCTTTTCTTTGACGAGGAAATCAATAAGCGAACGATATTCGCATTAAGAGGACAAAATGAAATCAAGCAACATATGAATACGATTGTCGACTATTCGATCTTATGGCTGATTGGCATCGAAAACCACTATATGATGACGAAAGACCGCGAATTTTTACGCATTGTCTATCCTAAGATGCAATCCTTGATGAGGTACTTGATGGAACAAACGAATGAATTAGGGTTTATTTATGGAAGAGAAAAAGATTGGATCTTTATTGATTGGTCTGAAATGGATAAAGAAGGAACGCTTGCTGCAGAACAAGTCCTATTACTGAAAGCCTACCACTCTATGATCACTTGCGGAGATATCTTAGCTGAAACATATGGAGAGGCTGAAATTTATCCTACTGATCTCTATCAAGAAAAATATCAGGTATTGAAACAAAACCTATTTGACTACTTTTGGGATGAAGAACTTGGCGCTTTTATCGATTGCTATGAATCTGGGAAAAGAAATGTGACGCGTCATGCGAATATTTTCGCTGTTTTATTCGATTTTGCTAACAAAGAACAACAGCAATCGATTTTAAAGAATGTCTTATTGAATGATACTATCACACAGATTACTACACCCTATTTTAAATTCTATGAACAAGATGCCTTATGCAAACTCGGACAGACGGAAATCGTCTACCAAACGATTCTTGATTATTGGGGAGGGATGTTATCTCATGATGCGGTAACTTTCTGGGAAGAATACGACCCTACTCAAACAGGAAATGAAAAGTACAGTATGTACGGAGATCCTTATGGAAAAAGCTTATGCCACGCATGGGGAGCAAGCCCAATCTATCTTTTAGGACGCTATTTTATCGGTTTGTATCCAACAAAGCCAGGTTATGAAGAATTTATGATACAACCTAATCTAGATTCATTTGAAACACTGAATTGTACGCTACCTATCAAAGATGGAATGATTTCGCTGGAAAAAACAGAAGATAAGATCGTGATTACTTCTGATAGAACAGGCGGAACAGTGAAAATGAATGGTAAAAGTTATCCTCTTCTAGCAAAACAGCCACTTGTCTTAACAAGCCATTCAATAATAAATGCATAAAACAAAAAACTGCTTGCGACATATCAGAAAACATTCGATCGTCTTCTGATATTGTCCAAGCAGTTTTTATTTTGAAACTTGCTTAATTCTGTTCTTTAGAAACAATGTTTGTTCTTTTTCCGGCAAAAAGAAAGCTAGATAATACGACAAGTAAAAAGAAAGCGATGATTCCGACTGTCAATGCCATTTGACCGTATTCTCCTAGTTTCCCAAGTACAAGTCCTGGTACTAGATAATCAGTATCGGCAAATGTAGAAGAAGCGATTTTAAGATCTCCTAATACCGGAAGGATAAATAATGGCAACCAACTAATCAATAAGCTATTGAAAGCAGAACCTAATACCGCCCCTCTTCTACCGCCAGTCGAGTTGCCGAAAACACCAGAAGCAGCTCCGCAGAAGAAATGGCCAACTACTCCAGGGATGATAACTGTAGTCTGTAAGCCTATCATGGCAAACATCGATAGTGTTCCTACAAAGAAGCTGACAAAAAAGCCAATCAATACAGCATTAGGTGCATATGGAAAAACGATAGGGACATCTAACGCTGGTTTAGAATCAGGTACAAGTTTTTTAGCGATTCCTTGGAATGCTGGAACGATTTCTGCCAACACCATCCGAACCCCTTGAAGGACGATAACAAACCCTGCTGTAAATGTTCCAGCTTGGATCAATGCAAAGATTACAGCATTATCTCCATTGCTTAATTCTCTTTCAACAAATCCAGGACCTGCTAATAAGGCAAGTGCGACATATACGATTGACATCAAGAGCATGATCGATACAGTAGAATCTCGCAAAAAACTGAAACTTTTAGGAATCTTTATGTCCTCCGTAGAGCGGTCTTTATTTCCAAAGAACTTACCGATCCACCCACTAGACGCGTAACCGATATTGCCGGTATGTCCTAGCGCAACTTGGTTGTTCCCAGTAATGTTTTTCATGAATGGTTGACAAAGTGCGGGCGTAATAGTTAATAGTGTTCCTTCAAAAATCCCTCCTAATAAGATCATCCACACGTTTGCAGTAAATCCAGCGCTTACTAAAATGACTGCTGTCAGACAAGAAACGTAAAGCATCGCTTGACCTGTAAGAAAAATAAATTTATATCTTGTGAATCGAGCAAGTAGAATATTCACGATCATCCCTACTAGCATGATCAAGGCAGTAGGTGTCCCGAATTGTTGTAAAGCAATCGCCACTACTGCTTCATTACTTGGAACTACACCTTGGGTATGCAGAGCCGTTTGGAACATCGAAGCGAAAGGGGTTAATGAATTACTGATCAGCCCAGCACCGCCAATCAATACTAAGAACCCGACAAATGTTTTAATGGTTCCTTGGATCACTTCTGAAAATTTCTTTTTTTGCAGAACAAGCCCAAGCAGTGCAATCAGAGAAACGAGGATGGAGGGCTGACTGACGATTGAAACAAACAAATTCAACAATTTATCCATTGATATTTCCTCCCTTGAATCATTTTTATTCTTTTGACAAAATCTGTTCTACTTTTTCTTTTACTTCATCACTATCGATGATCGATTGCAACGGCACGAGTTTTTCATCCGGTATAGAAGTAAGTGTATCTTTCAAAGAATGTTCAATGAAGAAATAATCCGCCATATCGCTAGATACACTCCCAACATCCGTATGACTTACTTCGAAATCGTCCACATCTGCTCCAAGATCTGCAAGAGCTTGTTTGATGTTCATCTCTACCATAAAACTTGTTCCTAATCCACTTTGACACACTGCAAAAATTTTCATGTTATTCGTCTCCCTTTTTTATGATTGCTAGTATTTCTTCTTTTGTTGAGGCTTGTAATAGCTGTTGAAGATTTTGTTTATTAGAAAGCAGCTTGGTTAAATTTGCCAACGCTCGAAGATGTGCCTCGTTATCGATAGCGGCTAAACAGATAAATAAGCTGATGGGGTGAGCAGGATCATCGATTAGATCAACTGGTTGTTGAAGTTTCAGCAAAGACATCCCTACTTCGTTTACACCGTCTTCCGGACGAGCATGCGGCAGTGCGATGTGGTCGCCGATGTGGATAAACGCACCATACTGCTCCACACGTTCAATCATCGCTTTGATATAACTCTCCTCTATTTTATTCTTTAATAATAGCGGTTGTGCGGCAAGTGTGATTGCTTCTTGCCATTTTTTTGGTTGATCGGATAATTGGATCATTTCTTCTGTTAATAATTCAGATAGCATAGGACGTTGATCCTCCTTCTTTTCTAAAAGTTTGTTCATTTTACGATTTAAGACTTGATAGAGCTTTTCTTCATCTACACCTTCTTTTAATTCGATATATGGAAGTAGCGCAGCTAGCAATTCTTGAGCAGAAGGCATGGAGAATCCTGGTATCAGCCAATCTCTTTGTACTTGATTGATCAGCTGGTTTTTTTCCAAGTCAGTCATGATTGGTTGTAGGACATACAGTGACTTTTTCTTATTCGTAAGCGTGAGAGGCACAGTAGAAAAAACAATATCGTAAGAAGTTTCATCAACCTCGTGCAAGCGATCAGCTGAATTGGTCTCTGTAAAAAGGATCATCGGGAATAATTGCTGAAGTTCGCTTTTTAAGATCAATGAAGAGCTAATGCCACTTGGACAGACGATCACGGCTCTTATTTTTCTGTTTCTTTCTTCTTCATCTACTTTTCTTATTTCTCCGCCGAATAGTATAGTGAAAAAACCAACCTCTTCTTCAGGGATGCTCTTCCCTATCCGTTTTTCTAACGGACGCAATGCTTTTCTTGTCATTTCATAGATGGTAGCATATTGATGTTTGATTTGATCAATCATCACATTAGGCAAGTAAAAAGAATAAGAAATACGAAAATAGGCAGGTACCAAGTGATAAAAGACATTCATCAATAATTCACGAAATGAATCAAATTCTATGGCCATCAGGAATTCCATGCGATGGATGACTTCTGAAGAACATTCCAGCAAAAAATCAAGCGCAGGCTCCTGGATATCTCCTTCAACAATGGAGGCTAAGCAAAGAGAGAAAAATAGAATCTCTGACTCTAGATGTTCGGAATAGCCTAAGCCAGTCAATACATGTCGACTGATGTCATTGATTGCAAGAGAAGCTAAAAGTTCAGCATCTTTTACCTTTTCTACAGATATTTTCCCCATTCGATTAGTGGTCAAACTTAAATAATACGCTAACTCATCCATTCGATTGGGTGCAAAGCGTAGATCTGATAGAGAGATTGTGTTATCTAACAAATCTCTAGCTTTTGCATAACAATCAAGAGAAAGCATTGCGTTTAAATACGTGAGACCAAATCTTCCAGCAAGCGATTGCATTAAACGAGCGGTGCGATTTTTTGCTTCCTTTCTCAATATTACTTCTGCCCCCAGTAGCCTAAAGCCTGCTTTTCTAGTATATGTCAGCTGACATTCTTCCCCTTCTAATTCCTTTCTTACTTTTTTGATATCCGATAGGACTGTTCCTTTAGAAACCTGAAGAAAGTCTTGAAAATGAAATACAGAAATAGGTATGGTATTCGAATAGACCATCAAATAAAGAAGATCTCTACGCTCTTGTTCGGTGTACACCGCTTCAAAGCGAGTGATATTCACGTATTTTTCTGCCCAGTCGATCGCTCGAAATTTTTTCAGACGGATATGGGTCTCATCCATATATTCGGCAAAGGGAGCTAGTTGGTTAATTGCCTCGTCTATATTTACTTCGATGATCTCGGCTGCTTTTTCTAGACTGATTTCTCTGGGTGTTTTCAGGAGATAACTAATTTTGTAATTCACAGCGCTGTTCACCTCCTATTTGTATTCTAGTATGATACCGCTTTTAAAGCGAGGATTGTTTGGTACAACTTACAGTTAGATTTTTTTTACGACTGTACTAAACGACCTCTATCGAGTTACATAAAAAAAGCAGGTGACCAAATGGCTCCCTGCTTTTATGAATTAATGATGATCGTGTTTATTTTTTGAAGTCAGTTCTTCAAATTTTTCTTTGACCTCTTCAACCGCTTTTTCGATATCTTTTTCGAGGTGATTAGGTTCGTTAGATTCTGATTCTTCTTCTACGGAATTTGAACCAGATAAAGCTGTTTCTTTGTTTTCTGTTTCACCGGAGTTTGTACCAGCTAATGATTCTTCTTTATCTTCTGTTTCACCAGAATTAGTACCTGCTAAAGCTACTTCATCTTCCGTTTTAGGGGCCATTGAACCTCTTAATCGTTTGTGTTTTTCACCATCATAATTTGTCATATTGGTTCCTCCTAGTAATTCTATACTTTTTCATCGTACAATAAGACAGTTTGTGCGTCAAAAAACAAACCCGATTCTTACAAATATGTCATGTTTTCATCTTTTATTTTCTGATTCTTGAATGCCTTTGATTCCTTCTTCCAAAATTTTCATCTGTAAGATTGTTTCTTCATCTTTAATGACTTTTTCAGCGCCATTGACTAATGTCTCGTAAATGCCTTCGTAGACGCGACTATAATCACCGACCTCGGAAATCACTTTTTCTTCATGATAATCCCCTTGTTCATCTATATAAGTCAATACACCGTAGTGTTCGGGCAAGTCGATCCCAAAGTCTTCATGATCAGGCATATAAAACATTTTAAGATGTTCTTCTTGCCGATCTTTCGTTTGTTTCACGAACATCCCCTTTTTTCCATAAACGACGAAACTTGGACGTTCTTTTATACGGAAATAACTGGATTTTATCGAAATTTTCATGTTTCCGTAGAAAAAGTCCAAATCGAAGTAATCATTCATTCGTCCTTTCCCTAATAGTTGACGAACATCATAGAGGATATCATCTGGTTCGCCGAAATAAGAAAGAACTTGGTCTACTGTATGACAAGCATGTCCATATAAATAGCTGTTTGCAGTAGAAAATTCATGTGTATTTTCTGGTACTTCCGGTCTGAAATAATCGTAATGCATTTCTACTTCTAAAATATCCCCTAATTTCCCGCTTTCGATTACTTTTTGGACTGTCAAGAAGTCAGAATCGAACCGTCTGTTTTGGTAACATTGGATAAATAGCCCTTTTTCTTTTGCTAATGCAAATAACTCTTCTGCTTCCTTTGAGGTTTCTGCAAAAGGTTTTTCTACCAATACATTCTTTCCATGTTCAAGTGCCATTTTTCCATATTCATAATGAAATTGACTTGGTGTAGTAATGACAACTAATTGGATCTCAGGATCATTCCAAAGATCAGACAACTGATCGGTATATTCGATGTCTTCAAATGTTTCCCACACTGGTTTAGATGGGGAAAAAATTTTTTTGATATTGATTTTGTCCGTAAGTTTTCTTGAAAATGGCAAATGATAGCGATTTGTACTCTTTCCATTGCCGAGATAAGCGATTGTAAGCATGATTTGTGCCTCCTTTTATTGTTGTTTTCAGTATATCTTAGAAAAATATAGAAAGTGTCTATAATAGCTATTCTGGCAAAAAAGTTCAGAAAAACATTTGTTATCATTTGGTTTGGTGAAATTTATGTTCAAAGTAAGGTAAAAAATCAAAAAGAGAGTGGCGGAACCAAGCATTTATCAGTAAGATAGAATTTGGAGGTCAGATCATGCTTATTGAAGAAAAATTAACCAAACAAGAGTTGTTTACCACGACAGAGAAACGGATCGCTGATTATATTCGGAGGAATATCGAAGCCACAGTCTACATGACGATTGAAGAATTAGCAAAAGCTACGTATACTTCCCATTCAGCTATCATTCGTTTATGCAAAAAAATGGGCTTCAGCGGATTTAAAGAATTTCGTTTCGAACTAGGACGGGAAGTTCATCAATTGATTGCCCAGTTTAATCAAACGATTGATCCTAATTTTCCTTTTTCAAGTGAAGATAACACACAGCAAATTGCAAAGAAAATGGCAGATTTGTCGATCCAGTCAATAAAAAAAGCGCAATTGCAGATCGAGCATCAAGATTTGGAAAACATCAGTAAAGTATTGAACAACGCACAGCGAATTTTTCTTTTTGCAAAAGGTGATTCCCAAATCACGGCAAGGAAGTTCCAGAATAAAATGGTCAAGTTGAATAAATTTTTGATCTTGGCCGAAGAATATAGCGATTCTTCTTGGAATGCAGCCAATTTGACTAGCGAGGATTGCGCAGTTTTTATTAGCTACAGCGGTCGTATTCATCATTATGAACGGATAATGACCTATCTAAAGCATGTAGGAGCTCCAACATTATTGATTACCGGAAATCAGCATTCAGAAATGGCCAAACAGGCTGATATGTGTCTTGTTATATCGCAGGAGGAATATGATTTTGCTAAAGTAGCGACTTTCTCCTCTCAAATTGCCTTCGATTACGTATTAAATACGTTATTCTCAGTGATATATTCTCAAAATTTTGAAGAGAATATCCGCAACTTGAAAAACAAACAAGAATTGATGCAAAAAGGCCTTCTTAAAGAATATCGGAAAAATTGAGATAAGCTTTCTTTGATATCGTTATAAATATAGACTGGCTGAAGTTTTCTTTTTCAAACTTCAGCCAGTCTATTTGTTTACGCATTGATTTGAATATATCTATCATAGAAAAGAGACACAGTTACCTTCTGTTTCTTATTTTAAATGTCTGCCGAAAAAGATAAATAAGAAACAGAAAAATCAGTATACTTATAGCTATCAATCCGTACAGGAAGAAACGTTTGTTCTCAGATACTTTCTGTACTTCTTTCTGTACTTTTTTTGCATGATAAGGAATGCGATGCCCTCTGACAAGTAAGCGATGACTGTTGATCATATAAGGTGTACAAGTCAGTAGTGTCACGAAATCCTTCCCTTTTTCGATTCTCAGGTCTTTTGTATCAGTTGGTTCTACCGTCTTTATCTGATCGACTTGATAAGCAAGTGTCTGTCCGTTGATCTCGATATAGAAAGAATCACCGAAAGTCAGTTTTGGCAAGTCAGTGAACAACTTTGCTTGAGGCAGTCCCCGATGACTGGAAATAACGGCATGCGTACTTTCTCCCCCAGTAGGATAAGATGTCCCTTCCAATAACGAAGCGCCTTTTTCTAGCAGCACGGTATTTGTTTCGTCAAAAATCGGTAAATGGACATTGATTTCAGGAATCGTCAGAACGCCGATCGTATGTTTTTCAAAATAGGTTTTGTCCATTTTCACTGGTTCCTTTTTCTTAGTAAAGGGATCGACACCGGGATTTCCTCCTTTTTTTGCTAATTGCTGGTTTTTCTTTGTCATGTCTTTTTGGATTTTGGCCATGACTGCTTCATTTTCTTTTACTGCTTGTTGCTGATAATGAGAGATGATTTGCTGATCTAGGTAGTTATTCAGCGCATCGCTAACGAATGGATAAGCCAAGACGCCTATCCCTGACAGAAGCAGAAGAATCATTAGCAGGTCTAGATAGTTCCTTTTCTTTTGTTTCATTTGTGTTCTCCTTGTGCTGACTAGTTGTTAATAAAAGAAAAAGGAGCAATTGCGTAAGCCACTGCTCCTCTTTCCAATTCATGTACAAAGATTAAATCTGACTATGCTTGCGTCTAGCAAAGTACAATCCAGCAATCAATAGACGGATCACTCCTGCACCAATATAAAGATAGATTCCCTTACCACCTGTTGAAGGAAGTGTACCTTTGTGTTTATTTGGTATTTTTTCAGGAGAAATCAACTGTCCTGCTGTTGCGTAAGATTGTTCATCGACAGTAAATGCTACGCGGTTTGCCAATGGAACATAATTTTCTGGTGCTTTCGTTTCTTCCAGATAGTACGTGCCGTATTTGAGACCTGTCACATCAACTAAACCGTTGTTTGTGGTTGTAAAAACTGTTGCTGATTCTTTCGTCGAAACCCAGTTGACGGCTTTTGTAGATGGGTCGATCGACAAATAGTTGGCTGTGTCACTCTCTTGATCACGAACGACGAATTCTGCTCCAGCAAGTGTTTGATCTGATGCAACATCACCATCTACTTTGACAAATCGTTTGCCGCCAGTAACGACATCGACTGACGGTGGTGTTTGATCATTTGTATGTCCGTTATCGACATTTGCTTGGTTAGAAAACCCTTTTGTTGGATCTGCTTTTTCGTTCAAATACATATAGTAAACAAATTTCAGCGTACCACCAGGAGTGAGTGAAGGAATATAATTCGGATCAACTGAAACCGTGAATCCGTTTGTTTGTTCAGTGACAGAATAATTTGTTGGATCGATTTCTTTATCCCCATCATACAAGACATACGCATACGTTCCTGAAGTTTCATGATCAAATGTCAAAGCAGCGTCATGAGTATCAATGAGTTTGAATGTCGTGTACTTGTTTTGTGTTCCTTCTTTATCAGCGATACCTAAAGGAATATTAACAGAGATCTCATATTGGATTTTTTCTCCGATTGCGACATCTTTTCCATTCAATTGTGGAGTTGTCTTATCGACTTTGGACGTATCATTTTTGATTGTCTTTTCTACAGGTGTTTGACTATTTGCCAAGATCTCAAACGGTGTGTTTGTTTGATTGTCATTCATTTCTGCATTATCAGGAGCTTTTACTTCTTCTAAATTATATTTTCCAACCTCTAAATGATTGACGATCAACTGTCCTTTTTCAATCGTTGCTTCGGCAAAGTCATTGTTGCCGATATCATAAGAATGACCAGTAATGAAATGTTTGGCTTTCGTTTGATCCGTTGTCCAAGTGTACAATCCATCTGTGACGCTTTGGATATATTTTTTGACGCTTGGTGTTCCTTCTTCTTTAGAAATAATGAATGCTGCACCGTTTAGTGCTTCGTTTTCGGCAGTACCGACTTTGGTTACTTTCAACGTTCCATCATTACCAACTATATTTTTAGGATAGAGATGGATAGTGTCCAATTCTTCTGTCCCATATTTATAAGAGCCATCTGTTTGTTTGATCATCTCATATACAGGAAAAGCGAGCACCATGTTTGTGGTAGCTGTCACTCCGTCTTTTGGTTCTTCTTTGATTGTGTAGACTGCATCTTTCCCATTTTGTTTTTTAGGTAAAGATAAAGTCACATTTCCATCCGCATCTGTCGTTCCTGATGCAATTGGTGTACCAGGAGTCAGAGATTGGACTGCTTGTTTTGCTACATCCACCGACGCTCCTTTCTCCCGTTGCGCATAAAATTCTGGAGTGACGTTATAAACAGAAAATGAAATATCGGCTAATCCTTGGTATTGATCGAATTCGCTCATTTCTTTTCCACTGTTTTGAATCAAAGGATCGGGTAAATCAGTCATTTTCTTTTTATGGAGAATGACTTGAGCTGCTGTATCCTCCGCAAACACTCTTTTTGCACCGAAGCTACTTGTGATTAATGGTAAAATAAGAAAAAGTGCGCCTAATATAATGCTTATTTTTTTATGATTTTTCATTTTGTCACTCCTGTTCTTTTTTTAATAAACAACCATATTGCAAGGCTTGCGAACACCATGCCAACAACGACTAGAAGGATGTTTTTCGTTTCGTTTGTTTTAGGAAGAAATGGACGACTATTTTCTTTTCTGTTCACTACTTTCAATCTACCGACAGTCTCTTTATCCTCAGAGAGACTAGTTGAAATGGTAAACGGAATTTCTGTTTCACTTAAAATATAACCAGATGGTGCTTTGAGCTCTTTTAACCAGTAATCTCCTGTTCTCAACCCGATAATGGAAAAAGCGCCATTTTTATCGGAGGTCAGGTGAAGCGCATCTGATTCGTTACTTGTCCACTTGTATCCATTGGCTGTTCGCTGGAGGTAATTTCCTGCTTTGTTTTTAATAAGGAATACTGCGCCAGCTAATCGTTTGTTTGGTTTATTTGTCTCGATTTTGACAAATTGCTTACTCCCTGTATATACAGAGACTTTCTTTGTACTGATACCAAAACCAAAATCTAGTGTTCCGTTGTTATTGATTTCCTTGTTCGCCTGAGCTGTACTGTTTAGCTGCATCTGATAAGAAATATTCAGGTTTTTTCCAGCATATTTTTCTAGCGAAGGAATCGAAAATGCAATTTCAAATCCGTGTGGTTTCGTGTGTATGACAAATCCTTCTGATAGCTTTTGTCCATTCGATGAAATCGTTAGACTATTAGGTAAAAACGTTAATGCTCCATCCGCACTATCTGATAATACGAACTTTTGATAGTCTAAGATATTCATAGGGATCGTCGTGTGCAAGGAATAAGTGATTTTGTCACCAATCGTAAAATCATCCCTCGATTCTTCTAATACCTTTTCAAAAGGAGGATCAGGGTAGTTATTTTCTTCATTTTTAGGATACAAATGGATAGATGAAAGTTCTTGATCGTTTTGTCCATATACAGGTAGAACAACTACCATGTTCTCTGCTTTTTCTTTGACGACTTCTGGTGCTTTGGATTCAATAAAAAGATACGCTTTCTCTCTTTTTTTATGATCTTTGACAGGTAGAGAAAAAGAAGCAATACCATCTTCGTTGTTCAGAGTTTCGGTCGTTGCTTCTGCGATAAACGTGCCAGAAGACACACCGTTTTTTGCAATCTCTGTTTGTGTTTCCTCTACTGTTTTCCCCTTTTCTCGTAAATGGTAAAAAGATTCTGTGACATCATAAACTTGAAATGTGGCTCCATTCAATCCCCGATACGTTTGCAATAACTCTTTTTCTTGTCCATCACTTGGCTGGTTTTCCGGTAGTTGGCCATTTGGAAACAGTAATTTGTGCAAAGTGATCTGGACCATATCTGGTTCTGTTGCTGTTACTGCCTGAGTAAAAACAGGTTTAAATAGTAATAAGAAGAGACACATACTAAGCCAACCAAGTTTTTTCATATTAGCTGCCCCCTCTTTCTTTTTTGAAAAAAAGATACCAAATAGAAAATGTACAACCAATCATCCCTACTAGATAGATTCCTAAGCGGCCAATTCCTCCCGTTTCAGGTAATGGTACTTTTGCCTGATTCGTGATGTCTAAAGAAATCTGGTTGTTTTTGGCTCCTGGTGAAAGAACAGACTCATAATCTTGTCCCTCCACTTGAATCGATCCATCTTCTTTTATGATGATAGTAACTGGATCTTTTAGTCCTTGGTATCCTCCTGGTGTAAAGGTTTCGGTCAGCTTATAAGTTCCAGGTTTTAAATTTTCGAATAAAAAGGTGTCCGTTTCTTGTCCATCTTTTGGCAATTCTAAGTCTATTTCTGGTCCTTGCAGTCTGAATTTGGCTCCTTTTAATGCCTGTCCGTTGTCTTCCTTTTTGTGTACTGTCAGGTCAAACGCTTTTAATCGATTTTGATGAGTAAGCGTCCACATGCCATTCGTTGTCTCGATGTTTTTCCCCGTGTAAATAATCTTTCCATATTTATCGATTTGGAATTCATAATTTCCCGGTGAAGTATCATATCCTGCAGGACCAGCTGTCTCAACGACTCGATATTCTCCAGGTGTGAGTGAATCAAAAATGGCAAGACCTTTTTCATTCGTTGTTTGGTTGTCCATTGGCTGATAAGCACCGTTTGTTTCTTTTTTCTGTAGGGCAAAAGCTGCACCTTTAAGATTCATCTCTTTGCCCGTCCCTTGCATCGTATACTTACGTACTGCTATAGGAATTTCAATAAAAGGATTTTCAATGGTCAACTGAATCGTATCATCGGAAGTAGTGACTATTTTTCCATCAACGGTTACCGTACCATTAGAAGCAATCTTGATTTTCCAAGTAGTCTTTTTGCTTAATTCATGTCCTTCTGGAGCTTTTGTTTCTGTCAGTGTATAAGTCATTTCTTTTTGCAATTTGACATTTTCCGGAAGAGAATAGGTCCCATCACCATTATCAGTTAGTAAAGTATCAATAGAATCTCCTGTTAATTTGAAAACAGCGCCAATGAGATCCTTTTCTCCTGTAGAGGAATTTTTCGTTATTTTTAAGTCTAACGGTGTGAATTGTTTAGTATTCTTCCATGTCAGTGCATTTATTTGTTGAGAATCATATCCTGGTACAGGAAGTTCTTTGATTGTTTGGTAACTGAATGCTTGACCTTGATTATTGTATTGAGGCAGTGATAGTATCTCTTGATAACTTTCTCCACTATTTGCAGACAGTTTTTCGACGTCTGCACGTTCCCACGTATTTGCAGTATCTTTAGTTGGTTTAGTGATGCGGATATATCCGTTTTTCCAAGCTGCAGCATCTGTTGTATGGTTCCGTTGGATTTCAAAAGTGACTTGATCTGGACGATTAGCTGGATTATTGTCAAATTCTTCCCATAATTTTTTGATGTGAAGATTGACTCCTGGAGCTTTAGCAGATGGTATACCGAATTCAGCTAGTTCGTCAGTGTCAATACTTGGTTGAAAAGTCGTCCTACCGTTCATTTGATACCAGAAATTCGGGTGGAAGTCCTCATTTTCTGTCTGGATCCTCACTTGGTAATGAATTTGGATTTCTTGGTTTTTTCCTAAATAAATCTGATTGCTCTTGATCGTATTTCCGTCTATAGAAATAGTTGGAGTAACTGTTGTAGGGTTTGTTCCCACGCTTTTGACTGAAAGTGTACCAGGTTGATAAATAAATGGTTCTGCGATTGGATCATTTATTTGTCCATTACTTACAGTTGCAGAGATCTGTACAGCTTTTTTAGCCAGATATTCAGAGATATCTGTTGCATGATCGGCTGATTCGTAATAAAGGTCTCCTTTTTCGTCTGCTGAAACCATTTTCCGCATACGAGACTCTACTTCTGCTTTTGAGAGACCAGCTGCCGGATCGCTTTGAAGTTGGATGCCAAGACCATGTATTTCGATTCCTCGTTCTTTGAGTGCCATCGCTTCTCCGATGGTTGCGATAAACGTACTGTCGATTCTTCTGGATAGATTGTTTTGGTCAGGTGCATCATAGATTCTTGAGATTAGAGAAGTATTTCCCGGCCGATCTTGCGTATTAGAAAACTGAGTTCCGTAATAATTGCTGCTTGATTGTGCGTGTACCCGCTGTACTTTATAGGAAAATGTTGGTACACCATCCGTCAGCAAAACGATCACTTTTTTATGTCCATTTGGAACGGATAGCATGTCTCCTGCATCTCTTAGTCCTTTTTGTGTAAAAGTACCGCCATTTGTCCATGAAGGTGTGATGGATTTTACTTGATTTTTTACTGAATCAAATGAACCCATCTGTACAGTACCATTACTATAATTATGGCCTTCGCTGGAGTAGCCGACATATCCCATATTGATTTTGTCTGTGATACCGCTATCTGCTAAAGTATCGACAAAACGATCGACACCGATTTTTACTTCACCGATCCGATCATTGTCGTTCATACTTCCTGACCAGTCTACGACCAATACGAGATCAAGAGGTGTGATATCTTTTTGTACATTTCCACGGGCATTTAAATAAACATCAAATAATCCAGGTGTAGTTGTCTCCTTTGCAAACTTACGTATCGCATAGTCTGCTTGATTGCCTGTTCCCCCGTATTCGATATACGAATGAGTCCGATCATTAGGATCTCCATCCCAAGAATTTATCCCATCCCATTGATTTGATCCATTTTTATTACCTTGGTGATCAAGAACATTTGTATTTCCTGTAGGTTGCCAATTGGCTTTAGGATAAGTGCCTTGATCATCTGTCGTATACTCTGTAGAAATCGTCTGGTTAGTTGAAACAGTCACAGCCGGCAAAGACAATCTAGGCAATGTAAAGGGGCTGACAGAATTTTCATTTTCTTCTGATACTCCTTCTTTTGTTTCGTCTGTATTTGATGTTGACACTTCTGTCTCTTTCTTGTGTTCTTTCGCATCAGTAATGTCATACTCTTTATTATCGACGATCAGCTTATTTGTCTGGCTATGATAAAGTGTTGGATCGATTGGAAGACTTAGATTGATCGTTTGTTTAGTATTTGGTGAGATTTCCAGCATGGTTTTCCCGCTTTTTACCTGATAAGCATAGCCATCTCCTTCCTTTCTTTCCACATCACTTAAGTAATTCTCAACTAGACCAATTTCCTTCTCTACCTTTTTTGTACTGTTGTTATTCGCATTTAGTTTGACGTTCAGTGCTTTTTTCCCAGATTGATCTGAAGTGATTTCAGCTGAAATGATTTCTAACATTGTTGGATTATCTGCAGCTTCTGCTATTGCAGTTACAGGCAGGATGTTCGATAAACTCAATAATATCAGCACAAAAACAACTTTCAGCTTCTTCCCTGTGGTCGTCATTTTTCCCCTCCTTTTTCTTTTTTTCTGTTTTGACGTGAATAGTGAAAATTATTAAAATAAACAGGCGTTACATAATTTTATTTATTTTAATATGATAATTATTATACGAAGGGCGCTAAAGGGAATCACACCAATTTTCATACCAATTGGGTTCATTTATGAAGTTGATTCCTTCGATTATTGAGCGTTTCATTGAAAGAAAAGGGTTGAGGGAGAAAAACATATGATCAGGTTGTTGGAAGGAAACTATAGAAAGATGGAAAAAATCATTCGAATTCTGTCCATTTCTGACAAGTGGATGACTAAAAAAGAACTTGCCAAACGAATTGGTAGTTCAGAATCTACATTTGTAAGGTATATCGAAGAGATCAAAATCCGCTGGGGAACGGATATAACGATTCAATCTTCACAAAAATTGGGGTATCGTCTTGAACATTTGAATGTACCAGCTTATTTAAATGTTCTGATGGAAATGTCACAAAGTTCTACAAATAGTCGTCTATTAAATGAAATCATTGTCAATCCGGGCAAAATGATCGAGTATTATTGTGAAAAAATCTCGATTAGTCGTTCTTCTTTTACGCGTAAGTTGAAACAATGCAATCAAATTTTAGAAAGCTATTTATTAAAAGTAATCGTCGATCAAGGGTTTCAGTTGACTAGCCTGAAAAGTGAGCTCCAGCTGCGTATCTTTGTCACCTTTTTCTTTTTAAGTTACTACGGAAGACGCACGTTGCCATTTCCAATCGAATAAAAGAAGATCAAAGAAATTATGGTCAAGAATAATTGTCAGTTGAATTTGTTTCAGGAAGAAAGTCCTTATGAGCAATCTTTCTTTATTATGTATTTTGTTGTGCATCTTATGCGGGAATCACAAGGAAATCCATTCGAATGGAAAGCTGGAGACTCTTATGTACAGTTGATAAATATCGATAAAAAAGACTTTTTGATCTTGAAAAATCTTTTAGGGAAATTGAAGTACAGCAGCTATATAAAAGTAGTGAACTATTTTGTCAATACGATTTTTTCGGAATTTTCGGAGAAAGAAAAAAATGAAATCAGTGAACAAATACGAAGAAATATATCCTACTGTTCATTTTCATCTGCTGATTGCAAAGAAAAAAACGAAGAATTTGTTGTTCGACTCTTAACTCAAATTTATTTTTTCTCACGTATCTTCCCATACGACACGACTCATTTGACGATTCGCGCCACTTACTTTGCAGAACAGATGCAACATCGCCATATACGTCTATATGCTGGATTTCGTGCAGAA
Source organism: Enterococcus sp. E5-162 (assembly GCF_035725965.1). NCBI lineage: Bacteria > Bacillati > Bacillota > Bacilli > Lactobacillales > Enterococcaceae > Enterococcus > Enterococcus sp. E5-162. The sequence goes on along the minus strand of NZ_JAPRFV010000001.1, from coordinate 288,936 downwards.
CTTCAATTTTATTCCACCCTACTGAATCGAAATTTGATTTGTTATTTATCTAGCTATATATTTTGGATGCTTATCGGTAATCCTGAAATACACCATTATACTTCAGATAAAAAAATACTAATCGTCAGTGATTTAAGTCTTCGACATAGTCGATACATTGAAAAATATGTCAGTGATGTTCTTGCTGTGCATAAGATTCACTCTGAAACAACTGCTATCACTGAAGATCAACTTTCGAAGTACAATCTTCTTGAGTATGACCTGATCGTCACGAATCAACCAATTCCGAATACCCATGTTCCTTATATGTTGATTGATGATAGTGTGTCATTCGCAAATGAAGAAGAACTGATCCGCTTATTTGAACTATAAACAATCAAAAAACAGCTATGTATACTCTACTATCCTGATAAAAATATCAGGACAAATAGACATAGCTGTTTCTTTTTATTGTATACCTTCAGCAATCCAACGAGATTTATAGCGAAAGTCTTTTAACAACTCTTCTTTTGTCCAATTATTTGCAATGAGATCCGTCAATGTGTTCATTACGAGGGACATGGAAAAGTATAGGAAACTAACTGCTTCTTCCGACGATTGAATGGAGAAATGATTGATTCTTAATAATTCCAGCCATTTTTTGTTCATTGGAGAATCAGCCGATAGTTCTCTACGTTTGGTTGTCTGCTGATCATTTCGCTGGGTTAACAAGTATAACCTTTGCCAATAGATACTTTCGTGATCTAAGTCGCAGCACCCCTCTAAATATTTTTCGATCCCCAAAAAGAAATGTTGTTTGTTTTCGCTAATGAATTTTAAGATATCTTGATGGACTATGTGAGAACTGCTTTTGATCGTATACAAATAAGCATCTTCCAAATCTTGAAAATATTTATAAAAAGCACCGCGCGACATCCCCATCTTGTCAACAATCTCTGAGACTTTGACTTGGCTGATGTGCTGTGAGCAAAATATCTCCAGTAATAGGTCATCGATTCTCTGTTTCTTTGCGTTCGATAAATTGAAAAAAGTTTCTTTTGGCATCCACATCTCTCCTTTATCTCTGATTATGCGTGGATAGCCCTTCATTGTCATGAAGGATTCATTCCTTCTTTTTCTCTTCTTCTGTCAAGTACCCATCTTCCATTCGATAAACGCGATCACTCCATTGAATCATACGGACATCATGAGTAACCATAATAGTCGCTTTTTGTTTCTCATGAGCTTCTTTAACTAGTAATTTGACGACTTCATATGCATGATCTGTATCCAAACTAGCTGTTGGTTCGTCTGCTAAGATCAAGCTTGGCTCATTATATAAAGCGCGAGCAATTGCCACTCTCTGTCTTTCTCCACCAGAAAGGTCTTTAGGATAACTATTTTTAAGTGACTGGATATCTAAAGATTGCAGCAAGGAATCGATTTTTGTTGAATCTTCTTTTTTTGAAGTAACTTGGTCAACTAGTTCAAATTGTTCCTTTACCGTTAAAAAAGGAATCAAATTAGAGCTTTGGAGAATAAATCCAATTTCTTTAAAGCGTAAATCTGCTCGTTTTTTTTCTGGAAGCTCAGTTAGAGAGTGACCGTTGATCACTATTTCTCCGGAAGTCGGTGTTTGCAATCCTCCTGAAATGGTAAGGAAAGTACTTTTACCTGAACCGGAAGGACCAATGATGCTGACGAATTCTCCTTCCTTTACATAAAAATCAATTGCTTTCAAAGCTGAGACCTTTGTATGACCAGAACCAAATGTTTTGGTAACTTTTTTCATCGTTAATATTTTTTTCATTTTTATTAACCTCCTATTGCTGTAATTGGGTCTACTTTGGTTATCGTACGTATCGAAAACAATCCGCCTAGCATTGCGACAATGATCAAAATCCCACTATATAGCAACCATTGTGACCAAAAAACAGCAAAAGGCATCGCGCTTGGTAAAATCAGACTAGCCAAATAAGCAAACAAAAGAGCAAGCAGAACGCCTACCACCCCAACAATAAAGGACTGTGCTACTAAAGATTTAGCGATGAAGAAATTTTTAATCCCTTGTGCTTTCATTACTCCAAAAATAGCAGTCTTCTGAAGTGTCATCACGTACATGAAAATACCGACCACGGCAGCAACCACTAAGAACAAAAAGTATATCATCGCATTTAAGGTCATATTTTGGGCAGAATAGCCAGGAATACTTTCAATGAATGTCCCAATAGTTAATAACTGTAGATCCTTCGATGTTTTTTCTTTCGAAATTTTAGCTGAATCCTTTATTACGATCCCATTGATCGGCTGTTCTTCTTCAGAAGCAAACGGCTGTTTTCCATACTTCAAAGCAGTCCACGTATCTAGGGATGCATAGATGACGGGAGAAACTGTGTAATAAGTTTCAGGAAAGATACCGACAATCGTCAAAGGATCGTCGTAACTGCCAATTTTGATCGTATCTCCAATTTTATAGCCTGAATCAGCCAGATTTTGAGAGATGATGATTTCATTCTTTGTTTTAAATTCATGCCCTTTCGTGAGTTTTGGTAATAAAAATGCTTCTTTCGTTGTGCCGAAAACTGTAACATTTTCTTTATTTTTTCCTTTGATTGCTCCGCTGTACAATCCGATTGGTGCTTTCTCTCCTCCTTCAATGTATTTCAGATCTCCTCTTGTTAATTGTGAAGCTGCAAATACTTGATTTGCATCCTCCGACAAAACAATCTCTTGTGCGTCCCAATCATCGATTGCTTTTTTAAACTCTTCTGAAAGTCCATTCGCTAGTCCTGACAACATGAATACGACATACGCAATCAAGAACATAATACCGACGATCAAGCCATATCGTAATTTAGAATAGCGAATTTCTTTGATAGCTAGAAACATTTGTTTTTCCTCCCTATGATAGATTGATAGTGACAAAATGTCACTCGTTGAATAGTGTAACTTCAAAGTGACATTTTGTCACTTATGTTGTTTTTTTCTTATCAATAAATTGTCTAAGACATCTTTCGATAAAACCTTAACATGAGTCATAAAAAATTTATTTAAGTCTTATTTATGCTTTCCATGATAAACTAAAGTGACCAAATGAATGAGGTGGGAAAATGATTAAACTGTTAGTAATAGAAGACGATAAGGTATTATCCAATAATATAAAAGAAATACTCACAACAATTGGCGAGATAACACAAGTTTATAACGGTAGTGAAGGACTGTTTGAGTTGGAAAGCGGTGTTTATGACCTTGCAATCTTGGATTTGATGATGCCGGAAATGAATGGTTATGAAGTCCTAGCAAAGTTACGGAAAGAAAAAATACAGACTCCTGTATTGATTTTGACAGCAAAAGATAGTTTGGAAGATAAGATTGAAGGATTTGAACGTGGTGCAGATGATTATCTGACAAAACCGTTCTATCGAGAAGAATTGATCATGCGCGTGAAAGCATTATTGAAACGATCGCTTGGTCTCTTTGATGAAAACATTCTGAAGTATAAGGATATCAGTTGTGATCTAAAAAGTAATGAAGTATTGTACAAAGAACAAGTTTTGCCCATACAAGGAAAAGAGTTTGAATTACTCGTTTATTTTTTACAAAATAAAGGAATCATTTTGACAAAAGAGCAGATATTTGATCGGATCTGGGGATTTGATTCTGATACGACGATTACAGTTGTTGAAGTTTACATGAGCAATTTACGGAAACATCTACGCAGTACTGGACTAGATAAAGAAATCAAAACTTTACGTAATGTTGGTTATATATTGCAAGGGGTGTGATGCAATGAATGGAGATATTACGCGTAAGCAACGTAGCCGTTTTTTTATAACGAATGTAGCTGCATTTGCTTTGATCTTTTTTCTTCTGGGGTTCATTACTTTACAGATATTGAACCAATCTGCGTATAGAGAAACGGATCTTTCATTAGAGAAAACAGATTTTGATTCTCGGACAGTACAATTAGAGATACAAAGGTATCAGCAAGGTGATCCCTTTTTGAACCCGAATCAAATGGAACAAAACAGAACAAACATGGAACAACCATTGATGGAACCATCAAATGACCGATTTAACACTCAAGTGATCTTGTGGTCTGAAAATGGTGAGATATTGAATAAGGCAGCTATTGGTGGACGCTTCAATCAGATCAAAGAATTAAAAATGGATACAAAAAATCTGAATACCATCCAAAATATTGAATTAAATGAAGAAAACGACTCGTCTACCCTCTCCTTCCGCTCGATAACGAAAAAAGCAGAGACGAATCAAGTTGGTGTTGCCTATATCCAAATTTTAGAAAATACAAATCAAATCAAAAATTCATTAGCAACTTTTCGCACAATTATGATTTTGTGTATGGTTGTTTTCTGGCTTATCTCAATTGGCATTAGTTATTACTTGTCTAGTCTAAGCATGCGCCCTATCATTCTTTCTTGGAGAAGACAAAAAGAATTTGTCGAAAATGCTTCTCATGAATTACGTACACCGTTAACGATTATTCAAAATAGTTTGGAACATCTATTTACCAAACCTGATCATACCATCATTGAGGAATCTGAAAGTATTGCTCAAGCATTGTCAGAGACGAGACGGCTCACTGGATTGACTTCAGATCTGCTGACGATTGCCCGAAATGATTCTGATCAGCAGCTACTTTCAAAACAAATGATCAATACACAGGAATATATCGAAAACCTTGTTAAACCATTTCAAGAGATGGCCACCATAGACGGAAAGGAGTTTATCCTTCATAACGAGGCAACATCAGAAGTACCAATTGACGAAAAAAAGATCCATCAAGTTTTGGTTATTTTGCTAGATAATGCCTTAAAATATACGAATCCAAAAGATAAAATTATTTTAGATTCGTCTGTTAACCATAAAGAATGGCTGATTCACGTAAAGAATACTGGCCCTTCTATCAGTGAAGAAGATCAAGTAAGAATCTTTGATCGATTTTATCGGGAAGATCAATCTCGTGCGAAGGAAACTGGCGGTTACGGACTTGGATTGGCGATTGCAAAACAGATAATCGAACAGCACCACGGACAAATTTCTGTATCCAATTATCTTCCACAAGGAGTTGATTTTAAAGTCCAATTACCGTTGAAGCCTAAAAAATAATGCTTAACTCTAAAACATACTAGGAACAGGGCTGTGACAATAATCTTGTCACAGCCCTGTTTTCCGAATAAACGGTGTTCCAGAAGTAGCTTCTTCGGAAATAAGCCGAAATTTCACAAAAATTTGAGAAACAAATTTCGTAAATTCCTTCTTATTTCTTGAAGCGGACCTCTTCTGTCACAACCTCTTTAGCTTACGCTTAAGATTTTTTATTGCGGTCTTCAATGTGTACATCACCGCTTGTGTCAATATCCAATTCTTCTCGGCTAACATCTTCTGTCACTTTTTCAACGTCTTCATGTTCTTCTTTATGAATTCCCACTTCTTCACGAACAACTGTATGTTTGCTAACATCTACTTGCTCTTCTTTGATTGGGATAGTGATTGTGTCATCTTCCAAGTTTTCGTCTGTACCCTGTGAAGATGGATCTGTTACTGGTTTGCGCTCGATGACGATTTCTTCACGTTTGACCGGTACTTCTACCGTTTCAGTATCGTTGACCACATGTTTGTGGATGTCGACTTCTCCAGTGGTAACATCATGTGTATTTACATCTAATTTTTCTTCTTTTAGTTGAATCGTATCATCATCTAGATTTGGTTTGCGATCAATGTCTTCAGTCTCTCTTGTACTCATAGAATCAGCTTCGCCAGGTACGTCCATCGGATCAGTTCCTGGTGTCATATTCAATGGATCTGTTGTATTTTGAAAGCCTGTCGTGCCATCTACGTCCATTGGATCAGTGCCAGTCCCAGTCCCTAGTCCTGTTCCCATTGTGCTTGCCGAGGTAACTGTATCTTGCGTATCCATTGTGTCTTTTGTTGTTTCTGGCTGACGATAGCCTTTTACTGTGATGACAAATTTTCCAGCAGAAATATCTCCTCTATACTGATATAAAGGATCATTTTCTGGCGTAGCCGTCTCAGAATCATAGGTATCAAAAGAAAAAGTGTCTTTTATTCTTTCCCATAAAGAACGATCTTCTTCGCCATCCATCCGATTCTCATCTGTTTCAACATCTATACCGGATAATCCGTCGAATCCCAGTCTAGTTGCTGCTTCATCAGTAGTATAAATAACGATATCATCTCGATCATACCCTTCGTTACGTAATCGTTCGATTACTGATAATGCTTCATCCCTTGTGCTGTAGCTACCGATGACTGTTAAATTTTTGTCTTCCATGTAAATTCCTCCTAGCAAATAGATTTATGATTGGTATATTTTTACTTATAAATTTATTCTATAGGAGACGATTGATTTCTACAAATATTTAGATTGGAATTAGATTAAAACGTTTTAATTGAAATTTCGGAATATCTATGCTAATAGCAAAATATATATCACTAAAATAGTCATTTGTGCATTTATTCCTATAGGAAATTTTTTGAAAAAAATCCTTATATTTCCATTTATTACGATTGTCTCATTTATCCAATCCGTGAATAAGTAAGCTACTTATATAGATAAAGAGACTGATTCCCAGTATAATCATTCCTATCATAGGATAAATTCCTATGTAAGGTGAGGAAGTCCCAGCTATTTCTAATATTCCTTTAAGAATCATCCCGACGATATAGCTAGTCAAACCAGTATTGAATAAATTGAAAGCCAAGCGATTTTGAAAAGTATTTAATATTTTTTTGAAAATAAAAAGGAATGCCCCTCCTACCATTGGAATAACCCAGACCCATCTCAAGGCTTGTGAAGTGACCCCGTGGCTAAAATGATGATAAATCCATTGAAAGATGAAAAGAAGGACTGAACTAATAAAATAACTATAAAATGCTTTTTTCTTATTCATAACTATACCCCTTTTCTTAACCTATAAAAACGATATCACTGACAGATCGTTCAGAGTTTCCGCTTCCGCCGACTGTTTGATTAATGACTTTTCCATTGAAATAAAGTGTTGTTGATCCTCCACCATCCAAATTATATGCGGTTTTTGCTCCGTGATTTTTCAATACAGTTGCTAGTTCGCTGAGACTCAACCCTTGACTATCATCTGTTCGACCTTCTGAAACAACAACGAGATAATGGTTTGTTCCAACTTGAGCAATTGCGGTTCGTGGATTACTTTTCATCGACTGCGACACTTCCTCATCTTCAGAAACAGTGACTTCTCCATTTTCAACTAAAGCAGGACCAAAAGATAAAACTTGTTGTACGTCTTCTTCTACTAGCTTCTCAGCAGATGTTTCTGATTCTTTTATTATTGAGAAATCACCATTTTTATCAATTACTAAGTCTTCTTTCGTTTCATCATCACTAGGTGTATCACGATATAGTGTGCCATTTCTAAGTACATATCCTTTATCTCTAAAACCATAATAATCTCCGTTTATCGCTAAAATTGCTTGTTGTTCTTGTGCGATCGCAGATGTAGTTTCTTTGATGTTGCGTCCATACGTATTGTTTGCCAAAGCTGTTTTTAAATAGCTAGAATCGCTTACTGTAATATCAGCAACATAAACTGTGGTTTCATCAACACGTTCTGAAGATAATGTGATATTGATATTTTCATCTTGGTAGCTATTATCTGTGATCACTGGTTCAAAAGAACTTGAGTTACTCGTGCTTTTTGTGTCTGTCGTCGAGCTGGAAGTCTCTTTGGATATCGTTTCTACTGATGCTATTTCCTGAGGCAAAACAAATGTTTTTAGTAATATATAACTTGAACTTCCTAAAAAGAAAACACTCGATAGACATGCCCACATATATTTTTTTCTTAAAAAAAGTTTCATATAAATTTCCTCCTAACGAAAGACTATGCGCCTTTGAATAGAAAAACTGGCAAAAAACAATAAAATATCTACAACAGCCTTACAAAGCAAAAGCGATTGAATAATAACCGAAAGGATTGACACACCTAGCCAACTTAAAATTAGTTGAAAGAGAAACAATAAGCTGTATTTATAAAAAGCAGTATGGGCTCTTTGCTTTCTGAACACATAATGTCGGTTCATTTGATAATTGAAAATTCCTGATAGTACTCTAGAAAGTATGGTAGCAATCAACAAAGAAGCCATTGTATGATTTCCAATAAAAAATATAATGGAATAGAATAGTCCAATATCCACCAATGAAGAGGAAATCGAAGAAAAAAAGAAACGAATGAACGGACGATAAACAAGATAGGAATCTTGGAATATTCGAAAATGGGAACCTTTATTTCCATCGCTATATATTGTTTTGATAGGGATCGTAGTCATTCGATAGCCGATCTTTGGTAAAACTAGCAGTTGATTGATTTCATATTCAAACCGATTTCCTTCGATTTTGAGCAGTTCAGATAAACTAGAGATAGAAAATCCCCTCAGTCCTGTTTGTGTATCCTGTAAGTGGATACCTGAGGAAAGATAATAAAAACCGCTCGTCATTCGATTCCCGAAATAGCTTCGAAAGGGCGTGTTTTCATACGAAAAATCTCTTACACCCAAAAGGAATTCCTGACCAGCTAATCGATCTACTGCCACTAGCATTTTTTGGATGTCTTCGATTTCATGCTGACCATCACTGTCTGCTGTGACAATGCCAGTAATGTCTGGATAGGAATCAAGTATAACTGAAAAGCCGAATTTTAATGCATATCCCTTGCCTTTGTTGTCAAAGTAGCTGATTTTAGTGATATTAGGATGTTCCATTCGCTGAAACAGTTTTTGATAGGTTTTCCCACTTCCATCATCAACAATGATAATCGGTACGTTTACAGATTGTGCTAATTGATTAATGAAGAATACAGTGTTTTCTGTGGGTTCGTAGATTGGAATTAATAGAATAGCTGACATATATTCACCTGTTTTTATTTGAAATTGTAGTTATTGTTGCAAGTGAAACTTAAGGGCTTCTTAAAAACTAAGAGAATCACCTCTGGTTTTGTAAAGACTTTTAAAAGACAGTTACATGGATGCTCTTTATCAAAGCAAGACAAGGTCTCTATCCTCATTTGAAGAAATGCGGTAAAATAAAGGAAATGAACAATAACTGGAGGGATTTGTATTGGACAGCAAAACTAGAAAACAACTGCAAGAAAAATTAAAACAACGTACACATTTGCTCCCTTCCGTCTTTCAACAGTTTTTAGAAGAAAATCGTTCTTCTTTATCATTAGGTAGTCGCTATGAATATGCAAAAGATTTCCATTTGTTTACTGATTATTTGAGAAAAGTATTTTCTGAAGAAGTGGATGACCAGCTGATTATCCGTCTAGAAAAACAAGATTATCAGAATTTCTTAGCTAAAATCTATCGACATACTCGTTCGTTCCAAACTACAGCGAACCAAGAAACGGAGCAATTGTTTGAAAATAGCTATTACGGGATTTCGAGGAAGCAATATTCATTAAATCATTTTTTACGATTTTTGTATCAAAAAGGACTGATTGAAGAAGAGATCTCTCTTTTGGGTACAAGTTTACCGGAAACAACCAAAGCAGCTCCGCGATATATCGATGCTGAACTTTTCAAAGATTTTGAGCATTTGTTTATCCCGATTGAAGGCTTTCGAACAAGCAGAGAAGCTAGCTTTGAAGAAAAAAATAGACCGAGGAACCTTGCGATTACTGCCATTCTTCTGTATTGCGGATTAAAGATCCATGAAGTAGTAGAACTTAAACGTAAAGATGTATCTTTGACCAAGCAGATTCTTAATCTGAATAGAAAAGAAAACAGATTGAGTAAAGTACCAATACCAAAAGAAGCGATGCCGTTTCTGGAGAACTATTTTAAGTTAACAGCACAAAATACGGACGAAAATTCTTTTGTTTTTCGTTCCTCGCATGATCAACAAATTTCTCCTCGGACTATTCGCCAAATTTTGAGCAAAATCACAGTGTATAAGAATGTATCACCAGAATTATGCCGAAAAACCTATCGCTATTATACTGAACTATATTTAGATGATGCTGACGCGGTAAACTATTTATGTGGTAATCGATACCTATCTTCCCATTCTTTTCAAGAAATCTGGGAAAAAATGGTTGATTTTTCTTATCACGAATTAGCGACATTCGTTCAGGTTTCTGTCACATAGAAATCTGAACTTTTTTCACAATGAACTATGTTATTATACAAAGGTTTATGTTACGATTATCTTTAATTTGTATATTACTTAACAAAAGATAATGGAGTGTGAATGATGGAGACCATAATGTATTCCCCTTTGAATTTATTTACGAATTTTCAAGAAGCTGCAGCTGGCTTTTCCGAGATCCCGATTATCTTTGATCAGCCGCTTTCTGCTTTTCCTGAGTTAGGACTTGAAACAACTTACAAAAAATGCTTTGAAAGTGTATTAGATCGAGCTTATCAATTGGCCCATCTTGGTGTGAAATCTGGAGACAAAGTCATTATCTATAAGAGTTCCGCTTTTGACACATACCTTCTCGCTGTTTCTGTGTCTTACCTTGGTGCAGTGCCTGTCATGACTTCTTATCATCTACCAACAGCGACAATGGAAGTATTTATCGACCGTTTAGAAGACCCCTTTGTTTTATTTGATGATGAGACAAAAAAACGAGTGGGAGAAATTTCAAACGGGACTAAATCAAAACAGATTCCTATTGTTTATTTACTGGAGCAACCTACTTTTCCTGTTCCCCAATCGTTTTTAGCTAAAAATGAAATTTCTTATATGACCCATACTTCTGGTACAACTGGTATCCCTAAGCTTATTTGTCATTCCGCTCATTCTATGGGTTGGCGAACGAAATGGCAAAAAACTGTTTTTGCAAAAATTTCAGAAAAGAAATTAATTGCTTTTCACATTTCCCCCGTACATTCTAGATTCAATATTGGCATCTCTTCTTTGATGTCCATGGGTTTTCCTATGATGCCTTTAGCAGACGCACAAAGTTCAAAAGTTATTCATATGTTGGAAACCTACCGACCAATCGCATTAGAGACTCATCCGAATAACTTTGTTCAGTGGAGTTTTACTGCTAAAGAACATCCAAAAGCTTTCTCTGGCATCCGTTATTATCACTCTACTTTTGATGCCATAAACAATCAGACAATGGAAACATTTTTGCGAACATCAATAACACAAGATGCGGTATTTCTTCAAGTATATGGCCAAAGTGAATGTGGACCAATGATTCTTAAGGCTCATACACTCGACAGTTTGAAAACGAGTGATGCAAGAGATATGGGCGTTGGACTGGAAGACATGACAAGCGCACGGATCACAGATTCAGTCGGGAACGTCCTTCCTGAAAATACAGATGGTCATATACAATTACTGTCTAAAGGACGGGCTTTGACTTATTATAAGGAAGATGCACGGTTCCAAGAAAATGTTTATGGCGATTGGTGGGATAGCGGAGATTACGGTTTTATGGATGAACATGGCCACCTATTTTTGAAAGATCGGCAAGTGGATCTGATCGAAACGATCAATAGTACATTAGCTATTGAAGACTTTTTATTAGATTCGTTAGATTTTTTGGCAGAGGTAGTGATTGTAAGAGATAAAAATCATTCTCCACAGCCGATTATTGCTTTAGCTCCTGATAAAGAAATGGATTGGAATCGCTGGTGGGAGCAAGTCCATGAACTTCCACGTTTGAACGCCCCTATCATCCGTGACTTTGATGCAATCCCGCGAACAGCTACAATGAAAGTTCAGCGGCTTCAAATCGAGAAAGAATTAAAAACACAAAACAACTAATCGTTTTTAAGCGGTTGTGAAAAAGCTGTCCTGCATCAAGTAATAAGAACAGCCAAACAAAAATAGTTCCTTATATTTTACCGTTTGTTGAGCTAATATCGAGGGCCAGTTAATTGAAGACCGTTTATTTGGAAAAAGGGAATGTGACACGATTTTTGTCACATTCCCTTTTCGCTTCTTTTTGAAAATTGGATGAGATAAAAATATGCCAATTGGCTGTTTTTCTTTTTTGAAAATTTCGTTATACTCTTATTCATGGAGGGAAATGTTATGAAAAGAATCTTGACGATTGGTGGCTCTGATCCATTTGCTGGTGGAGGAATCCAAACAGACTTAAAAACTTTTGAAGATTTTGGTTTATTCGGGCTAAGCGCCTTGACATCTATAGGGGTACTAGATACGAATGGGCGATTTATCTTGGAATCTATTCCTTCAGAATTGCTTGAACGACAGTTGGCTTCAATTGATCAAATGACTTCATTAGATGGAATCAAGATTGGGTTATTAAATTCAAGTGAAGCAATCATGGTTGTTCGAGACTTCATAAAAGCAAAACAAAATATCCCAATCATTTTAGACCCTGTTTTGGCATTCAAAGAAACTGAAACTGTGATCAATCAATGGTATATTTCGCAGCTCATCGAAGAACTTTTTCCACTTGTTACGATGATTACGCCTAATTTGGCAGAAGCTGCTTTACTTTCTGGTCAAGCTCTCCCCTCTTCGTTGATAGAAATGATCCATCTCGCTAAAGAGCTCACTGCTTCAGGAGCAAAGAAAATTGTAATAAAAGGCGGCACAAGGATGGCTGGCGAACAAGCTGTGGATCTTCTCTATTCAGTTGACCATCATGAGGTGTTTTCTCAGAAAAAAGTCGATACCCCGACAGTAAATGGTGCCGGTTGTGCCTTTTCTTCTGCAATAACAGCGAATCTTGTATTAGGAACAGACGTTTCAAAAGCCGTAGCAGAAAGTAAAAAATTTGTTGCCCATTGTATTTCCAATGGTGTGCTGATGAATGATCATACAGGAAGCGTCTGGTCTGGCGGTATCCAAAAAGGAGGAACGATAAATGAAAACTAAACAACTAACAATCTATGCGATGTTGATTGCGTTGACCGTTGCACTTTCATTAACTATTTTGATCCCTGTACCGGCTACGAACGGCTTTGTGACATTATGTGAGGCTGGAATTTATACTGCTTCTTCTCTTTATGGTCCAATGGGTGGATTAGTTGTCGGTGCTTCCAGTGGTCTATTAATCGATTTGATTTCAGGATATCCGCAATGGGCTATTTTTTCATTAGTGATTCACGGATTACAAGGATATGTTGCCGGATCTTTCAGTAAATCTTCTACTCGTATGTGGCTATTTGGTCTTTTTTTAGGAAGCTTAGTTATGATCGTCGGCTATGGTATCGCCGGTTGGATTTTGTATGATTGGCCGGCTGGAGTGGCTTCTATCCCAGGGAATACCTTTCAAAATCTTATCGGTATGGGTCTTGCCTTTCCTATAACTGCAAGTCTTCAACGTATTCAAGCACGGAAGCAATATTAATTGAAAAGAAGGTTTTAGAGAATGAAGTTGTCAGAAAAAGAATTGAAAGTTCAATTGACTGAAATAGTTAATGACGTATTGGCTGAGGCACACTTGAAAAAAGGAGATCTCTTTGTTTTAGGGTGCAGCACAAGTGAAGTCGTCGGTGGACATATTGGAAAAAATTCCAGTGCGGAAGTTGGTCAGTGGATCATCCGTACGTTAAAAGAGCTATTAGATCCTAAAGAAATTGCCTTAGCTGTCCAAGGTTGCGAACATTTGAATCGAGCATTGGTGGTAGAACGAACAGTGGCAGAAGCAAAAAAATTCGAAATCGTCTCTGTTATCCCTGCATTACACGCTGGAGGTGCTTGTTCTGTTGCTGCTTTTGAGCAGTTCAATGACCCTGTCGAAGTGGAGCATGTAATTGGGCAAGCCGGCATCGATATCGGTGACACTTCGATCGGTATGCATATCAAACATGTCCAAGTGCCTGTCAGACCTCGTTTGAAAACCTTGGGACAAGCCCATGTGACAGCCCTTCGCTCTCGTTCTAAATATATCGGTGGTCCTAGAGCAAATTATTAAGATGGGTAAATTAGAAAAACTTCCTCGGAAAGTCCAACTATTGAACTTTAACGAGGAAGTTTTTTAATTGTTTGTTTTATACAGCCGAGCTTCATAAGGGGCTAGTGTTCCTTTTTTTTCAAAGTTTCCGCTAGAATAATTTGATAAGAGCAATGTCCATGACTGATCTGCTTCTTTTGGGAGTTCATAGTCAGCAAATGATTCCGTCAAGTTTACCATAATAAGATACTGTTCATCTTCTAAATCTCTTTCATAGACATATAGTTGTGGATGTTCATGAAGATATTCTTTATAAGAACCGTATATCAGGCCTTTATTGATTTGTCTAATGCGGATCATGTTCTTATAGAATTGCAAGATCGAATCCGGTTCATGTTCTTGTTGTTCTACATTGATCGTTTTGGTATTAGGATTAGTGATCATCCAAGGCTCATGTGTAGAAAAGCCGGCATATTCTTCTGAAGTCCATTGCATGGGTGTTCTGCTATTGTCTCTGGTGGTTTCACGAATGATATCTAATGCTTCTTCTCTTGTCTTACCTTCCGCAAGAAGCCTTTCATATAGTCTTTTCGAATCCACTGCATCAACTTGATCGATCGATTCAAAAGGCATATTCGTCATTCCGATTTCTTGTCCTTGATAAATAAATGGCGTTCCTTGCAAAAAGAAATACATCATAGCGATTGCTTTTGCAGACATAGCCCAAAATTCGGGACGGGTATCTCCGAACACAGAAACGGCACGAGGAACATCATGGTTTTCCATATATAAAGCGTTCCATCCGATACCATCTAGGGAAGTTTGCCAAGCACTTAATGCATGTTTTAACTTAAGGACGTCTAATTGCCCTTCTTTTTCTTGCTGCCAAATATGGATATGATCGAATTCAAAGATCATATCGAAATAACCGTCTTTTCCTACCCATTCCGGCCCTTCTTCTGCTGTGACGCCGCTTGCTTCTCCGACTGTCATGATATCGTACTCTTCGAAAACATGTTTTAAATCAGTCAAATGTTCTTCGATTCCCGAGACATTTTGAAAGGGTGAAAAAGGGTTCTCTGTGGCTTTTACTGAATATTCATCTTTTTTTACATGAGAAATAGCATCTAAGCGAAATCCGTCTATCCCTTTATCTAGCCACCATCGAATCATATTGAATAGTTCTTCTTTCAATTTCTCACTTTCCCAATTTAAGTCTGGTTGTTCTTTTGCAAAGACATGCAGATAATACTGTCCTGTTTCGTGAGAATATTCCCAAGCAGAGCCGCCGAAAATCGATGTCCAATTATTTGGTTCTTTGCCATCTACTCCATCGACCCAAATGTAATAATCTCGATAAGGGCTTTCTTTGGATTTCTTCGATTCTTCAAACCATTGATGCTGATCCGAACTGTGGTTGATGACAAGATCCATAATAACTTTGATTCCTAATTCATGTGCTTCTTTCAGCAATAAATCAAAATCTTCCATCGTGCCGAATCGCTTTTCTATGTCTTGATAGTCACTTACGTCATAACCATTATCGATAAATGGAGATTGATAGATTGGATTGATCCAGATAAATCCGATGCCAAGATCTTTCAAGTATCCAAGTTTTTCGCGGATCCCATTGATATCTCCTTGTCCATCGCCGTTGCTATCTTTGAAACTGGCCGGATAGATTTGATAGCCTACTGCTTCTTTCCACCATTTTTGTTCTTGTATCATATCGTTTCACTCCTTTAACGGTCCCTCTTGATTATAACCGATTCTATTTTAGAAGTATCCTTGTTACCGGTAACTAGAAACGAAAAGCTCAACGAATCTGCTAAGTGCGTTCGTTGAGCTTTATTTTATCATAGATAACGGGCAATCAATTGAATCATTTGCTTGGGAAATTCATTTAGGTCAGTAATATCTACAAAACGGCTTTCACCGTAGATTGACTTGATCTCTTCTTTGTCTTGACCAATGGCTGCGGAAACAAATAATATGCCTTGACGCTCGTATTCTTTCAAAACAGACTGGATGTCCTCTTTTGCTTTTTTGCCAGTATAATCTGGCAACGCCTTTGGCTGACCGTCACTAATATTAAGCAACAGTTTGGTTGTGGCGGATTGTCTGTTTAATTTTTCCGCTGCTAAACGAAGTGCCGCTCCATCACGATTGTTTTGTCTTGGTTTCATAGTGACTAATTTTTCATTTAACCATTGAAACCCGTCTTCAAATTCTTTATAAGAAAACAAAGAAGTCTTTTCTCTTGCTGAACGGTCTGCTGTATCCCCGTAAATCAACAAGGGGATATCGACTTTCTTAGCAAATTCGGCAATGGCGATCGCTGCTTTTTTTGCCGCTTCGATCCGATTATCCCTTATCATTGATCCAGATTCATCGATCCGCACAGCTACCGCTAAGGAAGGTTGCTCATGTGGCGGGTTCTTTTTGTCAAAATTTCTCAAATCACCATATGCTACTCTACTTGCGTTAAACCGCTGTCCTTCATATTTTCCCTTTTGGTACGTCTCTGTTTGTTCATTATCCAGTAATTCTAAAATTTGTCGGCTAAGTGATTCTACTATCGGCATGACTTGCATTTGTAGTTCACGTGCTTCTTGCGTTTTTCCTTGGAAAGCTGGTCGGTGAACGATGAGACCTTCTTTTTCATGAATCGTTTCCTTCATGATTTGCCGCGCTTCTTTATTTAATTGCTTCTTGATTTCCTTATCATGTGTTTCCATGTCAGAAGCAGACATTTCTTGGGAATCCTCTTCTGTTTGTTGTTGTTCCTTCTGATTTTTCCCTTCGATATCGCTCCTGCGTTCTTTTTGCATTTGAGGAGGCATCTCGTTTTTTTCTGTTGTTTTCTCTAGTCTCTCTTCTTCCACATTTGGTTCTTCATCAGACAGTTGTTTCTTTTCATCTAAGCGCAAAGTTTCTTCAGCATCTTCAGTGATGTTTCGTTCGTTTGCTTCTTCGGCGCTGATAATTCTTCCTTTTGCATGCTCAGATTGAGGTTCTATTTGAGGATAGCCCCATTTTTCTTTTCTCAAAATGTCTTGAAGTTCTAATAACAATCCACTCTCAGACAAAGCTTGCTCAAGGATTGCCAATTCATCTGGATCAGTGGATAATTTATACAAAACTTTTGGATAAATCGACTGGAGTAAATTTTGTCCTTGCTTATAGGTATTCGCCCAATAAAAATATGAACGCATTCCTGCTACACCTTTGATGGCATTTGCTTTTGCAGTTTCATCCAATAAACGGATAATCTCTGCCATCTTCATAAGGAGTTCTTGATTTTGAATCATGGTTTTCGCCATCGCACGTTCTGCCATGACTTCTAAGGCAGGAAGATCCATTTTTTCCGCATGCTGCATCCGATCTCTTAAGGATTCATTTAAGGGTCGATTTCCTTGGTAGTTTCGATTTGTGGTAATGACAATAATACAATCTGGATGGCGACGAATGATTCCTGTTGGCAAATTCAACATCCCATTTGGTTCGAGCGCTGAGTTAAGTGCCACAAGAACAGAAGCATCACGGATGACAGTCGGCTCTTGGATCTCTAATAGATATCCTTTTTCGACCGCTCGAACGATTTCAGAAGGATAATAACTATAATGGATTGCATCTGGATAATCGGCTTCGATTCTTTGAACTAACTCTGCTAATTTTTCTTTGGCAGAAAAAGAATCAATGCCGTAATGGTTCTGGATCAGTGTCAGTACAGCTTCAAGTGTATCTGTTTGGTAAATAGCTTCCAGCAATTCTTGGTCTTGTTCTTTATCGGAATCTACTACAGGTAATAAGGCGCCGAACACATCTGATTTATCCATATCTGCAAAACATGTCACTTTTGTATAGGGAAGTTGCAAATCAGCAGATAGTGCTTTTGCTAACTGTGTCTTACCCGATCCGGCGTCTCCTTCTAAAAGAACGTTACTGATTTTCATTTCAGGATCTTGCCAATTTTCTTTGATTTCGGAGGCGATCCGCCACTCTTCTACACTTGTCCGATGACTTTTCGGTTTCTTCCAGATCATTTGCTTTTCTAGCCGTGAAAAGGTCCGGTTTTCTGTTAGTGAGAAATTCTCCATACTTCTCTTCCCCTTTTGATCATCTCTGTCTATTAATATCCTAACTCATCTAAAAGACGTTTTAAAATACGGAATCGTTCCCCAATCAGTTCTCCGTCTTTTTGTAGTGTATCGTAATACAAAATAATGTCTTCATCGATCTTTGGATTTTTGGTATCTACCTCGACTGTCATCCGGTTTCCCTGCAAACCAATGATGTCCACAACTGGATTTTCTGGATCATAGAATTTTTCATAACGATAAGCATCTTGGAAGTATAAACTTCCTTGTGCAGCTAAGATCGCTAAGTCTAAAATACGTGTAATTGGTAATTCTTCTGATTGTCGAGACCATTTTTCTCCAGTATGTCGCCATACTTTGCCTGATATGTCGACTTTTCCACGGTCATTCCATTGAGCGAGACCTAGAGAAAGACCTTTTGCGTCCGTATTCAATGCATTTCTTCCATCAACTTTATCGTAGTCTTCTACAACGAGCACTGGTTTATGTTTTAAATTTGTAGGTATTTCCATGATTTTAACTCCTCGTCTTTCTATTTTTAGTAAATTAGTAAATCAGTAGTTTACTAATTTACTAAACTATATACGACATTATAAATGACTGAAGAGAGAAATGCAAAGAAAAAGAGCCTGTTTGTTAGAAACACATAAAAACATCATCTTGCTCTTCTACACGTACATTTATCACGTGAATAAAGAGCAAGCTGATGTTAGAATATTTTTGGTATGTTTTTTGAATAAAAGGAATTATTGCGCTGAAATGGCGATGCCGATGGCTTTTTCGCCTAAATGTGTACCAATGACTGGTCCAAAATGACCAACTTCGATTTCTGCATTTGGATATTTTTTCTGCAATTTCTCTTTTTCCGCAATCGCTACTTCTAAATTGTTTGCATGTATCACATAAAGTTTGACTGGCGGTTGTATTTCGTTATTTCTTTTGCCAATGATTTCTTCAGCCCGAGCAAATGCTTTTTTACTTGAACGGATTTTTTCGAATAAAACAATTTTTCCTTCAGAAAATGTCAGAATCGGTTTGATTTTCAATAGGCTACCAATCAGTGCAGCGCCATTGGTCAATCGCCCTCCCCGTACTAAATTGTTCAAATCATCTACAATTAGATAAGCGTAAGTATTATCTCGAATTCGATCGACATGCGCAAGTATCTCATCAAGGGGCTGACCTTCATCATTTAAGTCTAAGGCAGCTTCTACCATATGTCCCATCGGCATACTAGTGATCTTAGAGTCATAAGGAATGACCGTTACTCCACTGATATCGTCTTTCATCGCAAATAAGGTGTTGACGAAACCAGAAATACCTGAAGAAAGATGGATACTTAAAATCGTGTCATAGCCTTTCTCTTTCAATTCCTCATATAAAGCCAAAACTTCCCCTACGACAGGTTGTGAAGTAGTAGGAAAATCTTTACTGTTTTTTAAAAGTCCATAATATTCATCCGCTTCGATATCGATTCCTTCGTTATAAATTTTCCCATCCATAATCAAAGGGATTGGAATCACGAATAAGTCGGGATGGTTCTTGATACGTTCCGGCAGATACGCCGAACTATCTGTAACTACTGCAAGTTTCATGTGTTTAATTTCCTCGTTTCAAAGAATTTTTCCAGACCTCATAACTATATCATAAGTAAGATTAGATATGAAACTAAAATTGGAAAATAGAAAAACGACAAGCGTAATCATACGAGTTGCCGTTTTTCTAGTGACAGCAAAAAGACGACTAGTTAGCCTATTCTTTGCTTCCGCTACGATGTTTAACATTTTTCAACATTCGGAACCCATTTTTTCCGAATTGAGAAAATAAAAATACTAAACCCCCAATACTTCCTAAAGCCACACAATAAACCATTGCATAACTTTTTGATTCCATTGACAATCGCTGATTCAGCAAAAAGAAAATGATGAAACATACCGCAAGCATAATCAAGGTAGATCGGAAAGTTTTTAAGAAAAAACTGCTGATTTTTGCTAAAGGTGCTATTCGGTATTCTTTGCACATAAAGTGATACCCACGAACAAAGACGATACCGAATGCCATGCCATTTGATAAGCTCATCCCGTATCCGCCAACTAGACCTAGTCCGATTACTTGGAAGATGACTTTCAGGATAATTGCTTCTACAGTTAGTCGAATCGCAAAACGATGGTGGTTCAGAGATTGAAGCATCGTTGATAGGATCGTGAATAAAGAGAAAAACAAAGAAGCTAACAAAGCCATTTGGAAATAACCAACACTTTCAGGATCATAACCAAAAAACAATGTGTATAATGGTCCAGCTAATAAAGACATCCCGGTCAATGAAGGAAGAAGGATCAATAACGCAATCGAAAAACTGTCTCCTACTGTCTTTTCGATTTGTAAACGATCTTTTTTCTTCATTGTGCTTAGTATTGGCAAACTACTTATAGCAACTGTTCCTACCATGGAAATCAGGATCAATGTCAGTTTGTTTGGATTAACAGAAGCACGACTGAATAAGAATTCCAGTTGCTGATCTGCAATCTCTGGACGGAAAAAGTGAAGCAGTGGTTTCATCGTTACTTGGTCGATCATTTGAACGATAGTAATGACGGAGCCGACAAAAATGAACGGTAGTGTTTCCCGAATGATAGAGACAGAGGCAGATCGGTTTTCTCTTTCGAAGTAACGACTGGAAATCAAAAAGTCTTTAAGTTCAAAGAAGTCTTTTCTGCGTCCGACGATATACATATGGATAATCGCAGCTAACCCCCCGAAGAAAGAAGCAACTGTACTGATCAATACAGCTTCTAATATGGTTCCGTCAGTCAATACGCGCAAGTAATAAGTACCAGCCAAGATAACGATCACTCGTACAGCTTGTTCAATAATCAAAGAAGTTCCATAAGGTCGTAAATCGTTTTTCCCTTGGAAGTATCCTCTCATTGCACTCAAAATCGGGATAGCAACCAAAGATGGGCATAAACTTCGGATAGCTAATATCCCGTTGTTAACGTTAGCGATTGGACTGATTCCGGCTAATAAAGGAGCAAATAAATACATCAACGCAGCAGAGGCGATACCGATGACGAACATGATATTGATCGTACTTCGAAAAATCAGCCGACAAGCAGCGTTATCTCCTTCTTTTGTTGCTACAGCTACTTTTTTTGCAATCGCATTTGGAAATCCGACTGTACCAAGCATCAGGAACAATCCATATGGAAGATAGCCAACATTGTATAATGTCGTAGCAAGCATACCATCTTGATTGTTCCCCATCATACTTAGCCAGGGAATCAAATAGACTACCCCTAAAACTTTACATAGAAGATTAGCAAAGGTTAGCCAAAATGTTCCTTGCATCAATTTTTTATTCATCTAATTTCCCTCAACTATTCTTTCATAAAATAAACATCTTCCCTATTATAGCAAAAAAACATAGAAGGACAAATCCCTCTTTAATTCTTAAAACAAAAAAGAGCTTGCATCATAAGTCAACACTAATCTTTTTATCCGAACAAATGAACTTGCATCCACAATTGGCTGATGCAAATGCAGTTTGGATAGATCAGTTTGAACAACTTATGTCGCAATCTCTGTTTTTTAGGGAATAAAACAGTTTAAAGCATGGACAGTAAAAAGACAGACGCAAGTCCTGTCAAAACTGACAACGCCATCGAACGTGTTTTGTAAGCCACACCTGCTACTAGAATCATTGCAGCTATTTTGATATTCCAAGCAATATCCAGATGTTCATGAGTAATGAAGACATCTTTGAAAGCTAACGCCGCAAACAATGCTACTGGTACATACTTCATCCAGTCACTAAACCAAGATGGCACTTTTCGATGAGTAAAATAAAGCATCGGGAACAAGCGCGGGATATACGCAACGATGAACAGACAAGCAACTAAAAACAGCAAATATAGTTTAGTCATGATGGTTGGCCTCCTGTTCTGGGAAGTTGAAGAGCGGTTCATTGACATCTTTGCCGCGATCCCTTAGTTTCTTGGCTTTTTCTTTTTTAAATGCCTTCTCCAGCATGAATCCGGCAAATGAAGCAATAACAGTAGCTGCAATCAAGCCGAATGTGTTTTGGAATAATACCATGAAGATTACCCCTAATACACCTGAAAACAAACCTGTAAAGATCAGTAGTGCGTTTTTCATTTGCATGACAAACATAAAAATGAACATAGCAGTCAAAGCAAAATGGACAAGGTCAGCATCTACTCGAATCACCGAGCCAAAAAAATTACCGATCATGTTGCTACCGGCCCATGCAGCCATTGAGAACCAATTGACATATAAAGCCTTTCTTTTGTTCCAAGAGGGGTCAGTTGAGAACTTTAAGTAGTTCACCGCATAGTTTTCATCATTCAGTGATTGAGAAAAGACAGCTAAAAACGTCCGCTTTTCTTTTTTCATAAAACCGGCAAGACTTGCTCCTAATAATGTATAGCGTAATTCTAAAAAGAAAACCATCAATAATGTCGTTGCAAATGATGCTTGCGTCGTAAGCATAGATGCAACTAAAAACTGCGCGCCGCCGGAAAAGACCAGAATCGATAACAGCCCTGATAAGAGAGGATCAAATCCAACTTTTTGCAACAATACTCCACAAGCTAATCCCACTGGTATATAGCTTATACAAAGCGGCATCACTGCATGCAAAGCTTGAAGCCATGGCGCACTCTTCTTTTTGTTCATTAAAATATCTCCTTTAATTACAACAAATAAACAGCGGACTCATTGTAACATAAATTCGCTAAATTGTAGCCGTTTTATTTAAAAACAAGATTATATTTTTCTCATTTTTGCTTCAATTCATGAACATACGTTTTATTTGTGAGAATAATTTGGGTCATATTTATCTGTTTCAATGTATATATACATCTTCTTGTCAGGAAGAGACTGGCGCATATTTTTTTCAATATCATTGATGATCGAATACGTTTCATTTTCTTTGTTTCCAACAATATCTGCTTTTGCAGCGACTAAAATTTCCGTTGGACTTAAATGAACGGTTTTGATATCAATTAGCCGACTGATCTCAGGTCGTTCAAAGGCTAACTTGATTTTTGATAAATCGCTTGCTGTCACACTTTCACCAATGATCAGACTATAAAATTCTTTTGCTAGGAAAATCGCAGCTCCCATCAGTAAGAAACCGATCATTAATCCGCTGATAGCATCAAATGCAGCGATCCCGGTTGTATAAGTCAAGATTGTTCCCGCTAAAGCCAAGACCAAACCGATTACAGCACACAAGTCTTCCGTAAATATAATCAGTATTTCACTATGTCGACTTTCGCGCAAAAAGCGCATCGTGGAAAGATTTTCAGTATTCAATTCTTTGATTTCCTTCATTGCGACACGCAAAGAACTTCCTTCGATTACCAAACCAAATAACAAAATGGCAATGACAATGATTGGATTACCAACTTCATGGGATGGATGCGTCAATTTTTCAAAAGCTTCCATCACCCCTAGTGCTCCCCCACCGAAGAAAAGCATCATTGCGACGATCGTACTAAAAAAGTATTTTGCTCGACCTTCACCAAATTGATGCAAGTCGCTCTGACCTTTATTAGCTTGTTTATCGCCAAATAGCAGCAAAATCTGATTACTACAATCAACGATACTATGGATGCTTTCATTCAGCATGGCGGCACTGCCACTGATTGCATAGCCGACAAATTTGCTGATAGCAACTAGAATATTAGCCCCTAGAGCAGCAATTACGGAAAACATTCCGCTTTTTTTAAAATTTTCCATATTCTTTTCCTTCTTTCATCAAGTGAACTGACTAAAGAGTAGCAATATCCGCCCTTTAACAGTTTTTATGAAACTTATAATTTAGATAAATTGAAAATGACCGATTGTCCATTGTTCAATTCGATCTCTTTTGCCCCAGTAGTAGCACTTTTCCCATCCACAGTAAACATCCAATAGGTTTGACTCTTTTCATCCTGAGAATGCCCTTCAAGCGAAGTGATGAAGCCATCATTTTCCTCGACTTCAAAATTTTGTTTCAAAATAGTCAGTAAAGTTTCTCCTTTTTTGAAAGTCACTTCTTTTTTCAAAAAGTTTTGACCATTTTCTTGTAACGTGATCGTTGCTTTTTGCGATGTTTTTATTTCCTCCTTTTGGTTTGAAGTCGATGGTGTTTTGGTTGTACTACAACTTGTCAACATGAGTACACTGACACTCATTGCAAGCAGACTATAAATTATTTTTTTCATTTTTTCCTCCTGAATGATTGTAAAAACGTTTGACGACTGGCAGAAAAATAAGGAAGAACACAACATTACCTATACTGTGCATCAGATCAAACGACACCCCTTGAAGGTAATAGACCCAAGGTTGAGGTAAATGATAGAGCAGCGTATCGAAAACAGTCATCCCTATTCCATAAACTATACCTGCTAGAAAAAAGCAGGTTCCTTTTAACCAGAGACTCCTTTGAATTGTTCTTCTCGAGTAGAAAATTGAAAACAACGCCAGAACGACGGTATAGCTGAGCCACTGACCGATGACCCATGGACCCACACCAAAATAAAAACTGCTGATTGCGATAGAAAGACTCATGACAATTAGCGCATCTTTCAAGCTTAAGTAAAGTACTATAAATAAAAAAATAGCAGTCATTGGCTGGAAATTCGGAATAAATTGAAAAGCGATCCTACCTGCTACACAAGCAGCAGACAATAAGCTAAGCTGGGCGATTTTATTTGTGGTCATTCTTGATGTAACTCCTCCTTCACCAGCAGATGATTCACGTTCATTCAGTACATACAGAAAAGACTTGTGACAATTATTCTGGATAACTGCCGCAAGTCCTTTGGAACAGAATTATCTGAATGACCTCTGGTAATCCAACTTATCCAATCAGGACTTTCTCACCATTAACGGAACCAAGAATTCGTAATTGATAAAGAAATCAATGACGGATCGTGGGTAATCTCCAGATGAGATCGACAAGACCGTTTGATCTTTTTCGTTTGTTGCTATCGTTAAAGACTGTCCTTTATCTAATCGTACTTGATAAGTAGTTTCGTTGATCTTTTCCATATCATAGGAGGGATTTTTCATCGCCACGATAAAAATATCATCCAATACTTCATTCGTCAATTCAAATTCGCTCTGAAGGTTCAAACGAAGTGGCTTCGTATTGTCTAGTAGTGTCTGATTAACTGTAAAACCAAGCATTCTAGCATGGGCTAATAATTGATTCAATTTGTGATTGAAGATCGTAATCTGTCCTGCTGAGAATACTCGATCAACTGACCAGTATCGGATCAAAGAAAGCACTCGATCATCCTGGACATCGATTTCCATCGTCTCTGGTGATACATTTAGAAGACTCATCGATTCCACTTGGTATCGTTGATCGATGGTCGGTAATACAAAGGAAAAGACTAATTCGTTTTGTCCATTCAACGTATAATTGATAGAGAAATGTCTTGTTTTCCATGTGTCATAAGCTGAATTTGATCGTTCCAGACCAATATCATTCAACGGTTTCAGTAATTCATATGTGAAATATTCGATCAGACTTGTTTTTCCAATCGTTGAGATCGGTTCTTCATTCAATATAAAGCGGTCATATGATTCTAATAATTCGGGAAAATCTGATTCAATCAAATATTTTCTCATACGTAAATCCGCTAATTCTGCTTCCGCTGTTTCAATCAAACTGACGATATCTTGATAATCTTGCTCTTTTCCTTCTAAATATCCGGGATTTTCAGATACTTCATAAGCATGGGTGTTTTCTGAAGTATCCGTATTTGTCGGAGTTACTTTTTCTTTTTCATGGATTTTTGTTTCTTCTGGCATAAGGACTTCTTCTGTGTCATCCAGTGGCTTACTGGTTTGTTCCTCTAATGAAGTGTTCGTTTCTTCATGATCTTCTGTCTGTGATTCATTTTTTGTCCATTCTGCTTCATCGTGTTCATTCATACTCGGAACCTCCTTCATTAGATTGATTATTAGGATTTTCATTACCAAGATAATTCATCAAGAATTCATGGATTGCTTGACCAAACCCCTCTTTGCTACCGAAATAGCGACTGATTTGCCGTTGCTCTTTTTCTACGATGGCTGCGCGAAGTTGGTCCGCTCTTGCTTCTTGTTTCAATGCTTCTTTTTGCTGTTGGATTGTTTCAGGTGTCTCGATATAAGGAAGCCAGCCTAATTTTTCATTAGATAGCACTTGCTTCTTCTTCTCTAATTCTTGAATTTCTTCCTCGATTTTCTTACGATTCAAGAATCCTTTATTATCGTCCAAATCAGTCATCTGCCGATTGATTTCTTTTATCTGTTCGTTTAGACGTTCGATCTCTGTCTGAGCTGTGATCACCTTTGCGTCTAGCTCATTGATTTTTTTGTCATAGTCCGTTGTCTCCGGTTGGGAATATTTCTCCCACTCTTCATCGATCTTAGGCAAAACAAAAATTTCTGGCAAACTTGCATCGATACCAATTGTAGGGCGATCATGGTAATAAGTGCCGATTTTGTAATAGCTCATCGTTGGTGAGATGCTTTCTACTTGTTCCATAAAAGGAAATTCTTGCAAAAAACGATCATGGATCTTACGCATCAGCAATTGGTCAATCTCGTGATTTTCATTTGAGCTTCGTTTTAATTCTTCGTTCAATCTGCCGTTGTACAAACGGTAGATCTCAGGAATATCTTCTTCGCGGACAGCTTTTTCAAAAGCTTGTAAATCTTCTAATAATTGGGAAAGATTCATGCTTGCTTTTTCTTTGATATCATAAAAAGAAGACGATTCTTTTGCTGTATCCTGATTCGTGCTCGTCTCCTCTAGTTCGCCTTGCTCGTAATTTGTGTTTGTATCTGGCTCTTTCATACTACTTGCCTCCTCTTACTCATCTGATTTTCACTTATTAATACTTCAATAGTACCATTTTCTGTAAAAAATTGTTATAAAAAAGAGCGGGCAATGCTCCATAAAACAGGCTGCACCAAAATTTGGCACAGCCTTTTTTTCGATCAACTAGTCTTTGATATCTGATTCATCTGATAGGACAGAATCGAATACAATGACTTTTATCATATTCTTTTATTTACTAGGCAGATCTCTTGTTGTGAAATGAATGCGCTGATGGTCATCACGAGTTAGTTGCGTTTCTTCGTTTAAATAAGTAAACGTCAATTGTTCTAATTCGGGATCTTCAAGCATTTTTTCATAACCGGTAAAAATCGAACGGATATAGTGTTTATATGCGTTTTTCTTTTTCTGTCTTTTTTTCATGTAGCACCTTCCTTATCAAAAACTATCATACCAATGAATAACTATCTAGACAAGTTGGTTTAAATCATTTTCTTTGTTTTTTTGAGGAATTTTACTCTTCCAGTTGACGAATCCAAAAAAAAATGAAAAAATGCTTTAGTACTTAAGGAGGGAACCCAGTGAAAAAAATTGGTTTTGATTCAGAGAAATATATTGAAGAGCAGTCCGCGTATATTTTGGAACGAGTGAACCACTATGATAAATTATATTTGGAATTTGGTGGAAAGCTAGTGGATGACAAACATGCAAAACGTGTACTTCCAGGATTTGAAGAAGATGCGAAAATCAAATTGCTACAAAAATTAAAAGATCAGGCTGAAATACTGATTTGCGTCTATGCCGGAGACATTGAACGTAATAAGATCCGCGGTGATTATGGGATTACTTATGATATGGATATCTTGCGACTGATTGATGAATTACGCGGTTATGGATTATTGATCAACAGTGTCGTTATCACTCGCTATAGCGGCCAGCCTGCCACGAAAGTCTTTATCAATAAACTAGAAAGACGAAATATCAAAGTCTATAAACATTCAGAAATCGAAGACTATCCAGTCAACGTAGAAAAAATCGTTTCAGAAGATGGGTTTGGGAAAAACGAATACATTGAAACAGCTAAACCAATCGTTGTAGTGTCAGCTCCTGGACCAGGAAGCGGAAAACTCGCTACTTGTTTGAACCAACTGTATCATGAAAGCCAAAAAGGACATGCAGCTGGTTACTCCAAGTTCGAAACTTTTCCAGTATGGAACGTTCCGTTGAAACATCCATTGAACATTGCCTATGAAGCAGCCACAGTCGATTTGAAGGATGTCAATATGATCGATTCCTTCCACTTTGACGCCTACAATAAAGTAGCTGTAAATTATAATCGAGATGTTGAAACCTTCCCTGTAATCAAACGTATTATTGAAAAAATTACTGGTAAAGAATCTGTTTATCAATCTCCTACTGACATGGGTGTGAATCGTGTAGGATTTGGTATCGTGGATGATGCGGTTGTCCAAGAAGCTTCTAAACAAGAAATCATCCGCCGCTATTTCCAAACAGAGTGTGACTTCAAAAAAGGATTGATTGACGAAGAAGCAGTTAATCGAATCAAACTGATTATGGAAGAAGTCGGATTACGCCCTGAAGACCGAAACGTTGTCGTTCCTGCCCATGATTATGCAGATAAAATTCAAGCACAAAGTCCTACAAAAGATCCTTCTGCTGTGATTGCCATCGAATTACCAGATGAAATCATTATTACTGGACGTACAAGCTCATTGATGGATGCGTCAGCGGCAGTCATCTTAAATGCAGTAAAACATTTAGCGCATATTGCAGATGACATTCCTTTATTATCACCATTAGTTCTTGAAACAATACAAGGATTGAAGTCAAAGACACTTCATTCCTCTTTGGATGCACTAAGCATCAATGAGGTTTTGATCGCTTTATCAATCAGTGCAGTAACGAATCCAATCGCTCAAGTTGCTTATGATAAACTAGCTGAACTTGAGGGAGCACAAGCCCACTCCACTGTGATGGTCAATAAAAATGATGAACAAACATTGAAAAAACTAGGAATCGATATTACTTGCGCACCTGTTTACCCTTCAGAAAATCTATACTACCAATAGAAAAAACTCACTTATAAAGGTTGAAAACGAAACTATTAGCATTAGCTTAAACAATAGTTTCGTTTTTTTATAGCCATTACTAAGTGGATACACTTCTTGTCCCTTCTTGAGGGATATTCAGTTTGAAAGAAAAAACAAGAATAGGATAAATTTTATTTCTCATACTTTCACTTACTTTCCCTCTCTATTTGAAATACGAAAAAACAATGGAACATCAGTTTTTTTAGCGTCTTTTATCTGTTTTTTTAATTTATTTTGGTTGCTTTGTATTCTAATGGGAAATGAATGCGTTTTACTCTAAAAAAGTAATGAAAATTTCACTAAAGATTAGTATTTTATTTACAAAACAGGTAAAATAAAACGGAATTTGGAATAGGAGTGATTATTTGAGTTATTTATTAGGTATTATTGGTTTATTTGTCACATTAGGTCTTGCTTTTTTGATCAGCAGCAACAAAAAAGCAATCAAATTGAAACCACTAATTGTGATGTTCGTTTTACAGCTTGTTCTTGGTTTCGTATTATTACGTACAACTTTTGGTACAGCGGTTGTTTCTGTATTGTCAAAAATGTTTGATCATCTTCTTGCTTTTGCTGGGCAGGGTGTTGACTTTGTTTTTGCCGGTGTAGCAAATAAAGGAAGTGCACCTTTCTTTCTTTCCGTATTGATGCCAATCGTATTTATTTCTGCTATTATCGGGATTTTACGTTACATCAAAATTCTTCCATTGTTTATGAAAGCCGTTGGTCTTGGGTTAAGTAAAATCAACGGAATGGGCAAATTAGAATCCTACAATGGAGTAGCTTCTGCTATTTTAGGGCAATCGGAAGTATTTATTTCCATAAAGAAGGAATTACCTTTCTTATCTGAGAAACGTTTATTCACCATGAGTGTCTCGGCTATGTCTACAGTGTCTATGTCAATCGTCGGATCTTATATGGCACTAATCGATTCTAAATATGTGATCACTGCCCTTGTTTTGAATTTATTTGGCGGATATATTCTGGCTTCGATTGTGAATCCCTATGTATTAGAAGAAAAAGAAGACGAACTAATTATTGAAGAAAACAAAGAACAGACCTTTTTCCAAATGTTGGGAGAATACATTCTTGATGGTTTCCATGTGGCAATCACGGTTGCTGCTATGCTTATCGGATTCGTTGCCTTGATTGCCATGATCAATGCTATCTTTCACGGGATATTCGGTATTACTTTCCAAGAGATCTTAGGTTATATCTTTGCCCCCCTTGCCTTCATCAGTGGAATCCCATGGAAAGAAGCAGTGGATGCTGGTAGTATCATGGCGACTAAATTGGTTACAAATGAATTTGTTGCTATGACAGAATTAGCTAACGGTCATTTCCATTTTACTGAACGCACAACAGCGATCATATCTGTTTTCCTTGTTTCATTTGCCAACTTCTCTTCTATCGGGATCATTTCTGGCGCGATGAAGGGATTAAATGAAGAAAAAGGAAATCTTGTCGCAAAACACGGATTGAAAATTTTGCTAACAGCGACTTTAGTCAGCTTTTTAAGTGCTATTGTGACTGGATTACTGGTATAATAAACAAAAAAAGCGACGTTGCTTTCAAAAGCTTTGGAAATATTTCCAAAGCTTTTTCAGTTGCTCAAATATCAAAGGAGAAATGATGATGAATTATTGCTATGTGTTTATCGGACCTTCTGGTTCTGGGAAAACTTCACTCGCAGAAGCTGTTTTTCAGCCCGAACAAAAGATCATTACTTACACGAATCGATCACCAAGACCTGGAGAAAAAGATCAAGAGGATTATTATTTTGTATCTGACGATGCATTCAATCAAATGATCAAGCGAGACGAGTTTGCAGAGTGGGATCAATATGCTCAACATAAATATGGTTCCAGCAAAGCAGAGATTACCAAAAAACTGAAGGAAGGAAATTGTTATGCCGTTTTGACGGCAAATGGTTTTTGGCATTTATACGAGTATTTTGGCACGGTAGTCCGTCCGATCTTTATTACGATTTCTAAAGAAACATTACAATCGCGCCTGAAAAAGCGTGGAGATTCACCCGAACAGATTTTGGCCAGAATGGCAGTTTATGCGAAAGACTTAGCTCAACTGGAACGGTTGACAGCTATTCCCACACTTTTAGTCGTATCAAACGATGGAGCGTTCCAAGAAGCAGTAGATAAAATAAAAAAAGGATTATTGATAGAAACAGATTAGCTAAATAGCCATAAGATAAGCTGAGAGGCCGCGACAAAAATGGTGTCACGACCTCTCGATGAACGGTGTTTCAGAAGTAGCTTCTTCGAAAACTATTTCTTGAAGCTCACCACTACTGTCCCAATCTCTTAGCAATCAGCTAGTTGTTTTTTCATATTATTAAGTCTTCATCCTTGTGAAGATGCTTTTATACTCACTTGATTATTTTTTGATACGCTTTTCTTTCACCATGTTCAAAAGGGAATTCAATCATTCCTTGATAAGTGAATCCAGCAGAATAGATGGTCTTTTCCATCGGTTCATTAGCTGGATAAGTATCGATACGGACATCTTGAATATCTTTGCTGGCTGCAATCGTCAACAAATGTTCTAAGAACGGTTTTGCTAGTTTTTTTCCTCGAGTACTTTCTGCTAAAGCAACACGATGAATCGATAAATAAGGACCAGTTGATTCTTTCCAACTACCATCTATTTTTGTGTAAACGGGATCCACGCCTGAGACTAATGCAGCTGTTCCAACAATTTGATCTTCGACTATTAATACATAACTTTCTTTTCTTTCAATATCGTTCAAAATCGTTTCTTTTGTTGGTTTCTGCCCGTTCTGCCATTGGGGAGAGCCTTGCGAAGCAATAAATTCCGCTGCAGCATCAATAATTTTTACCACTTCTTCTACTTCTTCTTTTCTTGCTAGCCGAATATACACATCCAGTTACCTCTTTTCTGTTTCTTTTTCATTTATATTCTCTAATTTTTGAATCACTTCATACAGTTCAGGAACTTTTGAATAACTTCTAAGCCAATTTTTTGGATGATCCAGTAGTTGACTGATAAGTTCCAAATGATGCATTAGGGACCATTTTTTCAATACTCCGAGTCCTGGAAATTTTTGTTGCTGGTAGAGAGCCAGTAATTCAATCATTCCTGATGTGATTAAGAGCTGATGATGGTGACGCATGATCCATTTTTTCATTTTATCTCCTGCTTCAAGAAACTTCAATGCTTGATCTTTAGCGGAATCATTACTGTCAGAGACAAAATGCTTTACGCGGATATTACCGTAAGCATCGATATACGTTAGATGGATAGCAAGCGCTCGGCTAGGAAACCCTTTATCGAAATAACGGCTGCCTTCGATCGTGAAATCAGAAAATCCACTATATCCGTCTTCGTGGAAAAAAAGATAGTCATCACTAAAAAAATCGTCTGCTTTATCTGTATAACTTTCAACATGCTTTCTCGTTCGAAAAGAGTCACGGATCACAATTTTATTTTCGGGCAGCCAGATGCGAAAGCGACTAGCATCTGGTATCAAGAATTTCGAATCGACTCCTGCCAGCTGTTTCCACACCTCTGCGTCTTTTGGATAGTGTTGTCCATCGAATACAAGAAATGTTGGAGGTGAATTCAGTACGTCGTTAAGATTTTCTGGCGTTAAAATCTGTGCAGAGACGACAGAGCTATGTTCCTTGACTGTCCAACTGTGCACATGCTGATCGAATAATTTGAATTGTCCTACTTGGGGATTTTGGATTACAGCGATTGGATGGTGCTTTTTTTGAAATAATTCGATCACGTTTTTAAGCGTAGCGGAATCACGTACTGGTTCGATTACCGGTTGGATTTTATTGGAGAGCAATCCTCGCGACAATGCTTCTTTTAATGCTAATAGGTCAAATTGTTTTCCTCTTAAATAAGGATAGTACATATTTTTCACTCCAATGGCTCTGTGGGCAACCGCCGGATCTGCTGTTGTTGCCTTAAGTATTCATAATCATGTTGAAGCGCAGCAACTTCTTCTTGCAACTCATTGATTGCCTGACTAGCTATTTCTTCTAAAAATCGTTCATAGTATCGTTCGTTAGAAAAGGGATCTTGGTTTTCTGAACGTCTTTTCAATTCTTTGTACAATTGATCTGTTGGAAAATATTTTACGCCTCGCTCCATTTGCTTTGCTTTTCTTACTTCTCTGAATAAAGAAGCCATAAAACGGTTTGTCAAAGCTTCTTCCGGTACAGCAAGCTCCTTCTTTGCTGCTTTTTTCGCAATCATAAATGTACCAGATGCAGGCATTTCCTCTTCGATCGTGTACGGGCGATATACTAGTACACCTATTCCTGTAGGGATCTCTTTTTTCACTTCTTCATATAGTTTACTTGGCAAAACAAAATAATTATAATGCCCGACAAATGACAGTTTGGCTGTAGAACGAAAATCTGCTTTTGTCACTTTCAGCTCATAGCATCGCCATTCTCGGCTGCCATCAAATTTTGTCAAGCAGCTAAGCGTATCTACAATTCCTTGGTCATCAGGCATCGTGACTTCTTCTACGACTAAGCCGCCCTGCTCGATGCAATATTGGTATAATGAGGATTCTATTTCGATGGTTAGCGGGGTCTTCATGTTTTTACCTCCGAACATATTTTCGTCTTACATTTTACATGAAATGATTTTAAAATACTAGACAGAATACACAAGAAACAAAAATAGAAATGATGCTTGTCACGTTAGCACCATTTCTATTTTTCAGATTGACTGATGGACGGAACGTTTTTCTAAATACTGTTGCACTTTTTCGATCCCGATACAAATGATCCAATAAATCAGTGCAACTAAAATATAGAGAGAAAAATAGTCGAATGTCCGACCACCTATGATCTTTGCTTTTTGAAATATTTCTGGCACTGTGATCGTTGCCGCTAATGAGGTACCTTTCACTAAATCCATAGCTACGTTACTGAGTGCCGGTACCGAGATTCGAAAGGCTTGCGGTAAAACGATATATTTCAATACCCCAAAGAAAGAAAAACCAGAAGCTAAACCAGCGTCCCACTGACCTGAAGAAACGCCTGCTAGTGATCCTCGATAGATTTCACCAATAAATGCACTGCTGGTAATCGTGAAGCAGATGACTGAAGCCGTTAAGGCACTTAATTGATAAGGTAACCCGAAATATAACAAGAACAGCAAGACTAGTGCGGGAATACCTCTAAAGAACGATAAATAAAAACGAATAAATACATTCAGAGGTAGCCAATCCAAAAGACCTAGAACTGTCAAAAGCAACCCTACCAAGTTTCCTAAAACAAAAGACACGAAGCCGATCCCTAATGTGTATACCAAGCCTTGCAGTACGAAAGGAAGTGAAGTCCACATGAGGGAAAAATCAATGAGAGGAAAGTACATCAATCACTCACCGACTCAGTCATCGTTTCTTTCGGTTTGACTGAAACATCAGTTTGAAAATATTTTTCAGATATTTTCTTTGTCGTCCCATCTTCTTTCATCTCTTTTAATACGCCATCGATTTTCTTTTTCAAAGCATCATTTCCTTCTTTCAATAAAAAACCACTTTCGTTTTCATTGAAATAAACGTTCTCCAAGATTTTTACGGGGATATCTGGTAAAGCAGATACGGCCATTTTCTGCAAATAATAATCATTTAGAATAACGTCTGTTCGACCGTTTGCTACATCGCTTAAATATTGATCATTCGTGGCGTTATCGTAAGTAACTAATTTAGCTCCGTGTTTTTCCGCTAAACGCATATAGCTAGTATTGGGTTCGCCAGCTGCTTTTTTTCCTTTAAGATCATCAAGTGAGTGGATTCCTGAATCATCTTTTTTTCGTACGATCATACTGTCAAATGAATATTTGAAAGGCTCTGAAAGGGAGAATTTTTTTTCTCTTTCTTTTGTGATACCAAAATCGTTCGCAGCAAAATCTGATTCTCCTTTTGAAACAGAAGTGATTTGTCCATCCACATTGTATTCTTTAAAGGAGATTTTGACATTTAAACGTTTGGCTACCTCTTTCGCCAAGTCTACGTCATAACCAACTAATTCATTTTGATCATTATAATAAGAAGCGGGAAATAGTGTGCCAGAAGTTGCTACTACCAATTCTTTCTTTTTTTCCACATTACTCCAGCTGTGATCTTCTTGGTTAGCGGCAGCTGTACCGCAAGCGCTTAAAATAAAAAAGACGCTAGTTATTAGAGCAAACAATCTTTTTTTCTTCATTTTTTCTTCTCCTTGTTTCTGCTATTTCCATGGATTTGGTAAATGGAACTGGTGACTTGCTTCAAATAGATAGCCGATTTGAAGCAGCAAATCTTCTCTTCCTCTGGCGGACATAAATTGAATCCCGAGAGGCATGTTTTCTTTTGTCAAATGAGTAGGCAAGCTGATTGCTGGTTGTCCAGTCAGATTAGCCAATTGTGTATAAGGTGTGATCTTCAAGCTTTCCTCAAACATAGAAGAAACAACTTCTAAAGCTTGTACTTCAGAACAATCATGGATGTGTTCCATCTGTGCTCTTATCGTATCACTTTGCAAATCTTCGCTGATTTTAGGGGCAGTAAATGCAGTCGTTGGTGAAAGGAATAAATCATATTCTTGATGCAAGTGTTCCATGACAATTGCTGCTTCATCCCATACATGCAGAGAATCAATGTAAGTAGCGGCAGAAAGTTTCTGACCATATTGGAACAAAGTCCAAGAGATCGGCTCAAGTTCTTCTTTTCTGACAGTTCGCTGGATGCCTGCTTCAATCGAGTGGATCATTGCTGCTGTCTCTGCGCCATTCATCTGATAATAAGACCTAATCAGTTTACGACCATCTAGTGGGTAAGGAATCTCCGTCAAATCATGTCCTTCTTTTTCAAGGAAATCTACAGCTTTTTTTACAGCAAGTACTGCCTCTTCACTAATCTGTGAGTGGATCGGTGAATCAACACAAAAAGCTATCTTCAAATGTTTTTTTCTTGGATGTGTTTGCCACTCAACTGGCGATACTTGATATGGCGCACCGGAATGGATGCTTCTCATCCCATAAAATAAAGCCTCCGTGTCTCTCATAGAAACCGTCAAACCGAAATCAATAGCAGCTCCTTGCCATCCTCGCCAAGCATATGGACCAACTGGCATCGTCCCTCGCGAAGGTTTCAGCCCAATCAATCCGCAAAACGAAGCGGGTATTCTAATAGAACCACCACCGTCACTAGCGCCAGCTAAAGGAACGATTCCCGCTGAAACTGCAGCAGCAGCGCCTCCACTTGATCCGCCAGGTGTACATTCAAGGTTCCAGGGGTTTCTTGCTGGGCCATAGATGACGGGGTCTGTAATATTTTTGAAACCAAACTCTGGCGCATTGGTTTGTCCAAAAGGAACTAGCCCTATCGCTTCTGCTTGCTGTACATAATTGGATGTAAGAGAAGCTCGATGTGTTTCAAATAAACGAGATCCTGAAGTAGCTAGCCATCCCTTTTTTTCTTGACCGAGCATTTTTAAAGGGAATGGAATACCTGCCAATGGTCCTTTTTCTGACTGGGGAATCAATCGTTCAGTGGAACTATTCTCGAATGGTTCAAGTGCAACAAACGCATTCAATTCATGATTTTGTTTTTTTATTTTTTTCTGTACATCATCAGCTAATTCTTGAAAACTAAATTCTTTTTCTTTAAGTCCTTTCGCTAATTCTGTTGCATCTTTCATAGTATCCTCCTTTTTGCCCCTGTTATTTTCCCACAAGTTCGTCTAACATACAATGAGTACGCTTGCACATGAATGAACAGACGAGTGTTTTTTATAAAAAAAGACGAAGATCAATCATGACCTTCGTCTTTTTGCTATGAAATGTTGCGTAATTTGCCTTTAAATTCGTCAATTGACGTATATCCTTTTTCTGACATAATCTGCGTTAATTCTTTTATGATTCTAGAAAAAATTTCCGGCCCTTCTTTATGAAGCTCGGTACCAATCTGTAACATGCTTGCGCCACATAGCAGATGTTCAAATGCATCTTGTCCTGTCCGAATCCCACCTGTACCAATGATTTGGATTTCTGGTTTCAAACGCGTATAAAAAGCGCGGACATTTGCTAAAGCGGTCGGCTTGATATACTCTCCCCCAATGCCGCCGAACCCTTCTTTTGGTTTGATGACCACTGCTTCTTTGTCTGTATCGATATACAACCCGTTACCCACACTGTTGATAGCATTGACATATGTCAACGGGAACTGATTCAAGATATCTGCCATCTGATCAAAATGAGCAAAATCAAAATAAGGAGGCAATTTGATCCCTAACGGCTTAGAAAAGATGCTGAATACTTCTTTCAATGTTTCATAAGTGGCCTCAAAATCGTAAGCTAGTTGTGGTTTACCAGGCACATTTGGACAAGATAAATTTAGTTCAGTAATCCCCTTGAATCCACTTTTTTCTATTTCCCCAAGCATTTCCAAGTTTTCTTGGACACTCATCCCGGCGATCGAAAAAAATAATGGTTGATTTGGTTTTTTCTGCGCTTTTTCATACGCAAGAGCATACTCTAGATAATAAGAAAAGCCTAAGTTTGGAAGCCCCATAGAATTGATACTGCCTAAAGGAACATCAAAATAACGTGGTTCGGGATTTCCTTTTCGTTCATTGATTGTACAGCTCTTAGTGATAAATGCTCCTGCTTCTGAATGAGCCAGCTCGTCTAATTCCTGGGTAGTCATGCAGTGTACACCAGATGCATTCATAAAAGGGTTAGCAAAGGTATGATTGGCAAAGGTCGTTTCTAAACTCAAGTAAATCGCTCCTTCAAACAAGTTATTTTATCTAGTGTATCATGACTAAAAGAAAAATCAACTCTTGTTTTTCAACGAAATTCTTAATCATCCTGTTCGGTTGATAGTACT
The DNA here is from genome assembly GCF_035725965.1 of Enterococcus sp. E5-162. Taxonomy (NCBI): domain Bacteria; kingdom Bacillati; phylum Bacillota; class Bacilli; order Lactobacillales; family Enterococcaceae; genus Enterococcus; species Enterococcus sp. E5-162. The sequence goes on along the minus strand of NZ_JAPRFV010000001.1, from coordinate 251,122 downwards.
TCCCCTGTTTCACTATTGATCTTGACTGATGTACTTTGATTACCATTTTGTACTTTGACTTCCCAATAAGTAGTACCTAGATCTTTATCCAGATCCCAATCTGTTGCTGTACCGCTTCCTACTTTATCGACAGCAATCTTTGCTGCTTCCTCAATTGTAATTAATTTATCAACAGCTAGACCATCTTCTTTTTTCTTTTGACCATTTTGATCCTCTCGATCTAGCGTTTCTGGATTCTCTGTTTCCATTTTTTCATTCTGAGCATCAATTCTTGCTTCATATTCTTTTTGATCATCGACACCTTCTATCTTGTAGAAGTAAGATCCCCAATCACTATCTAGTTCCAAACTAGTAATAGCAGTATCTGGATACTTATCTTTAAACAATTCAATCGCACGAGCTGCAGACACTTTGATAGCTGACTGGCCCATTGCCTCGCTCGAATTCTTTGTTTGGCTAGACGAAGATGTACTTGCGTTTGTTGAGGATTCCGATACCTGAGAAGAGCGTTGTTCACTACTTGAAGATGTATTCCCAGATGTTCCTTGATTGGTGTTTGATTGACAAGCAGCTAAAAACAAAGCCGCAAATAAACTAGTATAAATAACAGTTTTCTTCATTGATTTTATCTCCTTTATTATAAAATAGTATTCTATACAAGTATAACGAAGAAAAAAATTTCTGTCATGTTTAAAAATTAAAGAACAACGTTATTATTATGAAAATAAAAAAGAAGCTAAGCTTTAGAGACAACCCTAGAAGTTAGACTAAAATCTCACTTCGGGAGCATCATAAAACTTAGCTTCCATTTATTAAATAATTAAATAGCTTTTAAACTGCCTTTTTATATCAATTATGCACGATGCATTGGGATATCATTATTTCCAGGTTGAACAAGCAAATATTGAATTACATCGATATTGCTTGACTCAAATGACGCTGCACAAGCTTGTAAATATAGATCCCACATTCGATAGAAGGAATCACCCATTTCTTTCGTGACTTGATCTTGGACTTGATGGAAATTTTTTGTCCAATGCTCTAATGTCAATTGATAGTCACGACGCAAACTTTCTAAATCGATCAATTGCAAATCGTTTTTTGTAATATTATCAACTAATTCAGTAACCCCAGGAACATAACCGCCAGGGAAAATATATTTATTGATCCAAGCATTTGTCGCACCGCCTTGTTGTCGACTGATTCCATGGATCAAAGCTGTTCCTTTTGGTTTCAATAAATCTTTTACGACTTTGAAATAACCTTCAAGATTTTCAGAACCTACATGTTCGAACATACCTACACTTGTGATATGATCAAACGTTTCGCCTTTTAGTTCACGGTAATCCATTAATAATACACGGCATTTATCTTCTAAATGTTCTTCTTTGATTTTTTTTGTGATCAAATCGTATTGTTCTTCACTTAGAGTAATCCCAGTTGCTTTGACGTTATATTCTTTGGCAGCAGTGAACATCAATGTTCCCCAGCCGCAACCGATATCAAGCAACGTTTCGCCTTCTTTGATAAAGAGTTTGTCTAAAATATGATGGACTTTATTGATTTGTGCTTGTTCCAACGTATCTTCAGGTGTGTTGAAATAGGCACAAGAATAAGTCAAAGTTGGGTCTAGCCAAAGTTTATAAAAGTCGTTACCTAAGTCATAATGCGCATGGATATCTTCTTTGTTTTTTTGTTTTGTATGTTTTTCTTTCTTTGGCAGCCATTTTAGATAATCTTTTCCTCGTAAAAAGCTGTTTGCTTGCTGATAAGCATCGTTGATTAATGCTTGGATACTTCCCTCGATCTCGATTCGATGATCCATATAGGCTTCTCCTAGTGCCAAAGAAGCGTTGCTTGTAATCTCTTTCATTGGGATTTCTTCATGGATATTGATTTTGATTTGGGGAGGAGTGTCCGTATCTCCGTATTGTTTCGTTGTACCGTCCCAATAATTTACTTCGACAGGGAGCGAGAAAGAACGTGAAAATAATTGGTTGTATAAAGTTTTCTCTAACATGATTTTCCTCCTTAAAAAAACTACCCTATTACGTTAATACTAAAAAAGAAAAGAATCAACTAAGAAGTTTAATTTTTTCAGAAATTTTTCAAAAACTACTTTATTTTTCATTTTTTTCACATTCATTGTCGCACAAATCACTTAAACTTGTCATTCGACACGCTTATCTTTGAATTTTGTCTTAGCAAAAACCCATAAAAGCAGCAAGACAGTTATCATTGTTTGGACACTTAGCATCAAGATAAAGTCAAAGTGGATAAACCCTACAACTGCTGCTACCATGGATCCTATCCCCATCACATTCAGCATCAAATTTGCACTCTCTTTGAATGTATGAATGGATGAGAGTTGGCTTTTTCTTGTCATCCACAAGAAAAAGGAAGCACCGAATAAAATGAGACTCGTCATGATAAATAGGACAAGACCAAGACTTAAACTATAAGATAAAATGATTGTTGGACGATTACTGGCATAAAATTCTCTTTCTAAAAATCGTTGGAAATCTTCCGGCGTACGTACAGAATCCGGTTGGAAAGATGGACTATAATTCATCGTATAGCGGCGTATACCAGATTTATCCTTTTGTTGGATCACCCATTGTTCCTTCTCAAAATCAATAAAAGTTCCATGATCGGATTGTTGTTTCTCAGATAAAGACACACCTACCAAAATTTCAGGGGTCACAGCTATCGTTTGTTGCGATGATTGTAACCCAGTTTCAGATAATTCAAGTTCAGAAAATTTTTTGGTTCCTTGTTCATCGATCAACGAATGAACGGATAGAAATTGTTCTAATGGAATCCCTTGGATCTGATTGGCATAAAAAAGAGTCACAGGCATGACCATCAAGGAAACTAAAAATACAAATATCAAGAAAAATTTGGGCCATGATAATAGTTTGCGTCCCGCAAACACTTGAGTTGGCGTACGTAAAGTGGAAAAATAATTTAACGGAAATGTTTGCATGATCCTCTGCTCCTATCCTTTTGTCCCGCCAGATGTCAGGCCGGTAACAAAGTTCTTTTGTAAAAAGAAGAATAATAGACAAATCGGTAAAGCAATCAAAATTGCTCCAGCAGCAAAGAGGGAGACCCTTTGATTTGTCACGTCAGAAATAAATGTTTGCAGGCCGACAGCAACAGTCTGATTTTCAGGTGTTCGGAGCAGGAACTTCGCTAGCATGAAGTCGCCAAAAGGTCCCATGAATGCCCATAATGCTTGAACGGCGAGCATTGGTTTGACAAGAGGTAATACAATCTGGAAAAAAATCCTGAAATGCCCTGCCCCATCAAGTTTAGCAGATTCATCTAAATCTATTGGTACTGTGTCAAAGTATCCTTTCATCAGCCAAGTATTCATTGGAATCCCACCGCCTATATAAATCATCGTCAAGAACCAATACTTATCTAGTGCCTCTAATAAGAAAGCCATGACATAAAAGGCAGTCAATGCTGCCATAGTCGGTACCATCTGAATCACTAAAAAGAACATCAAACTTGATTTGCGTCCGATAAAACGATAACGGCTATACGTATAGCCAGCTAAAGTTACTACAGTTACTTGTACGATCATCGTTAGGACAGAGATGATTAACGTATTTTTATACCACGTCCCGTAAAGTGTTTCACTGAACAGTCGCGTGAAATTCCCTAAAGTCCAGTCGCTTGAAAAATCCAAACTGAAAGCCGCAATGTTTCCTGACTTGAAGGCAGTACTTGCTGTGATCAAAAGTGGATAGATAATAATGACTGATAACAGTAAAAGAAAAAAGTAAGTAAAAAAGTGAGAAAGCCGTTTTTGGAATCGTGCACTCGAATGAAATTTTTTCATTGTTTAATCCCCCATATTGAACGCATTTGTCTTTTTGAACACTAGCAAAGATACGCAGATAACGATGATGGAGATGATCAACGTAATGGCTGAAGCCATAGAATACTGCGGAGAAGTTCCAGTCGTAAGTTTATAAATCCATGAAATCAGGATATCTGTAGAACCAGCTCCTCCACCCACGCTTCCGGGCCCTCCATTGTTAAATAGGTAGATCATAGAAAAATTATTGAAATTCCCAGTATATTGGGTAATAAACGTTGGTGCCGCAACTAGAAATACAGCTGGCAGTGTGATATTTGAGAAACGTTGCCATGCATTTGCTCCATCGATTTTTGCTGCTTCATACAAATCTTCAGAAATCGACTGTAAAATCCCTGTAACCATTACATAGATATAGGGAAATCCTAACCATCCTTGAACTAAGATGATTGCCACTTTAGTCCAGTTCGGGTCCGTTTTCCAAGAGATTGCACTGATATCTACAAATGGAAGCTGGTTTATGAAAGGAATAACTTGAGTATTGATGGCACCTACGCTATCGTTGAATATATTCGAAAAACTCATGATAGTAATAAACGCTGGGACCGCCCACGGTAATAAGAAAATGATACCGAAAATACGTTTAAATTTAATAAATTTTTGGTGAGCAACAACCGCTGTGAGAATACCAAGGGTGATTTGTAAAGTTGTTGCACATAACGTCCAGATTACGGTCCATGAAAAGACTGCAAAAAAAGTATTGCGATATGAACTCAAGAAGAAGATGCTAAAAAAGTTTTTAGCCCCTACCCAATCAATCAAACTGGCTGGTGGAATATGATTAAAGTCATAATTGGTAAATGCAGTAAATAATGTGACTAAGACTGGGAAAATGATGGTAAAAATCATGAGAAGATACGCGGGAAGTGTCAATAGATAAGGAAAACCTTCATCACCTATATTATGTATGACTTCCTTCATCGTTCGATTGATTTTTTTCCCTTCTTTACGCATCCTTGCTACTCGATAGGCGTCTAGAAGATTCAAAGCGTAAAAAATCAAGAAAATGATTGTAATGATGAATTGCAAAGTGCCTTCAATCAAAATAAATAATGAATGATCTTCCATTGGTATACTTCCCAAAGTAACCAATCCTATCAATGCATGAAATCCGCCCAAGAACATCTGACCAATGAATAGGACGAATATTGCGAAAAAAACGATACCTTTAAAAGTTTGGCCATTTACAAACTGCCCCATCCCCGGAATAAGTGAACAAAGCGTGATTTTTTTTTCGTTGATCTGGCTTGTTTTATCTTGCTGCATCTGAATGCCCCCTCTAAACTTGCTAAACCGCAAACTACTTTTAAGATAATGGCAACAAGAACAAGATAATTTTCCATCTCGCTCTTGCCACCTCTATCTGAAGCACCTGTTCCATTTTTTTATAAAAATGGACGGTTATCATTTTAATCAGTATTTTTGTTCTATGGCTTCACTGATTGTTTTCACTGCTTCATCTGCGGATTCTTTTGGTGTTTTTGAACCTGATGCTGCATCGAACATCAAGTTTTCTGCACCTGTCCAAACTTCACCCATTTCTGGGATGTTTGGCATTGCTTGAGCTGTTTCATATTGTTCGATCACAGCTGTTGTTAATTCATCGTTTTTAGCCTTGGCTGTTTCCCGAGCTTGTTGATTTGCAGGGATTTCATTTACCATTTCAAAGAATTTCTCTTGATTCTCCTGATTCGTTACATAATCGAGCCATTTTTGAGAGAGATCTTTATTTTTAGCATAATTGCTGACTACCCATCCTTTTCCTCCGCCAAATGGTTGATAAGGCTGTCCATTGTTTAGAGTAGGAATTTTTGCAACACCATAATTGATATTGTTTTCTTTGTATGTTTGCGCTTGCCATGGGCCGTCAATAATTGCTGCAGTTTTGTTGGACATGAATTGCTGGCTGGCGAAGTCTCCTGCACTTTTTATGTCTTGCATTCCCTTAGGCCAAACATTTTGGAACCAATCTGTTGCATAAGAAATTCCTTCTACAGCACCTGCATTATTCAAACCGATATCAGAAGGATCTGTACCATCATCACCGAATACATAGCCACCGTAACCTGCAATCAAACCATAGGAATAATAAAAGTCAGTCCATTTAGCTAAAAATCCTGTATTTTTTCCTGCTTCTGACTCAAAAGCAAAACGACTGTCTTTGGATAGATTTTCCAAATCTTTAAACGTCGCTGGTGCTGTATCGACTAAATCTTTGTTATAGTACAAAACAAGGGTCTCGATTACTGCAGGTTCTCCATAGATTTTTCCATCATAAGTCACTTGGGCTTTGTCTGTTTCATCGTAAGCTGATTCATTTCCCAGTTTTACTTCCGCCAGATGTCCTTGCTGTCCTAACGCACCGATCCGGTCATATGCTGCCATCATAACGTCAGGTCCCTTTCCAGCAGGCCCATCTAACGCTAATGATTCTAACTGATCGAACATGTCCTTTTCTACCAGCTTGATCTTCACATCGTTTTCTTTTTCGAATGTATCTTTTATTTCGTTTATATAATCTTTATATCCAGAATCAACGGAGACTGTTAACGTTTTCCCTTCTTCCGCTTCCCCTTCTGCTGAAGAATTACCATTGCCACAAGCCGCTAATCCGCCTAAGATTCCTAAAGAGACTAACCCTAAACCTAACTTTTTCGCGCTTCTTTTTTTCATCTTCATTTCCTCCTGTGTATTCAACGTGCTGTTACACCACTATTATAATGGGCACAAATCTTTATTTGCAAACGCTTTCTTGCTGTTACCGGTAACAGTTTTCAACACATAATCAAAAATCCGTATTGCTGTATCTCTGCTTTCCCATCTTCTAATAACTGACAATTTTGACTAAGAATAACCTCATTTTCCTGTTCTACTATCCAAGGTTCTGCTGACTGATTGAAGTAAATATGGATAATCTGCCCCTCTAGTTCACGTACAAAATAGAGCTTATCTTCACGATCATTTACTATTAACCATTGGGTAGCCCCTTCAGAAAGAATCTTAGACAACTGTTTCCTAAGAGAAACGAGTTCTTTTATAAAACCAAACAGTTCTAGATCTTGTTTTTCTTTTTCCCAGACCATACATTTTCGACAATCCGGGTCTTCTCCACCAGTCATCCCTACTTCTGTCCCATAATAGATACATGGAGATCCTTTTTGAAGAAACATAAAAGTCATCACAGATTTCATCAATTCCTTGTTCTCATTACAAAGAGTTAAGATCCTTGCAGTATCATGAGAATCTAATAAGTTAAATGTCCCTTCGTTCACCTGATCTCTGTAAAGCATTTGCTGATGATTCATTCCACTGACCATTTGCGAAGCTGTAATTTTCTTTTTTGCAAAATAATCTTTAATTGAATCTGTAAATGCGTAATTCATTACTGCGTGGAATTCATCCCCTTGCAGCCAGGCCTGTGAGGAATGCCAGATCTCTCCCAGGATATAGATATCAGGTTTGATGGCTGTAACTTCTTCTCTAAATTTTTTCCAAAAATGATGATCCACTTCATTAGCAACATCTAGTCGCCATCCATCAATATCGAATTCTTTTATCCAATAGGTGGCAATATCTAATAAATATTTTTGAACCTCTGGATTTGCTGTATTTAGTTTGGGCATGAATGGAGTAAATGCAAAAGTATCATATGGGATATTTTCAGCAGTTTCTGGCACATCAGTCATCTGATAGGAATCTACTGGGAAAAAGCGGATATGGAACCAGTCTTTATAGATTGATTTTTCTCCGTTTTCGAGTACATCTTGCCATTGGGGCGAATGGATTCCCATATGATTGAATACAGCATCAAACATGATACGTATCCCTCTTTTATGTGCTTCATCAATTAAATTTTTTAAAAGTTTTTTATCTCCAAACGCGGGATCGACTTCATAATAGTCGATCGTGTCGTACTTGTGATTGGATGTAGCTTTAAATATGGGACAAAAGTATATTCCGTTGATACCCAGGTCTGTCAAATAATCCAGATGATCCATCACACCTTGTAAATCCCCGCCAAAGAAATCTTCACGATCTGGATCTTTGCTTCCCCAAGCCAAAGTATGATCGGGATCATTTGCTTTATCCCCATTTGCAAATCTTTCAGGAAAAATTTGATACCATACTGTTTCTTTCACCCATTCTGGTACAACGAAGCGATCAATTTGATGGAAATAAGGCATTCGAAAATAAAAATTTGGTTCAGCAATCACATTTTTTCGATAAGGAAAAACACCTTGATCACCATAGAAACAATCCGTGCTGTCTTCTCCAATAACATGGAACGCATATTGTAATCGTCTTGTTTCACTTGTCAATTCAACTTCCCAATAATCATGAACATTTGTACTTAAACACTTTTTCATTGGTCGTTCTTTTTGATACCATTTTTCAGTTGTTATGGTATACGGATCTCCGCTTAACACATATACTTTTTTGATATCATTCTTCCGAGTACGAAGCCGGATACGGAATTTTGTATTCGTATATAGAAATGCATATTCACTTTCCGGTCGATGATAAATTGCAGCTGTGTCCATTGATTTCCTCCTTGCGATTTAATATTACGTCCTCACTATAAGTGATAGAGATAGAAAAGACAACGCTTTCAAAAATGTTATCGGTAACAGTTTTTTTGGCACTTTTCTATTACTTTTTAAGCGAATTCAACAGATAGATCCAAAAACTTTTAAAAGTTTTTGAATCTATTTTCTACCTATTTCGAGTTCTATAATTATCTTAGTTTATCTGTTTCTCTGCTCTCTATATTCGATCCTCCTAATCGAAAAAGTTTTTTAAGAGTTTTTGCTTGATCGAGTGATTTCAGATAAGATGAGTTTCCTAAATTAGCCAAGCCTAATTTTTTTCTTAAACGAAGTTAACTTATAGTGAAAAATAAGTTATAATAAGATAAGAATACTATTAATCAACTAAAGGAAGTGGATAAATGAAAGAAACAAGACAATTTATATGGACATATGCCAAAATTATTTTTGCCCTCTTTATATTAGGAGTCGCTATAAATATGTTTTTAGGGCCTCATCATATCGCTGCTGGTGGTGTCAGCGGACTAGGAATATTACTGGAAGCTGCTTTCGGTTTTGACCGTGCTATAGTCATTTTAGTATTGAATATCGCTATGTTAGTGCTAGCTCTTCTGTTTTTAGGTAAAAAACCTTTTTTCAAAGTGCTTTTTGGAAGCTTAGTTTTTCCTTTGATCATCGCGGTAGTACCAGAGATGATGATTACTTCAGATCGGTTGTTATCTGTCATTTTTGGAAGTGCGATTTTTGCTTTAGGAGTGGCCATCTTATATAAAAATAACTCTTCCAGTGGTGGCACGACGATCCCTCCCCTCATTTTTAAAAAATATTTCCACTTGAACACTTCGATCGGCCTGTTTCTTACAGATGCTTTCGTCGTTTCTCTCAATCTGTTTGTTTTTGGAATAGAAGAATTTCTTTACGCTATCTTATCTATTGCAATCACTTCAATCGTCATGACCTATATCGAAACAGGGATCAATCGGAAGAAATCCGTCATGGTTATGAGCGAACATTCTTTGGAAGACATTCGCCTTCGCTTAAGTGCTGAAATTGGACGCGGGCTTACCTTGCTGGAGGCAAAAGGCGGCTATAACCGAAAGTCAAAAGAAGTGTTATTGATCGTTGTGACCGATCATGAATTCTCTCGAATGAAACCTCTGATAGAAGAAATTGATCCAAGCGCCTTTGTCATTGTCAACAGCGTAGCAGAAGTAATGGGACGCGGATTTACTTATCATCCAATCGAATGAGTTGGTAAGTAATCAACCCTATTATTTTGAATGCGTTTTCTTTAACTGGTATAATAATAGAAGAAGTAAGTAAATGTTCGATTGAAAAAGAGAGGAGAATTTTATGCATAAAGGAACAGAAATCGATTTTGTATTAAATGATAGTTTGAAAGCTCTAAAACTTTATCAAACGATCTTTGATGAAATAGAACTGATTGAGGCAACAGAGTATCCTAGAGGCAATAATGAAGTCATTTTTCCTTGTATGGCACGCGGTTCCATATGCTGGATGACAATCCGCCCCTTGGTCTGACTGCCCCTACTGCTGAACATCCAAATACGATCTGGTTCAATATCATCGTCTCTGACATTAAGGACACACATAATAAAGCATTACGAAATGGCTGTGTAGAGATCCAAGAAATGACAGAAATGATGGACTTTGGTGTGACCAATTCGATGTTCAGGGATCCTTTTGGTTATTTATGGATGCTTCATCAGGTTCATCGTGAAGTAAGTTTTGAAGAAAGAAAACAACTTTTTGAAAAATATATGTAAAGTTTATGATGGGATTAGTTCTTGTCACTGATATTTTTTTGTAAATATTCTTATTAGAGGAAGCAAGTTTGTTCCATGTGCTTTCTCTTTTTTCTTGAATAATCAATTTCTTTGCTTTTTATAATTAAATTGTGTACAATCTAATTGCATCAAATATAATAAAAGGTGGTAATCTTATGAAAAAAATGTATTCTACAAAAATGATCAACACAGGCGGACGTTCTGGAGAAGTCCATAATCCTGATCACACATTCGAATTAAATATTGCAGCTCCTGGTAAACGTGTTGAAAACGCAACAAATCCTGAACAATTGTTTGCAGCTGGTTTCAGTGCCTGTTTCAACAGTGCATTGGAGTTGATTAAACAACAAAAAAATATTTCTGGCGCTTCTACTGTCAGCGCACAAGTTTCTCTTTATTCCGAAAGTGAAATGAGCTTTGTCTTAGGCGTAGAGATTGAAGGATCTATCGAAGGCCTTTCTCTAGAAGAAACCCAAGAATTATTAGAAGCTGCACATAAAGTGTGCCCTTATTCAAAAGCGACAGCTGGAAATATCGAAGTTACTCTGAAAGCTGTTAGTGAATAGACTTTTTTGTGTAAATCCGCTATGATACACTATAGTGAAACAGCGGAGGTGGAAAAATGGAAGATCTATATTTAGCTAATCAAGTATGTTTTCCTTTATATGCCGCCTCTAAGGAGATCATCAGGCACTACACTCCCCTTCTCAAACCGCTGGATCTTACCTATACCCAGTATCTTGTGATGCTAGTTTTATGGGAAAAGAAAAAGACTACAGTGAAAGAGCTAGGAAATGATTTGTGTCTGGATTCTGGTACGCTAACCCCCTTACTGAAGAAGTTAGCAGAAAAAAATTATATCAAGCGTCAGCGTGAAACGGATGACGAAAGAATCGTAAATGTTACGCTCACTTCTCAAGGAGTTGCGTTGCAAAAACAAGCAGAAGGTATTCCACAAAAGATCAAGTCTTATCTTCCGCTTGAACAGGAAGAATTGGATACACTGCAACATCTGACCCGAAAAATGCTAGATAATTTTCATCAAGACCAGAAAAAGGGCTGAAACTGCTAGATGAACGATTTTATGAGGAAAACCAACTCATAAGATAACGTCATTTAGCGGTTTTTCTTTTTGCTCTTTCCCTTTCTTATTTTCGTATTCCATCATATAATGAATAACGTGTTTATTTTTGTTATTTGGAGGTTGTCAAATTGTCCGTTTATCAGCGTTTTTTGGCGAATGAAAAAATACGCCGCCTCACTGTTTTATTATCTGTCATTTTTGTACTTTTCTTAGTAAGAAGTATGATTACAACCATTTTACTCACATTTATCTTTACTTACTTGATGATCCACCTTGTTCAAATCATTCAGCGATTTGTCCGAATCCCTACAGGTATTTTAGCCATCATGATTTATACATTGATCGTTTATCTTATCTATCTGGCATTCACAAAGTATATCCCGATGCTTATTCATCAAACATTCGATATGATCCAATCTGTTATTGATTTTTACGAGCATCAACCAAAAGATGCAGATCCAGTTTTACAATACATCCACAATTATATCGAGCGGAACGATTTCTTTGAACAGCTTCAAAATGGCGCGTCAATTGCGCTTGGCTATTTACAAGATATAGGAAAACTGGCAGTGGCGTTCGCTATGTCGTTCATCTTAAGTTTCTTTTTTATGATTGAAAAGCAAAAAACGATTTTTTTCTCACGGTTATTTCTAAAAAGTGAGTTTTCTTGGTTCTTTCAAGATCTATATTATTTCGCCGATAAGTTTGTCAATACATTTGGTTTAGTATTAGAAGCTCAATTTATTATTGCTCTTTTAAACACCCTGCTCACAACTATTGCCTTGGCCGCATTTGGCTTTCACCAACTGCTGAGCTTAGCAATTATGATATTCATTCTAAGTCTGATCCCAGTAGCAGGCGTTATTATTTCTTGTATTCCTCTATCTTTCATTGCTTATTCACAAGGAGGAATCAGAGATGTTGTTTATATCCTGATGACGATTTTGGTTGTGCATCTGATCGAATCTTATGTACTGAACCCAAAATTAATGTCTAGCAAAACAGACTTGCCGATTTTTTATACATTCGTGGTCTTGCTTGTTAGTGAACGATTCTTTGGCGTTTGGGGATTGATTGTCGGCATCCCGATTTTCACCTTCTTTTTAGATGTGCTGAAAGTGAAAAAGATTCCGAATCATTCACCAAGAGAAACAGATCTCCTTTAAATTAAAAATGAAGAAAGATAAAAATTAGAACGACCCTAAATATCAGATTTAGAATCTGTTATTCAGGGTCGTTTTATTAATATTACTTTTTCGTTTGTAAAAATGTGTTCTCCGACATTCTTCAAATGTCAGTGTCATCTATTTTGTTTAAATCTTTTTACAGAAAACATCATTGTTATGCTTAATAGAATGATTCCGCTCCACAGTATGACTTTATTTTGTGCTTCTCCGGATTTTGGCAGCTGTTTATTTTTCGTATCAGGACTAGCAAGGATTGTATCTTTGCTACTTTTTAAAGTCTCAGCTGGGTGAGGGCTATCAAATCGTTGTGTGTGTGTATTCTGCTTCTCTTTATTTATTTGTTGAATGGTTGTATCTATTTTTTGACTCTCTTTCTTTTCATCCTTTTGGGTGCTTATCTCTTTTGCTGTTATATTTGTTTCAGGTGTTTTTTCTGGCATTTCTGGGACCACATCTGGCTTTTCTTCAGGAACCCTATTTGGTGTTTCTGGATTCTCGGTTTCATTATCCGTGTCTGGTTTTTCTTCTGGTCTTGCTTCGTTGCTAGAGTCTGTATCTGGTTCTGGAGTCACATCTGGTTTCTCTGGATTCTCGGTTTCGTTATCTGTGCCTGGTATTGTTTCCGGTATTGTTTCGTTTCCAGAGTCTGTATCTGGTTCTGGAGTCACATCTGGTTTCTCTGGATTCTCGGTTTCATTATCTGTGCCTGGTTTTTCTTCGGGAGTTGTTTCAGGTTTTGATTCATTGTCTGGCTCCGGCTTCATTTCTGTATCAGGCTCTTCACCAGATTCTATTTCCGGTTGCTGTTCTCCGTCTGGATTTTCTGTAGGCGGTATATCAGGCTTGTTTTCATTTTCTGGTTTATCCGTTGGTTCCCCAACAAGATCTCCTCCTCCTGAGTCGGTTGCTGAATCTTGCTCAACTGTCTGCCGTTGACTATACGGCGTCAAATAATGAAGATCGTTCGGTAAGCCATCTGCTACTTTGACAGTAAACAGTGCTGGTTTTAGCAAGTCCTGATTTAATGTGACGGTGAAAGTAAATGTTGCTTGCTTGTGTTGGATAGACAAAGTATTCTCGTCGTAACTGATCAATAAAGCAGGGTCAACATTCTCAAATGTAACAGCTGATTGTCGTATCGGTGCTAAGTCTCCCGAATAATCAACTGTTGCTTTGATGGTCGCTGTTTGTCCTTTTTTCAATTTTGTGACACCTGAATTGAAGGAAGAAAATTCATCTTGGAAAGTAATTCGATTAACATTGGCCCATTTGGTTTCTGCCCAATTTGCTGTTCCTATCTCCTCTGTATGCACTGTCTGATTTATAGTAAGCGATAAGCTTAAGGCTGTAAATGTTGAGATTAAGATGGTTGGATATCTCATAACTCTCTCACTCCTTGATTTTTTTGTATGCAAGAAATAAGATAGTAGAGATTGTACCTATATGTTTACTGTCTTTTTGTCTAGATTCATGAAAAAAACAGTAATATTTTCTAGTTTTAACAATTTAAGTAAAAAGGAGCGCCCTTCATGCAAACCCAAGAAGCGATAAAAACGTATCTTTTAAAGAAAAAAAGCAATACAAAATTAGATATTTTTCTTTTCCTGTCTGAACATCGTTTCTTTATTACTACACAATATTTAGCAGATCATTTCCATATGTCTGAATCAAATTTTCTATTATACATCAAAGAATTAGAACAAGATTTTGAGCGTCTAAATCTAACAGAATTGCATATTGATAAACAAAAACCTTTTTTGAAGTTGAATTTTGAAGGAATTGATCCGGCTTATTGCTACTATCGTCTATTTGGAAGGTACTGCAACGAATCGGTCAGTTATGAGATCTTGACTTCTTTGTTCAGTTGTCAGACAAATTCGATTATCAGTTTAAGTCAGCAAACGAACTATAGTGCCTCTTATCTGTATACGAAAATGAAAAAAATCAATGCATTTTTAGCATTGTATGGTTTGTCTGTCTCCTTTTCTAATAATGGAAGAAAGTCCTTTTCTGGAAAAGAAGTACAAATCCAATATGCAGCATTAGATATTTATTGGAATATCTTTTCAAGTACTGCTACAGATTTTTATGATGAAGAACCACAGGTAGTTGCTTTTATGATGAATACTTTTTTTAAAAAAGAGGTACTTGACCGACTGAATAGCGGTATGATGGATAAATTATATTTGCTGTTGAAAATATGTAAAGAGAATTTTCCGGCTACTTCTGTAAAAGGTGTACAAAGAGAGTTTGAGGAGTATGAATATATTGACTTTTTTATTGATCCCTCTGTCGATATTTTGCGTCCCAATCTGCCAATTTGTCGCGAACAACGCATCCTAGTGAATATTTTAGCTCGGCTCTCTATCACGAAAATCGAATCAGAAAAAACAAGTTTGGAGCAATACGAACTTTTAAGAAAAGCAAATGTTCCTCATGTTCTTTATTCAAGAAAAATGGTGGAATCCTTTTGTGCTGTATTTGATTTGCTTATGCCTGAAAAAGAAAAGATTCTTTACTCGTTGGCGTTCGCACGAAATAAACTTTATAATGGATTTCTTAACTTCAATCAACCAAATACGCCCCTTCCTACTTTTATGCTTTATCAAGAGCATAACGTATTGAAAGAAATCCAAACAGCTATTGAACGATTTTACATGGATTTCAGAGAACAAAATCAACATATGCTGCCAGATATTTTAGAAAAAGAAAATGTGCTATGGATGGTCGAAGATCTAGTACATTTATATGATCGTTACAAAAAACAACCGCTGATCGTGATTGGTGTGAACTATACGCGTGATTTTTATATCAGTAAAGATTTGATTGTTAAGATAGAACAAATTTTTTCAAATGAATCGATCAAAATACAAAACGATTTTATGGAGAACTGTAACATCGTTATCAGTGACTGCCCTTTGAAACAGTTGCCTTCCCACATCAAAAAAATATATATTTTAAAGGGAATCATCACACCAGAAGATTGGAAAAAAGTGATTATGAGGATTTCAGAATATATTTTTGAATTAAAAGAAGAGGCTCTTATGAACCAATCGGAAAAAGAAAATCAAGATAACCTCTAGTTCCTAGACCAAAGAAGTGACATAAATCCGTATACTGTTGAAAAGCATACGGATTTATGTCACAAAAATTTGAATATCTTTTTCTTTTACATAATAAAATTATAAATTATTTACTGGTTTTCTTTACGTTCGTTTCCTTTTTCAATTGCTTCCCATAATCCATTTAGATATACCGCACCTAATGCTCGATCATATAAGCCATATCCTGGTCTTCCTGTCTCATTCCAAATCATTCTGCCATGATCAGGGCGGATGTATCCGTCAAATCCGTTGTCATACATTGTTTTTAGTATACGGTACATGTCTAACGAACCGTATTCTGATTTATGCGGTGCCTCATAGAAATCTCGATTATCTAAAAACTTGATATTTCGAACGTGAGCAAATGGGATCCGGTCTCTTTGGCAAAATTCTGCTAAAATTTCATACACATCATTTTCTGGATCTTCTGCAATACTTCCTGTACAAAGAGTGATTCCGTTAGAAGGACTGTCTACTACTCGGCACAACCAATCTAGGTCTTCTCGATTCTTTACGATTCGAGGTAATCCAAAAATCGAGTACGGCGGGTCATCTGGGTGTACAGCCATTTTGACCCCTACCTCTTCACATGTCGGGATGATTGATTGAAGAAAATAAGCAAAATTTTCTCGAAGTTTTTCTTCGTCTATTGATGCATACGCTTCAAGCAAAGATTTGATATGAGCTAAGCGTTCAGGTTCCCACCCCGGCAACTCGAATTCATTGCTGGACTGTTCGATGCGTTCGACGATTTCTTTTGGATCAGCTGGAATATCAGCGGATATAAAAGCTAACGTAGATGAGCCATCTTCTAAGCGGTAATCAAGATCAGATTTGACCCAATCAAATACAGGCATAAAATTATAGCAGATGACTTCTATTCCATATTCTGCCAAGTTTCGAATCGTCTGCTTATAGTTTTCGATATACTGCTCACGGGATGGTAAACCAATTTTAATGGCATCATGCACATTGACGCTTTCGATAACCTTTAGTGTCAATCCACGAGACTCAATTTCTTCTTTTAATTCTTTGATCCGTTCCCTAGGCCACACTTCTCCTACTGGTATGTCCATCAATGTGCCTACAATACCTTTGACTGCAGGTATTTGTCTGATTTCATCTAAAGCAATCTTTTCCTCTTGTGAACCGTACCATCTAAAAGTCATTTCCATTATAAAGTTCCTCCATGTTCTTGTAAGTAATTCTGTAATGTTTTTCGTACGGCATTGGGTCCTGCCAACATTTTGATGAACATTCCTTCTATTTTTCTGCCAATCTCAGCTTGATAAAGATCTACACCAAAAATTTCTTTATTTGACAAAATAGGAACAATTTTCTCTTGGATATGTGAGGTATCTTGCGTACCCAATTGAATATCAGAAAGCCTGTGCTGAAGTTCCACCAGCAAAGGATCTGGACTCGGTGTGAATGGTTTTCCTTGATCATCAAGGCCAATAAGGTATCGAAGCCAAGCAGCGAGAATCAATGGGATGAACACAAGAGTCTGCGGGTCCTTATTTTCTATTTCCATATATTTTTTAATCGTCTCACCGTAACGAATCGCCACCTTTTGAGAGGTATCCGTGGCGATTCGCTGAGGCATGTCAGGAATATTTGGATTAGAAAATCGCACAGTGACTACTTCTTCAAGAAAGGTCTTTGGATCAATGATTCCAGGCGATTCTACGACTGGAAGACCTTCATTGTACCCGATTTCAGAAACTAACAGTGACAAATCTGGATCTTTCATCTCTTCAGCTATACTCCTATAACCCAGTAAACAACCCATAATAGCTAAAGCCGTATGCAAAGGATTAAGACAAGTCGTCACTTTCATCGTATCTGCTTTATCTACCGTTGCACGATCAGTCAAGAACACTCCAGCTTTTTCGAATCTCGGACGTCCGTTTGGAAAATGATCTTCCATGATTAAATAATGGATATCTTCTGTATTGACGAATGGCGCAATATTGGTTCCCTTTGCGGTTTGCAAGATCGATATATTTAAAAAACCTTCTTCTGCCAACATTCTGCTAACTGATATGGAAGGATTCGGAGTGATACGATCAATCATTGTCCATGGAAACGCAACGATTTCTTCATTCGATAAGTATTGGATAAATGTTTCTGGTACATAACCTTCCTTTTGCCATTCTTTTGCAATCGTTAGCAACGAAGTACGTAATTGACTGCCGTTTTGTGAAAAATTATCTGTAGAGACAAGTGCAATCGGCCAAGCTCCCGATAAAAACCGTCTATAAAGTAGTGCAGCAAGAATATTCATCGTATGTGATGGCTTTTTCGGACCATTTTTTATATCAACTGCAATCGGTCCTATATATTTATTACTTGTATCTTTCAATCGATAACCTTTTTCAGTAATAGCAAAAGTAACTAATTGTAAACTCGGATTTTCAAAGTGACCAATCATCTTAGCAAAGTGTTCCGAACAATCTGGATGACAATACAGACTGTCAGCTGTCGCAGCTAATACACGTTTGATAAATTTTCCACTGCTTGGCATGACCACTTCAAGAATCAAATCATCAAAAACTCGGTAAGCCTTTTCAATTATTTCTTCATCGAATGTTTCACAAACAATGACACCAGTGGGCAATTCGCCTTGATCCGCTAAACATTGAGCGATTTCTGCATGAAATCCTCGATAAAGATTTCCGCCACCAAAATGGATCCAGACAGGATTTCTTTGTCCAGTTTCTCTTAATGATGCACGGTCAAAATGAGGTATTTCTACTTCTTTTTGAGATAATTCAGGAATAAAGTTCTCCCAGTTGTTTAAATCAATCATTTTTCCCCTCCTAAACTAACATATCAGTTTTTGTCTTCAAATGAATTTTATGCAATAAAAACCGCTATGTCAATCAAAATTTTACTATTTGTACAAATCTACGAGTTAAAGTGACATATCAGATTGTTTTTCAGATCTCTTCTGTTATACTACGTTCATAGAAATGATTTTGGAGGTATAAAAATGAAAAGTAGCTTGCAATCTCAAGCTTACCAAGCGATTCGTAAACAAATCATCTATGCGGACCTAGAACCTGGAAGAAAAATATCTGAAAAAGCGCTGGAGGAACATCTTTCTATCGGCCGGACCCCCATTCGCGAAGCATTGATTCAACTACGTCAGCAAGAACTCGTGTACACAGTTCCTCAAAGTGGTACGTATGTTTCAAGAATCAATCTCTATTCTGCAGAAAATGCTCGATTTGTTCGAGAACAATTAGAACAGCAAATCATGATTGAATGCTGTTCCAAATTGGACCATCAAACACGAATAGTGTTAGAAACGATTTTAAAAGAACAAGAAAAAGCAGCCCAAATAAAGGATGAACGTGCGTTTTTTCGTGCAGATAATTTATTTCATGAAGCTTGTTTCGAAATTGCCGGCAGAAAAGAAGTTTGGAACTGGTTAGATGACCACAATACCCATTTAGAACGTTTTCGTTGGTTAAGAGTGACTATACAAGGGCTTCCATGGGAAACGATCATGGAACAACATGAAGATTTATTCAGAGCATTAGTCGATAAAAAACCAGAAGAAGCTCGTTTTCAAACGGGATTGCACTTGCACATGATGCTGAAAGAACAAGAAACTGTCACTCAACGTTATCCTGAGTATTTCAAGTAGTTGTATTTTCTTATGCCTCTTCCATTTTATAATTAACCAGCGTTTTTGAGTAATCTTTATTAAATAACAAAATATTCATTGACTTTCTAACTCCAACTAAATTACAATCATTATAAATAAATAATTATTATTGGAGGTTTTACTATGTCATTGATTGGGAAAAAATCGAAGAATTTAACGCTCAAGCTTATCATCAAGGAGAATTTTTAGAAATTAGCGAGAAAGACCTTATGGGGAATTGGAGCATCCTATGTTTCTACCCAGCAGATTTCACTTTTGTTTGCCCCACTGAACTAGAAGACTTACAAGAACAATACAGCACCTTGAAATCTTTGGGTGTTGAAGTCTTTTCTTGCTCTACAGATACCCATTTTACTCACAAAGCATGGCATGATACATCAGATGCTATCGGTAAAATCGAATACACGATGATTGGCGATCCTTCGCATCGGATTTCTCGTATTTTTGATGTGTTGGATGAAGAACAAGGATTAGCTCAACGAGGAACATTTATTATTGATCCAGACGGCATCGTTCAAGCTATGGAAATCAATGCAGATGGAATTGGCCGTGATGCTAGTGCACTGATTGATAAGATACGGGCTGCTCAATATGTACGTACCCACCCAGGTGAAGTTTGTCCGGCAAAATGGAAAGAAAGTGGCGAAACATTGAAACCAAGTTTTGATCTTGTTGGAAAAATTTAGGTGGTCGACATGTTAGATAAAGAAACTAAACAAAACCTCGAACAATATTTAGCACTGATTGAATCTCCTATTGTTTTTTCTGTTAGTTTGGATACTAGTGAAAATAGTCAAAAATTAGCAGAATTTACGAAGGAAATATCAGAAATGTCTCCTAAAATCTCTTGGGAAAAAAAGAGTTGATGCGGACACCTAGTTTTTCTATCAGCCCTCTTGGCAAAGAAAGTGGAATTATTTTTGCTGGTATCCCCCTCGGTCATGAATTTGCTTCTTTTTTACTAGCACTGTTACAAATTAGTGGACGGGCACCAAAAATCAGTGAGTCTTTGAGTCTCAAAATCAAACAAATCAAACAAAAGCTGCATTTTGACAGTTATGTTAGCTTGACTTGTCACAATTGCCCGGACGTTGTACAGGCATTGAATATATTAGCTGTATTAAATCCAAATATTACTCATACGATGATTGAAGGCGGTATGTTCCAAAAAGAAATTGATGATAAACAAATCATGGCAGTGCCAACAGTGTTTTTAAATGGTGAAGAATTTAGTAGCGGACGCATGACGATCGAACAAATCGTTGAAAAAATCACTGGTCCTTTGGTTGAAGAAGAATTATTTGAAAAAAAACCTTATGATGTATTAGTGGTCGGTGGCGGACCAGCAGCTAGTAGTGCAGCTATCTATGCAGCACGTAAAGGAATCCGCACAGGGATTGTTGCTGACTCCTTCGGTGGACAAGTCGTTGAAACACTGGGAATTGAAAACATGATTGGTACCCCTTACACAGAAGGGCCAAAATTAATGCAGCAAGTAGAAAATCATGTGCGTAGTTACCCTATCGATATTATGATCAATCAAGAGGCTGTTTCCTTAAATAAAGAGCAAGATTTTATCAATATCGGCTTGGCTAACGGTATATCACTTCAAGCAAAAACTGCAATTATTGCGACAGGTGCGCACTGGCGTTCTATCAATGTACCGGGCGAAAAAGAGTTTAAAAATAAAGGAATTGCTTATTGTCCACACTGTGACGGTCCTCTATTTAAAGGAAAAGAGATTGCTGTTATCGGCGGTGGTAATTCTGGTGTTGAAGCAGCAATTGATTTGGCTGGGTTAGCAAAACATGTATATGTTCTAGAATTCTTACCAGAATTAAAAGCAGATCAAATCTTACAGGATAAACTAGTCTCTCTTGCGAATGTCACTGTTATCAAACATGCAGCGACGAAAGAAATCAGCGGTACGAATCAGGTAGAATCTCTCTCCTATATCGATCGCCGTACGATGGAGATGCATACACTAGCTGTTTCAGGAGTATTCATTCTAGTCGGCTTACTCCCTAATACGGATTGGCTAGATGGAACGATCGAAATGAATCCAAGAAATGAAATAGTGACCGAGAAAAATGGCGCAACGAATATCCCCGGCGTTTTCGCAGCTGGTGATTGTACAGATAGTCCATACAAACAAATCATCGTTTCAATGGGTTCAGGAGCTACTGCAGCTTTAGGAGCATTCGATTATCTGATGCGCACTTGAACTATAAAGATTGTACAAAAGACAGATAGGGGTTGTGAGCCTGCCGTTCAGCTCCGAGTCACAAGGAACAATTTCAATAAACAGTTTCTCATGTTTGTTGAATATTGTGACTTGTGGCTGAGGAGTAGGCATGAGAACACCGTTTATTCGAAAAAAAGGATTGTGATAAGAATTTTGTCACAATCCTTCTTGTCTTTTTTTTGAATAATCACTTTTTCTTCTCTTTTTCTTATATACTATAAGTAGTAAATAGTTTGAGAGAAGAAAGGTGACTGATTATGGCGCAAAATCGTATTTTTAAGACAAGTTTTGCAAGCGTTTATCCTATGTATGTAGCAAAAGCAGAGAGAAAAGATCGTACAAAAGAGGAAGTAGATGAAATCATTTGCTGGCTGACAGGTTATTCCCAAACAGAACTAGAAGAGCAACTACAAAAACAAGTGACTTTCGAACAATTTTTTGCGGAAGCCCCTGCCCCCAATCCTTCTCGTTCTTTGATTACAGGTGTTGTTTGTGGTGTGCGAGTAGAAAACATCGAGGATAACTTGATGAAAGAAATTCGTTATTTAGATAAAATGATCGATGAGCTAGCAAAAGGCAAAAAAATGGAAAAGATCCTCAGAAAATGATCTTTCTTAAGAAGCTCTTCTCCTTCACTCATTTTGTAACGTTTGATTTGGTAAAATGACTAGTTCACGTTAAAATAAGTCAAAGGAGGTTTTCTTATATGTTTGAGACGATTAAACAAAATATTCAAAAATATGCCTTATTAAGAGCTGCTGTTTATATTATTTCTGGGATTGCGATTGTGCTAAACCCTTCTGCTGTTTTTCATTTTATCGGTTATCTGATCACTGCCTATCTTGTTTTGCTTGGGGTGTTGAATCTTTTTGAGGCTTACCGTTTTAAAAGGAAAACAGGTTCTTGGAGTATCGGTCTGTTTAGTGGTCTTTTTTTCCTGATCTGTGCGCTGATCGTTTATGCTTTTGCACCTGCAATCGTTTCTATCCTGCCGATTCTTCTTGGATTAGCTGTTATCATCAACAGCTTGTTCCAGTTGTTCTTCAGCATGAATACAAAAGCTAAAAGTTGGAGTGTTTATAGTATTCTGTTGTTGATTGGCGGATTCGTCTTATTGTTTAATCCATTCAAAAGCTTGATGGTTCTATTTCAAATATTCGGTTTCATCTTGATTTTCATGGGCATCCAGGAAATCATCAATTTTATCAGAGTAAGAAAAATGACTATACGTTAATCGTTTTTAGTTATTAAAATAGACTGTTTAAAAACCAACAAACCAAAAAATACTTTTGGATTGTTGGTTTTTTTATGAGTATATTTTCCTATTTTTTCAATAATATATGTTATGCTAAGTTCGGGCTATATTTTATAAAAAGGAATGATGAGAATGGAATTTATTGGTATTTTATGCCTGATATTGATTTCAACAACGATTGGCTCACATATCTCTAGGAGATTAGGTATTCCAGCAGTAATCGGACAATTACTTGTTGGTGTTTTGCTAGGACAAGCTGGATTGAATTGGGTCAAACCGGATATTCTAGTCCATGACTTCTCGGAGATTGGTGTAATCTTATTGATGTTTTTAGCTGGTCTGGAAAGTGATTTATCTCTTTTGAAAAAATATTTCCGACCAGGCATGTTCGTTGCTTTACTCGGAATCATCTTCCCTGTTGTTTTTGGTTGGCTAACAGGCGAAGCATTCCAAGTTTCGGGAAATGAAGCGATTTTCTTTGGGATTATTCTTGCAGCAACTTCTGTCAGTATTTCAGTTGAAGTATTAAAGGAACTAAACGTGGTGAATACGAAAGAAGGCTCAACTATTTTAGGTGCTTCTGTTGTAGATGACATTTTAGTCGTTTTAGTCCTAAGTTTCAGTCTATCTTTTCTCACTGGAGAAGCTTCTAGCAATGCTTCTTTACCGCTTGTTTTGATTGAACAGCTCGTTTACTTTGTTTTTATTTTCTTATTAGTCAAATGGATTGCACCCTTCTTGCTTTCATTTGCAGAAAAAGTGTACGCAAATTCTTCTATTATCATCGTATCGCTAGTTATTTGTTTAGGTATGTCTTACGTAGCGGATCTTGTAGGTCTTAGTTCTGTCATTGGTGCCTTTTTTGCTGGGATAGCAGTCAGTCAGACAAAGGTCAAAGAAGAAGTATACCACAATGTTGAAGCTTTAGGATATGCAGTATTTATACCAGTATTTTTTGTCAGTGTAGGATTAGAAGTTGATTTTTCTGACTTTGGTGAGCAGCTTCTCTTTATTTCTATATTGACGCTTGTAGCAATTTTGACCAAATTGCTTGGAGGGTATTTTGGTGCTCAGATTGCCGGTTTTTCTCAACATAGTTCATTGATGGTCGGTGCTGGTATGATTTCGCGTGGAGAAATGGCTTTGATCATTTTGCAAATTGGACAGCAAAGTCAATTGATCGAACCACAGTACTATTCACCTTTAGTAATCGTGATTTTATTAAGTACACTTATTTCTCCACTTGTTCTGAAATATTTTACAAAAAAAGTTTATGAAGTGTGAGTGACCCAGAAAGTGGTCGTGAACCTGTCGTTTATTCGAAAAAAGGACTGTGACGATACCGTCACAGTCCTTTTACTATAGTTATGAAGTCGTTCTTTATTGATAATTTTGGTTGAGGTATTGTAATAGTTCGGGTGCTCGTTTAGTTGCTGAATCATCATCTTCTTTATTTTCCAACATGCTAACCATCATATATCCTTGGTTATCAGGGTTGAAAGCAAACAAGAAACTGTTCTCTTTCCCTTTTTCATCCTGTTTTTCTTTGATTTCCGCTGTACCAGTTTTCGCTGCCAATGGAATCCCTAAAGCAGAAAGAGAATGTGCTGTACCATTTACATCTTGCACAACTTCTCTCAGATCTGGCACGATCGTTTGTACTGCTGTTTCGCCGATGACATTCTTCTTATCTTTTGTCTCTTTATCTGCAATCAATTTAGGATAGACAAGTGTGCCATTGTTGGCAAAAACAGAATACATTGCTGCTTGCTGGATAGGATTAATTAGAAGTTCGCCTTGTCCATATCCAGTATCAGCTAGCAAGATATCTGAATTAAAGCTCTCTTCATTAGAAATTTGTGCTGGATTCATACTGATTGGCAAATCAAGGTCTTCACCAAAAATGAATTTATCCAAACCTGCACGGAAATTCTTCTCCCCCATTTTCAACGTTTCTTGTGCCATATATATATTATCGGAATAAATCAAAGCAGTTTTTAAGTCTACTTGTGACACATCACTAACACGAGTTACTTGATACGATCCCCAAGAACTATCTTTTTGCCATTTAAGCCCGTTGATCGTCAACACTTCATTTGGATCGATAGTGCCGTTGTCGAGACCGATTGCTGCTGTGATCATTTTAAACGTAGAGCCAGGAGCATAACCTGTCGCAAATCGGCTGATGAATGGTTGTTCAGGATTTTCTTCATAAGCTTTGTAGTCTTCTTGTGAGATCCCGTTTGTCATTTTGTTTGGATCATAGCTTGGAGAGCTAGCAAGCGCAAGAAGATCACCGGTTTTTGGCGTTGTCGCAACAGTCGATCCAGCTTTTCCTCCTAGACTGTCGAAAGCTGTTTTTTGTGCCTTTGCATCGATTGTCAATTTGATATCTTTTCCGTTTTGGACTTCATGCTCGATCAGAACCTTTTTCTCGACACCTTCTGTATCTGTGATGCTTAATTTTCCACCTGTAGTCCCACGAAGATCCTTATCAAAAGCCATTTCCAAACCAGATCGTCCGATTTTTCCATTACTGCTTAATTCTGGATTTTTATCAATATCTTCTGCTGTGATATCTCCCACGTAACCAATCAGTTGAGCAGCTGCTTCACCCAAAGGATAATATCTGCCGTCTACTTCTTGGATGGTAGCTCCAGCTGGAAGTTCTGGCGTTGCTCCATCAATGATTTTCAATGGGACAAAGTAATCGGGTTGTACCCAGCTTTGTGAAATAGCCTGATTGATAGCATCTTCTGTTAAGTCGAATGCAGAAGCAATGGCTTTGATATTGGCTGTTTTTTCGTCCCCATCCCCAAGTTTGCTTGGAACGACTCCTAATTGTTTTAGTTTGCCGGTTGTTGCTAATGGTTCCCCATTTCGATCTAAAATGTTCCCTCTTGTTGCTTCTTGCGTGGTCAGACTTACTTTGTCATTTCCTTCCATTTCTGGAAAAACCAAGTTAGGCTGCCAGTTGATCGTGGTTTTTCCATCATTTCTGTCTAATGTTCCTTTATAAGAAAGATCTTTCAATTCACCTAATGAGGTATTCATCTTTGCTTTATATGAAAAGCTATAAGTAGAATCATCTTTTTTATCTACTTTTAGATTTGATATCTCAAGTCCTTTGACATCGGCAGCACCGTATATATTTTGGTATTTTTCTAAGATCTCTTTTTCAGATAATGCACTTTTATTTGCTGCCTTTTTCGATGCCATTCCTGCAGCTTTGTTATAATCTCCTTTGTTTAAAGCTTGGACAAATTGCTCAACCGTCTTTTCTCCAGCTTCTACTGCTTGGGTTTCTTGGTAGTGCCGGTAGTAAAAATAACCGCCACTTGCAGCTACTATTAAAATCACTGCGCCGGCAATATAAGCGCCTGTTCGATTTTTGCCGTGCTTGTCACTTCTTTTCATTTTTTCCTCCTTCTTTTGCTTGTTATTCCTTTATTTTCACTATTTATACCTGTTTATTCTAACATAATAAAAGAAGTCAGAACATAACATAAATTGTTATTTCTAACTTCTTTTCTTTTATTTTCTTTACTTAATTATTCAGAAATTTTTTGATTGCTTCTTGGTTTTTGGTCAAATCTAATTTCAGAACACTTCCGGAAGGCGTATTGTCGTTGAAGTCCCAACTGCCGTCTACTGGTACGGATAATGTATCGATCTTTTTATTATCGTCTTTGAGGAAATCCATACCGCAATCCAGTAGCACACTCTCAGGAAGGTTCGTTTGGATACTGCCAAGTAGTTTTCCCACCGCTTTCGGTAATTTAAATATCGAAGTGACGTCTTTCAGCTGCTGAGAGATAGCTTTAATCACTTGTTGCTGTCTTCTAATCCTCCCAAAGTCCCCTTCTTCGTCTTCACGGAATCGAGCATACTGCAGTAACGTATTGCCATCCATTACTTGCTTCCCTTTTTTTATATATACGCCATCTAAATCTAAAGATTTTTCTGCATCAATCTTTACTCCATCAGGAAACAGTTCATTGACGCAATCGATAAAATCTTGAAATGTGATACTTGCATAATACGGGGCTTCAAATTTGAAATTTTCCTTTAATGTTTGGTTCAATAAATCAACTCCTCCGTAAGAGTACGCTGCATTGATTTTATCCATTCCGTAACCTGGTATATCGACATATGAGTCTCTCATGATAGAGATTAGTTTTGCTTGTTGTGTTTTCTGGTCGTATTGTGCAACCATAAGTGAATCTGAGCGACCATTTTCGTCTTTCGAACGGGCATCCGAACCAATCAAAGCCACGTTTAGTGTGGTAGGGACACTTTTCGGATCTACCTTTTTTACAGTTGAGGTCTGTTTTGCAGACGAAAATCCATGGACAAATTCAATCGAAAAAAAGCCGACTACTAGTGTAAGCAGTAACAAAACAGATAATATGATTTTTTGAAATACTTTCATTGCGAATTCCTCTTTCTAAAAAGAATCTCTCGCTTGAAAAATAAAAGATAGTCCTTTATGATAATTCAAACTGAGAGATTCTCAGTTTCTCTTTATTGTTTTTCAGGTCGATAGAGCGGCAACTCTTCGGCCTGTATATTCGAAGAAATATTCAACGTGATCCCGATCCCTAAAGAAAGGATCAGATAACTTGTTCCTCCATAACTAACAAATGGTAATGGCACGCCAGTCATTGGCATAAGCCCTGCGATACTTCCCACATTCATTATCGTCTGAACGAATAGCAAAGTTCCGAATCCTAAAAGAAACAATCCAGCTTGCTGATTTTTACAACGACTGCT
The DNA here is from genome assembly GCF_035725965.1 of Enterococcus sp. E5-162. Classification (NCBI taxonomy): domain Bacteria; kingdom Bacillati; phylum Bacillota; class Bacilli; order Lactobacillales; family Enterococcaceae; genus Enterococcus; species Enterococcus sp. E5-162. The sequence goes on along the minus strand of NZ_JAPRFV010000001.1, from coordinate 223,554 downwards.
TAAACAAAAGATTCTCATGCATAATGAGAATAATAAGAAAAGTACACACAATGCACCAATTAGCCCAAGCTCTTCTGTAATGATCGAAAAAATAAAATCTGTTTCTGTCTCTGGAAGATATCCCTTTTTTGTGATACTGTTTCCTAATCCTCTCCCCCATATGCCACCATTGTATAGTGCATAAAACGAATGAGTCATTTGATAGCCCGCACCATGACTATCTATGAAAGGATCTCTTAAAGTTGCAATCCTTTCATAAGCATGATTGAACATCTGGGGAAGCCAGCCTTTGTTTCCTAAATATAATACTCCGCCGGCTGCTCCAATCAATAAGGCAGAAAAAGTAACAATCAGATAGATTCCTTTTTTAAATGGAACTGCTGCTGCCCAAAAAATGACCCACGCAATCGAAAGAATCATCAATGCTCCAGCAATCTTTGGCTGGAATAAAATCAACAAAGTTATGCTTACTGTAATCAGGAAAGGTTTTTTTAGATTTTTTGGCGGATTATTTCCGTCACGAAAAAACCAGCTTAGATAAAAAATCAGAAAAAGATTTGCTAATTCTGAAGGCTGGAATTGAATGCCAAACAGAGAAATCCAACGTTGTGCGCCATTGACAGTGACACCGAATATTCCTACTCGTACTAAGATCAAAAAGAAAATCGATAAAGCTAAACCATATCCTGCTATTTTAGGGTGAAGTAAATAGTGCAGTTTGATTGAACGAGCTAAGAAGATTACGCCCCAACTCAAAAATATGAAAATCAGTTGGCGCAATAATAGACTTTTTGTATTTTCATCTGCTTGCAATAAACGATAAGAACTAGCACTGTATACTTCTAAAAGACCGATCATGGACAAAGTCAAATAAGGACCCAAAATCCACCAATCGATCTTTTTTCTTTTTTTCACCGCATCTCCTCCTCCCACAGTAATCCACTTGTCAGGTAAGGAGCGAGTTTGTCTCTTCAAATAAGTCAGTCTTGAAACTATAAAGAAAAGGCCAGAAACCTTTTCGAACAAGAATTCTGACCTAGCATCATCTCATCGTCCGAGTTTTAGCACTATACAACGTAAAGAAAACATTCTTAGCTATTGGAAAAAGCCTTAATCCGACAGTTTCTGTTTTACCCATTGGCGACTTTCGACGTTTCTGGGCAATAGCCTATGTTTGTATAGGAGCCTCACCTAACAAGGTTATTACTATATTCTATTTACGAGTCCATGATAGACTTTTCCTAATGAATAGGCAATGAAATTTGAAATGAAATAGTGAAATTTAACAATCTTTAATATTTTTTAGGAAAAAATAACAAATAACGTAAAAGAATCCCAGCGCAGTTTCGTTCAATTGTGCTAGGATTCCTTGATAATCTTTTTATTTTTAGTGTTTTTTTATATGATTTTCACTTTTCGGAATAAATGTTTATTTGTTTAAGTAATTGAATAACCCGCTAATCGTGTGGTCTGTTAATCCTATTTCTTTGCCGTCTAAAGTAACTTTGGTGACGACAAAATGATCTTGTAATGGCGGAACTTCTAAATACTGCCCTTGCAGAAAATCATTCACTGTCTCGTATTCTTTTCCCATTTCTTTTGAATCTGCTGATGGTTTATAACTTATTTTTAACATAACTATTACTCCTTCTTATTGGGGACGTACGATCGTGAAAATTTCTCCTATTGCTGCATAATCATTTCCTGCCAAACGGCTTATAGCATTCAATTCTCTTGGATCGATTCTTCCCGTCTTTTCATCATAAACTGTTTCATTCAAATGATATTTCTGTACTTCTAGCAAAAATAAATCAGCTGTTACTTTATTTTTATTCCGTATCTCGACATGTTCATATAAGGTTGTCTCAAAACGAACTTTTGCTTCTGTCAATGCTGGTACTGAAATGATTGCTGAATCCGTTAAAGTCAATTCAGTCAAGTGTAGTTCGCTTTCCTCATTAGGCAGATTAGCAGCTGTTTTATTTGCTTCTTCTACGTTGTCCTCATCAAGGATATGGATGACCGCTTCTCTTGTCTCAAGAATGTTTTTTGCTGTGTCTTTTACTGTATCTTGTTTTCTCTGGATCGCCAAGGATAAGATAGGTGGATTCGAACTGACAATATTAAAGTAACTGAAGGGTGCGATATTCACTATATCATTTACGGATTTAGTCGTTACTACTGCAACCGGCCTAGGGATAACTGAACCAATCAGCAACTTGTAATTTTCACGTTCTGTCAATTCTGAAGGACTTCGTTCAAACATGGTCTCGCCTTCTTTCTATAAAATACGCTAAAAAGCAGATCTGCGAAGACAAAAGGAAAAGCAACACTTTCCTCTTCTTCTTAGAATCTGCTTTAAACTATCTATTAATTTTTCTTTTTTGTCAAGAATCTGTGCCGTACGTGTTTTTTAGTTCTTTGCTTTATTCGCGGCTTCGACATATCTTTTAGTGATGAATTGTGGACGGGTGATGATAGATCCAATCACGACTGAAAAAGCACCTAATTCATAGGCTTTCTCTACGTGTTCTGGAGAGTCAGTATGGCCTTCCATGACTACTGGTATATTGACTTGTTCTATGATCTGATTCAACAAATCAAAATCAGGCTCCTGTGTTTTTCGAGAATATTCTGTATATCCTGCTAATGTCGTAGACAAAAGATCAAAACCATCTTCTTGCGCTTGAAGCGCTTCCTCAAAAGTCGAAATATCTGCCATGGCTAATCGACCGTGATCGTGGATCATTTGGACAAGCTCAGCTGTTGTTTTTTCTGTCGGACGTTTACGAGAAGTTGCATCCAGTGCAATGATCTCAGCTTGCGTCTCCAAAAGTTCTTTCACTTCTTTTTCTGTCGCAGTAATAAATACTTCTGACCCATCGTAATCTCTTTTGATAATCCCTATTACCGGCAAATCAACGATTCGCTTGATTTCATTGATATCTTCTGTTGTATTTGCGCGAATACCAACTGCTCCGCCTTCTTTTGCAGCCAAAGCCATTCTCCCCATGATAAAAGAACTGTGTAATGGCTCATTTTCCAAAGCTTGACAAGAAACGACAACCCCACCTTTTATTTTTTCCAGTACATCCACACTATCTCCTCCAATAACGTTCTCTAGAAATACATCTTCTTATAAAAATGTAACCCTTTTCTATCTAAGAGTCAATAAAGTAGCTATCCTTTTTCTTTTAGCAAGCCTTTCTTGCTAAAAGAAAATTACTTCAAACTCTTCATATACGATTAGCTTCTCTTCTGTAAATGCCATGTTCAGTGCTTCTTTGTAGACATGCTTGAAAAAGTCAGTATGGACTTTCCGCCAATAGGCTAACGTTCGATCTCCTTCTCCTTCTTTCCAAGCATGTTCTTCCGTGATTTCACTAAAAGGCAAGATAGTCACATTTATATTTTTGATGATACAAACTGGTTCATTTTTTCCATTCAGAACCACATCTAACTGGCCCACTTTTGGTAAAGGTTCCTTCTCTTTTTTATATAGATCATATCCACTTGATGTACCGGTTTTTATTTTTTTTACAACTAACCCACTCAATTCATCTGCCATTTCTTCTGTATTCCCAAATGAAAAAAAGCTTAGTTCTTCTGATTGATATCTAGGATATTTTTCTTGAAACTTTTTGAAATATTCTTCTACTTTTTGATACATAATAGCATCTACTCCTTTGTTTCGTATAATAAAAACCATCCAGATACTAGTATAAACGATTATCTGGATGGAAAATACGATGGATTATTGAATATTTAAGACACGTAGACTATCCTCAACGATTTGGCTTGGTGTCAAATGATAACGTTCATAAAGTTTAACTGTTGGAACACTATCTGTGAATTCTTTCTTTGCACCGAAATTCAGCACATGCATTGAAGAATCACCATAATAACGACTGATTTTTTCACCAAATCCGCCTGATAAACTACCATCTTCTAATGTGATGACTAATTCATGGGCTTCTTTTAATTTATCTAATGTTTCTACATCATTTTCTGTGATTGTTCCTGGATTGATCAATGTTGCTTCTATTCCTTTTTCTCTAAAAGCTTCCACTGTTTCTTTTCCTAGTCCAAGAAAACCACCTAAAGCTAAAATTGCCACTTTTTCGCCTTTATTCACTGTCTGATAGGCTGGAATACTGTAATCATTTGCGATAGCTTTACCATGTTCCACACCGTGAATAGGGATTCGAATAGCTACAGGCTGTGCTGTTTGCTCAAAAGCCCAATCTAGCATAGAGATCATATCTTCTTTTGTTGCTGGAGCAAGATATTTGATATTCGGGATACTTGATAAATAAGGAATGTCAAACGTTCCTTGGTGTGTTCGATCACTAGCAGAGATCGTTCCGCCACCAACTAAAATGATGACTGGATTCTCGTTGATTGCTAAATCATGTGATAATTGATCATATGCCCGTTGCAGGAAAGTACTTGATTGGAAGACGACTGGACGTACTCCCTGAGAAGCCAAAGCAGAAGCAAACGTAATGGAATGCTGCTCGGCGATCCCCACATCAAAATAATGATCTGGATGTTTTTCTTGGAATGTTTTCAGTCCAAAGGCGCCTGGTATTGCTGCATTGACAGCGGCAATAGGTGCTGTACTTGTTTGCACTTTTTTATCCAGATAATCCATGATGATCGTATTGAATGTTTCTCCAGAAGCTGCCTGTTTTGCTTCTCCTGTAGACAGATCAAATGGGACGTGCCAATGATATTTCATTTTATTATCGATCGCTGGCTGATAACCGCGGCCTTTTTCCGTATGTACGTGAAGTACGATTGGATGATCAATATCTTTTACTTCTTCAAATAAACGGATCACCGTTTCTAGGTCGTTTCCATCATCCACATAGCGATAATCAAATCCCATAGCTTTAAATAGGTTATTACTGCTTTCACCGTGAGTTTGACGAAGCTCTGCTAAGTTCTGATATAAGCTACCGTGGTTCTCATCAATAGACATCTCATTATCGTTTACTAATACGATTAAATTGGTCTGTAAAGCGCCGCCGTTGTTCAGCCCTTCAAAAGCTAAGCCGCCACTTAGTGAGCCATCTCCAATAAATGCTACCACATTTCCTGATTCTTTCTTCAAATCTCTGGATTTAGCCAACCCAGTAGCTAAGCTGATAGATGTAGATGTGTGACCCACTGTAAAATAATCATGTTCACTTTCGTGTTGATTGGAATACCCGCTTACTTCATGGTAATGTCCTTTTTCAAAGCCATTTTTCCGACCAGTTAGCAGCTTATGACCATAAGATTGATGGGAAACATCCCATACGATTTTATCCTTAGGTGAATCAAATACATAATGAAAAGCGATCGTTAATTCGACTACACCTAGATTCGGACCAACGTGCCCACCTACATCGCTGTCCTTTTGCAAGATCTTTTGGCGCATTTCTTCTGCCAGCTGTTTCATTTCCTCAACAGATAACTTTTTGACATCTGCTGGACTATTGATTGTATCCAATACATGTAATGCTGTACTCATTATACATTCTCTCCTCCGTACTATCTTCTTTTTAGTTGAAAATAGATTTGTAACACTTTATCTATTCTACTCCTTAGAGTTGACTCTAAGTCAATAGTATTTTTAAAAAAATTCAGAGAAAGTTTGTTATATAAGTAGTTCTTCGCACAAAACAGATCACAAATAAAAAAACTTCTACAGTCTTTTAAAAAGCTCTGTAGAAAGTTGATTTTTGTCTTGCTTTAAGATTTCCTCAAGAAATATGTTTTTTTAATAAATGAAGCTCTTGAGCAATACGATACAAAAGGATGTTTGCGCCTTTTAACGAGATAGGATAGACCTTTGTTTTTTCCGTTTCCAAACCAGTTTGATAGCTAGCAGCATCGCATAAAACCACTCGTTTTTTTGAACACAAACATTCATCAGGTAATTCTTCTAAAGAACGAAATAGAATGGGGTTTATTTCAGCCATATCTTCTTCAGCATACAAATGAAATTGAGTTCGATAAAAAAATTGTTTGACTGAACTTTCTGAAACAACAAATATTTCTATCTCTTGCTGTATCATCTGTTCTCTGGTAATCAAAGAAAGACTCTTAACAAATTTTCGGATGAAATTATCATTCCATCTTAGATGAATTTGGTTTTTCTTTTTCCAATCGTCTAGCACTTCTACTATTTTTCTGTATAGAAGCTGTTCTTTTTCTGACAGTAGATAGATTCGTTCCGGTAAAAATACTTGACCGTCTGCCCACAACGTACGGACAAATTGTAAAAAGGATTGCTTAAAAATAAAATTGTCTGCATCGTCGATTTCAGCAACTGGGAGAATCTGTAAAATCAATTCATTGAGTGACAGGTCATTGAGAACAAAATTTTTATACACAACTTCGAAATCTTTTCTTAACAGCTCCATGTTCTCATTGGTATAATTTCTGCTATTGAACAAAGAGAAAATATAATAGATATCTTCTTCCTGTAAGTGTAACATCCCTTTTTGCTCTTCCAATCCTTGACAGACTAATTGAAATAATGGCTTCGTCTCCGCACTTTTCTTATCTTCTTCTTTCAGTTCAAGGGGAAACGTCTTTCTTCCAATTGCAATCTCTATTCCCCGTATGATAAAGGACTTTTCATCTTCCGAATATCTCCTTTTAAAAAAATGAGTCTCTACATAATCGATCAGCTCGTTACAAGCTTCTTCTACATGTGGATTTTTACTCTCATATCCTTCCCAATTGATATAACGTACTAAAGCTAGCAGAATATTCCGCGAATCAAATTCTGGAATAATGATTTCTTTATTTTTCAAATAATCATTTTCTTTGAAAAAATCCAAGACGCTCTTTTTGATCGTATATACTTTGCTCAAAGAAATAAATTCAAGATCAGCCAGTTCTGTACTCGTGAATATGCCCTTGAAATAATAACTTAAAAACTTTAAAAAATAAGATTGACCATACAAAAATTGCGTAAGCTCAGAAAGAGCGATCCCACGTTTAAATATAAGTTTGTACTTATGCTTCTCTCTTATTTTTTCTTTTATGCAATATTCCAAACACTCGGCTAGACTTTCTAGATCATGAAGGATCGTCGGTGTGGTCACCCCTAGTGAAATAGCTGTTTGTTCGATATCTATTTCTTGGAATTCAAATAATTGTTCGCATAGATACACTTTCCTAAATATATTTCGCTCAATGTATTTTTCCAGCATTCCTGATACACGCCTCCAGTTTTTCTTATAGTTTTATTTAAACATATCCACGAATCGCTTTTTTATTTACTTTTTGTTTAGAAAACCCCTTTCAAAAACCAATAAAAAAGAAGCCGGAACAAAAGTCGATCAAGCTTACAATCCCAGCTATCGTTTAGATAACTTGGCATCGCTTGGACTTTTACCCCAGCCACTTTCAAGAAAGGTTATTCGAAGATATCAGCATCTAGTTCTTTGACTACGTCCTTCAGTAATTGGATGCCAGCTGCACTGTTACCGAATGGATCTAATGCTGGACTGAAGACGCCTATACCGTAACGATTTGGCACAGCTGCCATCAAGCCGCCACCTACCCCGCTTTTGGCAGGTACACCAACATGGACGGAAAACTCGCCTGATTCATCATACAAACCGGCAGTTGTCATAATCGATTTGACGATCGTTGCACTTTCTTCAGTAATGAGCCGGTTGCCATTCCAAGGAGCGATCCCTTTATTTGCCAATACAGCAGCTAATTTTGCTATACCTGTAGCGGTGACATTGACGGAACATTGTCTGAAATAGGCATCGAGTATCTCTGGAACGTCTCCTTCGATCATTTGATTGCCTTTCATGTAATAAGCAAGAGAGCGATTGATATCACCTGTTCTTGATTCAGAATGATAGATTTCTTCATTCAATGTGATATCAGGATCATCACAGATTTCTTTCATAAATGATATGATCCGTTCAAATTTTTCATCTGCATCTTTTCCCGCAATCAAAGAGGTTGTTGCAATCGCTCCTGCATTAACAAAAGGGTTCATCGGATGTTTGCGATGATTGATCTCCATATTCATGATAGAATTGAAAGCAAATCCGGTGGGTTCTGTGTTGATTGTTTGAAAGACTTTTTCAATTCCGTTATCTTTGATTGCTAATAACAATACGGGAACTTTTGACATGCTTTCGATGGCAAAACGTACATCGGCATCTCCTCCCTCGATCAGTTGTTTTGTATCAAGATCATAAATCGCCATACCTAATTGTTTTGGATCCACTTCAGCTAATGCTGGAATGTAGTCTGCCACTTGTCCCGTTTGATAGTAGTGGAAATTTTTTCCAATCAATTGTTCTAATTCTTTTCCTTCCATTTGAATAACCAGCTTTCATTTTTTATTTTTCTGCATGCTGGAATTTATGACGGCATGCATAGATCGTAAATGGAATAACTAAGACGATAAGATAAGAAACGATCAGAATCGTTTCATAAATCCCATGCTGTCCAGCTGCGATACTTGCAGGTGGAACAAATGAGATACAAAAAGCAAAAAGTGAAGTCAAAAGACCTAAACAAGCAACGATTACTTTTACAACTTTTCCGCCTGGAACCTGATAGGCTCTTTCAAGACTTTCATCTTTAAATACTAACTTCAAATAGCCCGCGAAAAACATAAAGTACAACATTAGGTAAATCACAACAGTCAATGACATTGCTGCAAGAAACGAAAGATTATTCCCCCCGCCACTTAATGTAAAGACGGCTGCCCAGATTGTCGCAACAATCCCATTTGCAATCATCAAATGCGCAGGAACACCATGTGCATTTTCTTTCGCAAAATATTCAGGAAGTAATCCTTCTTCTGCCGCTACGTGAAGTGCTTTTGAAGGAGAAGTTACCCAAGAAGCTATTTCTCCGATGACACCTAAACAAACAAGGATCGCAAGGATTTTCGCAACCCATGCAAGACTTGGATCAATGTGTCTTAATAAAAATTCTAACGATTGGATCACTCCTGTATTAAGAGACAAACCCTGTTGAGGGACTGTAGTAGCCACAGTCAATCCGCCAAAAGTGTCTAAAATGATGGCCAGAATGACCAATACAAACATTGCTAATGGATAATCCTTTTTAGGGTTTTCCATTTCATTTGCATGACTAGCAGATGTTTCTACTCCCATATACGCTAAAATAAAGGAAACAAAAACAACCAGCGTAGGTAATTTTGAAAAATCAGGAATCAATGTTTTCATAGAAAGTGTCGTTTGTAGTGGAGCACCTGAAGAGACATAGTGGATCCCTAAGCCAAATAAGACTAATGCAGGCAATAAGATCCCAGCTACAAAACCGATTCGAGCAATTAAAGAAGTGTATTTGGTTCCTTTTAGCTGAGAGAGCAAAATAGCCCAGAAAATAATCAATAAGATGGCCAATTTCAGAAATTTATTGTTTTGTATAGCGTCGATTCCCGTTGCATAGGATAATGCACCAGTTAAGAAATACAGCATAGTCAAGTAACCAACAGTTATCTCAAACCATTGGAAAAAGATAGCGGCAAATCCAAATCGTTTTCCCAATGTCCGACTGACCCAAGTATAGACACCGCCTTTTTCCCAGCCTTTCACCGTTGCCATCTCTGCTGCACACAATGCCACAGGGATAAACCATAGCAAACCGCCTAATAACAAGAAAAATACTAAACTGAAGCCAGAGGTCGCAAATGTGGGATATTCATATAGTGAAACGACCATTGAGATCGTCATGGCTAAAAAGCCGAAGAACGTTAATTTTTTTGCAGGAATTTTCGTTTTGCTTTGTTGCATGAATCTTCCTCTTTTCTATTTGATTTTGTTTCAATTGCGTTTGTTACCAAAGAAGAAAAAGTCTAATCCTTCTTCCTGCTCTTCTTTTGTAGTAGTGATCGTTGTGAAATGCATGGCTGATTTTAGAATCGCTGTTGTTAGCACATAGGCATACACGGCAGTAATGATGACACCAATCACTTGGATTCCTAAGAAGTACCAGCTGCTTGGATTTGTTAATAAATGGCTGTTAGATGCAAAAATTCCGATCAGAATCGTCCCTGTGAATCCGCCCATTCCATGGACGCCCCACACATCAAGTGCATCGTCCCATTGTTTCTTTTTACGAAAATCAACAGCAGCATGACAGACGATTCCAGCAATGATTCCGATCAACATAGCACTTTTTGCTTCTACATAACCAGCACAAGGCGTAATGGCTGCCAATCCAGCAACGGATCCTGTTAGTACGTCGACAAAATCAAAGCCATTTCCTTTTACTTTTGCAATAATCAACCAAGTAACCATCGCAAATGCAAGAGCGATGAATGTTGAACCAAATGCATTGACTGCTTGATTATCTGCTCGAAGTGCACCACCAGAGTTGAAACCGAACCAGCCAAACCAAAGTAGACCTGTACCGATAGCAGCTGCCATAAGACTGCTATGCTGATTTCTTTCGCCCATAGGAATCTTCCTCTGTCCAAGTGTGAGGATGCATGCCAATGAACCGAATCCAGCTGTCGTGTGGATGACTGCTCCGCCAGCGAAATCTCTAAATCCCATCTGATCCAAAAATCCGCCGCCCCATATCCAATGGCAAACAGGGAAGTAAATCAGCAGGTTCCAACAAACAACAAGGATAATATAGCCTTTTAAATTCAGTCTCCCTGCAAAAGCTCCTGTCATCAAAGGAACAGTAATCACGATAAACATCAGTTGATAAAGAAAGAACATCAAAAATGGGATCGTCGCTCCATGGAACATGTTGGGGAAGCTTGTAACATGTCTCATCAAAAAGAAATCTGCCGGATTTCCAATCATACCGCCAATATCTCGTCCAAATGCCAATCCGAATCCACCGAATATCCACATGATCGTTGTTATCCCAACTGAGAGAAAAGATTGAGTCATGATCGTCAGTATATTATTCTTTCGTGCCAGTCCGCCGTAAAAAAATGCTAAACCAGGAGTCATCAAGCAAACCATTGCTGTACATAAAATCATGAATGCTGTATCTCCTGTATTGATAGGTAATGTATTCATTTTTTCGCCTCCTTTCTACGTTTACGAGTATAAAAAAAATCTACTTGTATTTTTCTTCTGTTTTTATAAATACATTCTTGTATTTATAAAAGACAGACAATCAATAAAAGCTTGGTGTGCTGTGCTTTTTTATCGTTTTGACCAAATAAAGACAAAAAATAAACGATTTTCTTTTATAGAAAACCGTTTATTTTCGTCTTTTTTTATTTTTCAAGCTATTTTTTCATAAGGAATAAAGAATACTTCATATAAAAAAGAACCGCAGCAAGTTTCGCTGCGGTTCTCAAATGTGTTCTTCATTTCAACATAAGTTTTTCTTCAATTTGCTTATAATTTACGTGCAAAGAATGAAACGACTAATACTAAAATGATTGCACCAATCAATGATGGAATGATAGCCATTCCTGCAATTGTTGGTCCCCAAGTTCCTAATAAAGCTTGTCCAATGGCTGAACCTACTAAACCAGCAATGATGTTTGCGATGATTCCCATTGATGATCCTTTATTCGTGATTGCTCCTGCAATTGCTCCGATGATACCTCCGACGATTAATGCCCAAATAAATCCCATTTTAAATTCCTCCTAACTGACTTTTTACTTCTTATTGTACACGTGGTTCGTTATTTTCTTTGACTTTTTGTGCACCTTTGCCTACAGCAGCTTTTGCTTTATCTGTTTGGCGTGAAGCAAATTGTCCTGTTGATTTTGCTGCTTCTGTTACTTTGTCTTGTACTGTTTCTTGATCTTTTTGGTATTCTTCTTGTGTTTTGATGTCTGCAACATTCACATTTACTTCGATAACATCTAAATGTGTCATATTGTTTACTTCAGTACTGATCAATTCTTTAATTTGGTTGTAGATGTCTTCGATGTCTTTACCGTATTCTACAATCACATCTAAATCCACAGCTACTTGTTTCTTTCCTACTTCTGTATTGATACCTGCTGTTACATTATCTGTGTTGACTAATTTTTCAGCCATATTTGAGAAGAATCCACCATCTAATGTCAATAGACCGTCTACATCTTTCAATGCATAGCCGATGATTTTTTGGATAACTTTGTCTTCATAAGTCAATTCACCATTCATCATGCGGTTTTCCCCTTTTTCATTTGCCAAAACTGATCCATTTGTTGTGTTCATGTTTTTGTTTTCCATCTTTGTTTCCTCCTATGATTTAAAAAATTGATCCACTATTCCTGTCTGTTTCAAATAAAATCCGATTCCTGCGCCAATTGCTGTCATAATGATGATCAACAATGTTTTGAAAAATCCAATTGTTAACCATAAAACAGCTAGCAGTAGTCCAAGACCCCCAAAGATAATAGGGAGCTTGTATGCTGAAAATAGTTCTTTCATTATTTGGCCCTCCTATTCCACTCGAGAGTGCTTGTAGTCTCTTGTATCTTCTTGTTCTTCATAACCGCTGTATGTGACTGCCACTTTGACTGTTTCTTTTGTTCCAAGTACTCTAGCCACTTCTTCTTCGATGTCTTGCATCAGTACACCTGTTTTCCCTACTAATGAAGAAGTTCGCTTCAAGTCTCCGTTGACATGGATATGGATTCGATTTTTCGTTGAACGTATCCGTACTTTAGGTGAATGAATGAACTCTTCTTCGTGTAAATGGGAACGTACCAGCCCTTCGATCGCTTTTTTGTCGATCGTCAATTTGCCATCTTCCCGTTTCATAACGAAAGTTCCTCTTGATTTTGGATAGAAAAGAACGACTAGCAAGATGATAATAGCAAGAACGGCAAATACTACAGCTGCCCAGAAAATATATTGTTGCATGTAGTAATTCGTTAAGGTAAAGAAGCGAAATCGTTCCAATTGTTCAGGCATAATATACGGCGCATTAATTAACGCAATTGCTAGAAACACTGAAAGTAGTAGCAAACTCATGATAACACCGGTTATTTTTAACCCCTTATTCATTTTCCACCTCCTATAAACTTATTTTTACCCTGTAAATAACTCTACCGACAATCACAGTATAGAGAGCGAACAGTTAGTTTAGCACCAATAAATAAAGCGCTACCAAACGATATTGGATTATAACGGCATTTTATTGTCATTCTAATACTGAAATAACAACTACTCACTTATTCTCTATTTCTTTTTGATTGCTGGCTATACTTAAAGGATATTATTCAAGATTAAAAATTGCAAAGATTATGCTCAGTTATTATTACAAAATTCTATTTATTTGTTAAAATTTTTCAGTGAAGAAAAAAACGCAATAAAATAACTTAAGTTACTTTATTGCGTTTTTACTTTATTTTTCTATTATCATTTTTCTTATTCTCTTCTTTGGTTTATACTATTCTTATAAAGAAAAACGAGGTATGTCCTATGATGAAAAGATTGTATTATTCATTGATCATAACGATTGGCTATTTGATTGTATCGAATCTTGGAAATATGGTATTTGGTATCAGTAAAGAATTCAGTTGGACTACTACTCTATGGGAATCTTTATTCTTTTTCATCTTTGTATTTTTGTTACAAAACTATCGAAAAAAATAAAACTGTGTCAACGATCTGTTGGCACAGTTTTTAGGACTTACGGTACTTTTTATTCGGTAATCCATTTTATTTTTACTTATTTTTCTACTTCTTTTTTTAATGCTTCTGGTACTTTTGGTTCATAAACTAAACCAATACAGGTACTTCCGCTTATTACAGCCTTTTCGGCAACGCTGATAGCAATTGTTGTGATTGCATGTGAGAGACTAAATTTAGTTTGTGTGTGTTTCATTTGATGATCTTCCTTTCTTTTTTTGGAATGAATACAAGTAAGATTGCGGTCAACATACTCAGTAATATCATGACTCTTGAATCATTTGCTGGAATCACTGAACCGATCAGCGTGAGGCTTATTCCTGTTATAACTAGTTTGTTTCTTACGCTTCTTCTTTTTTGTTGGTCTTGTGCGATAAAGGAACCAATGATTCCTAAAACCATACTAAGAATAGCTGCTCCGATGAAATATTCGTAGCGTGTAAGTTCCAAATTGTAATGATTAGCCAAAACAGGTAGCGCCACCAATAATCCCATACTATAGAGCGTGCAGGCCATGCTTCGGCTTGCATGATATCCTTTTGCATATCTTCGTACAGCAATAAAAGACAAATGAGTGGTGATCACAGCAAGAATGCTATGTAAGAAAAACGCTGATACGTAAATAAGCATGAACTTGAAAAGATTAATGAACAGGATCGCTAATCCATAGTTGACTTTTGCTTCCTCCAGTTCTGTTAACCCATATTTCTCTCCGAGTTTTCTGCTCATCTTGCTTGACAGGTTCTCTTCAAGAGACAGATATTCATTTGGCATATCGTTCACCCCTTTCTCACTTTTGATTATACTAAAAATAAGGATGCATATATTAAAAAGTAAAAAGTGCGCGTTTTTTTTACATAACTGCAGTGTTTTCTTTCTTAATAAAGCCCTTATATTCTTTATATCTAAATTATTCTATAAAAAAAGAACGTGACATTCGTCACGCTCCTTTGCTAAATGCAATCAATAATTTTTTTAAACTTCGGGTGGAAACAAGACACTTTTCTCCGTTAGACATAAGGATCGTTCTTTCCTTCTTGTTGATGGAACAAATATTATCCACATTTACAACAAACGATTGATGGCAACGGTAAAAGCTCGGGCTAAACGATTCGATCTCTTTGATTTTTCCATTATATTCTAGCATTCGATTTTCAAGATGAACGATCACTTTGTGAGGAACAGGACTGGATTCAAAAAACAAGATTTCGTCTACGAACAATTTTGTATTGATTGGTCCACTCTTAATACGAATCTGTTCTCTTGTAGGTAAAATTGTATCAAGATATCTTTGGTTAGCCACATCGATACATTTTGTCACGCTTTCTTGCAGCAGTGTATCGTTCCCCTTCACAATATAATCCATTGCTTCTACTTTATACAAAAAAGTGAGATAAGCTAAATCCGTGTAACTGGTCACAAAAATAATTTTTGCTAGTGGATCGTATTCTCTAATCGTAGCGGCTAGATTGATTCCGTTCATATTGGAACTTAAGTCAATATCTAAAAAATAGATGCCTTCTGTTTTATTTGAACGTATATATGAAAGCAACACTTCAGGGTCCGAGGTATCCATTTGAAATTTGATGTCATAATCTTGCATCATTAAATAATTTTGAATCATCTTTGCTAATTTTAATCTAAATGTTCCGTCATCTTCGCAAACAAAAATTTTCAACATAAAGATTCTACCCCTCCCAAATGGTCAGTATTTGAATAAACTGTCCTTCTTCGATTTTAGTATCTAAGTACACATTTTTATTCAACTGAACTAATTCATCAAGATTGCTTAGACCAATCCCACGTTCTTTCCCTTTTGATGAATAAGATTTTTTCTTTAATACATGTAAATCAGGTATATCAGAACGACATTTATTGGCAATAATAAAGGTTATCGCTTCTTCTTGTCTCAATCCGGCAAACAAGATTTTCGGCTTATCTATAATAGAAGATTCTTCAACTGCATTATCTAGTATGATCCCCAGCATCCGAACTAGCATGATAGAAGGAACGGGGAAAGAATCCAATTTTTGTGGCACATTTACGTCTATTTCTATTCCTTTTTCATGAGCTAGATACAACTTGCTCAAAACGATGCTTTTTATTTCCTTGGCTTCAAGATTTCTTATCGGTGACATTTCTAACAATTCCTGATCAAAAAGGGTTCCAGTTTCCTTGATGTGGGAGTAAAAAAAATGTTTCAACCCATCTATATCATTACTTTGGATATAATTTTCCATAGAAACTAGTATGTTTTTGTAGTCGTGCTTGAACTTGCGTATTTCCATATAACTTTTTTCGATTTGCTCACTATATTCGATAAGATATTCCATTCGATTCTTTTCTTCTTTACTTTTATATTCTGCCTTTTTTGTATAAACAGCTAAAAAGCTGATAAGAATAGCAAAAAGGCTATATGCCAGCATAAAGATCCCATGAGCACCCTTCATGAAACAGTCTAAATCTGAAAAGCGTTCAATCATAAGAAAAATGAAATAAATCAAAAACGTAGCAATAACAGTATACTTACTAATATCATATACCATCGATTCAAGGGGTACTTTTTTTAATATATGATTCCTTAAATAAAATGCGAAACATAAATATAAAATAATTGATAAAAAACATATACCCAAATCATTCATCATTATAGATAATGATTTTAAGATAACGTAAATCAGATAATTAGAAAAAATAAGTAGGATAATAGATAACGAAGCATAGAATAAAGCTGATTGAAGCGTCTCTTCATGATAAATCACGAGAGCACACATGACTAGCCATACCAAACCAGTGGCAATTACATTTATCCATTGATAAAGCACCGATATTAATAGGATAACTAAGATTGATAATAAAGCATACTTTTTATTTCTTAGTTTCTTGTTCAAATAGCCCAATCCAACAAACATCGTCATCAGCTGCCCTGATATGAGTAGAGAATAACTTAACTGTAAAATATTCAATTTTAGAACCTCACTTTATGCATGTTTTACATAACAAAATAAACAGCAATTATGAATAAAAAAATTTATTTTTTAAGTTTTTCCCCATAAAAATTGTAACATAGTTTACTAACTATTTGTAAATAACATATTTAAAAGTTTCCTTATAAATCAAAAAGAATCAAAGGCTAACTTCAATTAAAACTCTCAAATACTATAAAACCACATTTGCTAAAAAAGGCAAAAATTTATTGTTTTTCGATAAAAATTAATTGCTTTTCAATAATTATCCTGCTATATTTTAGCTATCAAAGATAAAAGAGGGATAAAAATGAAATTAAAAACATTATTATTAAAGTTTGTTGTTTTAGGTATAAGTGCCGTATTTATTTTATTCGGTATACTTTTTTATACTCAGATTGCTACAAGCGAAAAAGGATTCACTTTTGATTGGCAGACGACTTTATTCGTTTCTGTCATCTACTTCGCCCTTCTCTTAGGGATTATTATTGCTTATTTCTTATTGAGACTGTTGAAACAAATCGAAGAAAACCAGGCCTTTTCCAATCAAAGCTTGGACATTCTCAAAAAAATCGAACGAACGATTTTGATTATTGGCTTCGCCTTTTTCGGCTTGCTTCCTAAATTTTTGAAAGTGACTGATTTAGATGATGCTCCTGGTTTGATGTTGGTAGGAATTGCTGTCGTATTCATTCCTTTTGCCGTATACACTTTGACAAGCGTGTTGGAAAATCTGCTCGAACACGCGATTTTACTTAAGACAGATCATGATTTGACAGTGTGAGGTGCGACATGGCTATTATCGTTAATCTAGATGTAGTATTGGCTCAAAAAAAGATGAGTGTAACAGAATTGAGTGAAAAAGTGGGTATTACGATGGCAAATATCTCTATTCTAAAAACCGGAAAAGCAAAAGCTATCCGTTTTTCTACCCTCGAAAAAATCTGTGAAGTATTAGAGTGTCAACCGGGGGATTTATTAAGTTACCAAAAAGACCCCGATCCTATACCAAAAAAAGGAATATAAAACATAACAATCAGTAAAAAAATAATCTGAATAATAGATGTACGAGAACTTTAGCGGTCATTACATCTATTACTCAGATATTTTATTTTGATGGAATATCCTGTTGTCTATAGATACGTATTTACACGTAGAGAGACTTTTCTTCTACTACTTGGTACTTCTCCTGATAAAAATGGAGAAGATTTTGGATCTCACGTTGATTTGGAAATAGAGAAATACCGAAGACCGGAATGTTTGTCTCATCATCAATCATTACATTTGTAATAATACAGTCGATATCTAGATGATATGATTTCTTTTCTTTCTGATTAAAGTTTGGCATGACACTAAATTGATAATAGTCTCCCAATTTTTTTTGCAATCTTTTTGCTATGTAATCCGCCTGTTTTTTTCTTGTATTTATGACTATCACTGCTTTTAATTTATTTTCTTTCCCTTCAATGTATGATAGCAATAACGGCCAGTCGAAAAGAATTTCTAAGATAGCATGGCGAACAAATGAATCTAGTTCAGGGATGACGTATCCTTTTTCTCTGCAGTCATCAACCATCCTGCCCTTCAGTTCTTCATATAAACAGGCTAAAATCGGCGGATCGACTATCGTTGTCTGGCTTGGATCATTTAGGATATATTCTGGAAATCGTGGTTGTGTCAGTATCTCTTTACATCGTTGAACGATCAGATCTTTGTTCTCACATTCCAACTGATATTTTTTTTCCAAGCAATCCATCCATGTCATTAAACAATTACTGATACAAAAATGATACTTTCTTTGCTCGCTTGCATTTCTTATTTTCAAAGCAGTATGGATGACTTCTGTATCAAATATCCACTGCCAGATTTTTTCTTCCCATGGCAAAGAAAAATGGCTCAAGTGATTTTTCTCCAAGAATGAAAAGGTGAAACAGCTGATTTTCTTTTGCTCCATTTCCATTTTATTTTTGTTGAATCGTTGTATACGACAAGCAATAAAAAAATGTAAAAAACATAAGGTTTTCGGATCATTTTTTGCTACCTCATACAGCTGATTTTCTTTTAAAAATAGGATAACCACGTCATAAATTGCTTCGCTAAAAGAACGATTAAAAATACTAGCAGGAGAAGGATACTTTTCCATCAGCAAACGAGCTGTAAGACCGTCGATCACCTGACCCTCTCCGACAATCCGAGTCAACCCTTTGATCCTCAAATCGTATTTTTTTAATTTTGATTGGGTTTTCTTTACGATTCTTCGCAATGTACTTTCTGAAATAAACAGATACTCTGCTAATTCTAAATAATTCTCTTTTGGATGTAGCAGTATGGTTTCTAAATATTTATATTCAGTAGATTGGGAGATCACGATCTGATAAATATGATCTTTTGTGAAAGCAGGTGAAAATATAGCTGTCACACCAGCATCCCGATCAGTGACGATTTGGATATCGGAAGAATATGTATTGATTTCTATAAAATCGTTCCGCAATGTTTTTCCAGAACTTGCCAATCTTTTTTCCAATTGACTAAGACGGCAACGTTCCTCCTCGAATAGTATTTCTAACAGATTCAACTGACGTTGTAATTTTTTTGAGAGAAGATTCAACATGTTTCCACCCCTTTCTAACAAAATTCTTTTGATACATCCTGATAGATAAATGTAAAAGCACTCAATGTCGGTTTCCCTTATTGAGTGCCTTTAATTATATTATATCGTTTATCTGTTTTAGGAATAGGAACTTTGAGAACTATTTTTTCTTACTTAAGCAAAAAACGGTTATTGATTTTCAACTTTCTCTTTTGCTTTTCTTCTCATAACAATCGTCCCTATGCCTGCTACTAACGCGATACCAATCAACGTCCATGCAGTATTCCTAGTTGCATTGGTTTGTGGCATATTCAGTGAAGATTCATTATCTGCACTTGTTGTTGGATCATCTTGGATGCTTGGTGTCGTTCCTTCATTTCGTTCCGTACTGCCGCTTGTTCCATCATTATTCGTGTTATTATTTTGTGATTCATTCGTACTGGATTCCGTCGTGTGATCACGTACTTCATACGGCATATTCAATTCTGTTGAAAAACCGCCATAAGAACTGTCAGTCGTCACGTTGACTGCGACATTGTTCCGACCAGGAGTCGATGTGTCGATTTCAGAATTTAAAGAGACTGTATAAAGATTTTCTGGAATGACCTTGTCATTTACTTTTACATTTTTGATAAATGATTTAAGATCGAGATCCGTTGCACCTCGTGGGATTTCTACTTTATTAGCTTCTACATCAATTTTCCCGCTTGGTTCGAACCCATATTCTGTGACTTCATAATAAGCATATTGAGAACCGTAAGTGAAGTTCTTCTCCTGCTCATCTTCCATCAACATATTTCGTCTAAACTCTTTCGTATGATAGATCCTGACAATGTCTCCTACGTTGACATTCAATGGCTGTCCACTATTGAATCGAGACAATGCTTGTTCGATCGTTCGGTTTCCTGTTACATCATATGTGAATCTGCTAGTGGTATTATCTTTGTTCATCACATCGAATTGATAATAAATCGAGCGATCGGAATAATCATGCACTACTTTGGACAACTCTGTATTTGCCACACCTTGAGATGCTCGGATCATCATTTGAGTATTCTGATTGTTCGGATTTGTCTGTTTAATTAGACTGAATGCGCCAATCGTTGCGCCGTCATTGTTTTTGACTCGGATCGTACTTCCCCATTTCACTACATAAGGGATCTTCACTTCTGTGAACCCAGTACCATCAGTCGTGCTTACTCTCACACGAACCCCTTTTTCTCCCACTGTTGTCGTATCGAAGTTAGACAATTGTTCCACCGTATAAAGATCACTCGTTAGCGGACGTCCGTTGAATGTCACATTTTGGATCAATTCTGCCGGATTCACTGTATTCGTCTCATGTCCTAACAGCAGTTCTTGTGAAATCGGATCAGCCTTGATATCTGTAAATGGCTCGAATCCTTCTTCCGTTACTCTGTAATAGGCATAATTAGAACCACCTGTGTAATCTCTGACCATTTCATCCATCATCAGAAGATTTCTTCCTTGTGTCTCCGCGTGATAGACTTTGATGGTATCTCCTACATTGACTGCTAACGGCTGCCCGTTGTTGAAGCCGTTTACTGCTTGACGGATCAAGGTATTCCCTGTTACTTCATAGTTGTATTTTCGCGTGTCATTTTCAAGCACTTCGATGGCATAATAGATTCCTCTGCCGAACGGATTGTTCACTGGACGATTCAAGTCCGTGTTGCTTGAACCAGGAGAAGCATGGATTGCTAACTGATCGCCTTCTTTTAATAAACTAAACGCGCCGACGGTCATTTCTTCCAGTCCTCGAAGAACGAATGTACTTCCCCACTGTACTTCATAAGGCACTTCGATTTCGGTTTCAGCTAACCCATCATTCATCGTAATCTTTACTTTTGTCGTTCGTTTTCCAGTTGTACTTGTGTCAATCTCTGACACTTGTTCGATCGTGTAACGATCTTCTGAGATACTTTGATGATTGATCGTGACATCTTTGACTAGTTCTTTGACATCTAATGTGCTGACGTCCTCCCTCAAAGAGAATGTTTGCGAAGTCCCTTCTGCTTCCATCACTGGAATCGGTTCTAGTCCGAATGCAGTCACTCTGTAATAAGCATATTCGGAATCATAAGTGAAATCCCGTTCTTCTTCATCGATCATGACAACTGAGCTGTTCGGTGATCTCTGTGGGTGATAGATCTTGATTACATCATCCAATCGTACATCATAGTAGCCATTCCCGTTCCCAAAGTTATTGATCACTTGCCGCAGAGTTCCTCTACCAAGTACCTCATAATTGTAGATTGACTGATTGTTTCTCAAGACTTCCAAAGAATAATACAAGGCGTGCATCGATTCTTCCGTACCGACCCGTTCATCTAATGCTGAAGGCAACCCACTGGTAACGGTTAATCTAGCTGCATTCCCACTTCTTAGATGTAAGGAATAAGCTCCTGCTGAGCCACCTTCGCTTGACTTGATCATGAATGTATCTCCCCAAAGATAATTGACCGATGTTTCGGCTGTTCCTTTGATCGTCTCCCCAGAAATCGGGTGTTTCGCTTGTACCGTGATCCGAATATCTTGTTTGCCAGCAATCGTATTCGTCGGCTCTGTCGATTCTGCTGCGACGAATTCTAAATCCTCGATCGCAACTGATTCCCCTTCAAAAGTGGCTTCTTCGATATAATTTTTAAACGTACTTGCCAGTGACGCAGAAGTTTCTCCTAATGTACGTTCTTCCATTGGCTTCAATTTCAGTTGGATCGCCGGATCAGGGAGTACAGGAAGTGGTTCAAATCCGAAAGCTGTGACACGATAATAGGCGTTATCTGTTCCGTAAGTGAAGTCCTGTTCTTCTTCTTCTACCATCAAGACTGAGCTTCCTGCACTCTTTTGTGGATGGTGAATATTGATGATATCGCCCAACTGTACATCAAGGTATCCATTTCCATTTCCGAATGTCGTGATCACTTGCTGTAGAGTAGCTCTCCCCGGCACCTCATGGTAATAAGCTTGTCGGTCATTTCGTAGCACCTCAATAGAGTAATACAACGAATCTTCAAGACCAATCCGTTCATCGAGAGGAGAATCTAATCCTCGAGTTGCCACGATTCGAGCATTATTCCCATTCCTCAACTGGAAAGCGTATGCTCCAGCTGATCGTCCATCATGGGCTTTCAATAAGAACGTGTCGCCCCAACGAATATTGACTGTTGTTTCAGCTGTTCCTTTGATCATTCGACCTGTAACAGGGTGTCTCGTTTGAACAGTCAGTTTGAGCGCCTGTTCTCCTACGATAGAAGAATCTGGCTCTGTTGATTCAGCGGCGACAAACTCTAAGTCAGCTGTATTAAGCCTTTGCCCTTCCATCGTCGCTTCTTGGATATATTCACGGAATGAAGAGGAAAGTGCAGGATAATTTCCACCGAGATGTCGATCTTCTACATCCTTCAATTTTAGTTCTAACTCTGGTTGAGGAAGAATATCCATCGTGATCGAACCAGTAGCTTCACGTCCATCAGCAGCCGTTGCTTTTGCCCGCCACGTTTTCGTACCAACTGAGCTCGTATCAGCATCGAGCCACTCTAACTGATGGGTCTGTCCAAGAGGGTCTCTCACTTCAAAGTAGTCAGCAGGATTAGGGATTGCTTCGCTCACGTAAATGGAATGCGGACCAGCCTTTCCAGTGATTTGTAGTGCTCTATCCTGAACCGTGATCGGCACAGTTACAGTAGTCGTTCTGCCAGAAGTATCTTCGGTTACTTTAATTCTAGTATTTTGAGTACCTACTATATCCATTCTAGGCGGAGTTTCCCATTCTGTCTTCAGATCCCATTTGACATTACTACGATCAATCGTCACATAATCAGAAGGATCAGGAAGGGCATCATTTTCCCATAAAGAATGCGGACCTGTTTTTGCTTCGACTTTGATGTCTCCCATAGCTTGTGCTGCAGAAAGGAAGTTTATTGTTTTTACGGATTCTGCGTAGTCTGCGCCGGAGCTGTTAAAACTTAGCCAAAGGCCTATCCATATTCCCATAGTTTCTGTGCCTAAATTTTGTTGATTTCCTATTCTAGTTAGAGTCATTGATTGAGTTGCATTAGCGCCACCACGGGTTGACAATTCATATCTCCAATTCCCACTTTCTGTATAAGAAATAGAATTATCAATAGTTACACCCCCATTGGGCCAGATAACCACTGTATTGTTATGAAGCGCATTAGAAGGAAAACTGGGACGAATACCTTCGGGCGTATTAAATATGTCGTCAACAGTTGGTACAAAATGAATTTCTATCATTTCCCCATTTACAAAAGAATGATTATGTTTTTTCATTGCCTCATTCAACCTATATTCGGTCAAACGTGCAGCAAAATTAAATGCTTCTTTTTCTATTTCTTCACGTGACCATCTAGCTAGTCGTGACTCCTGAAGGACATTCTCCATTCGTAACTCTTCTTTTTCTTGTGTTTCTATGGGTAATCGTGGCAAGGTAGATGCTCGTGGTTTGTTTTCCTCTTCATTCGTTTCTTCCTGTTCTTTTTCTTCATGAGGGCGCAATTGCCTTAATACTGGTAATTCGATCGAATGTAAGGCAGAGGCGGCTTCTACTACGGTACCGCCCATATTCCCTAGAACCAGTCCCAAAGATAGTGTACTAGTTAATAGCTTTTTTATTTTTTTCAATGAACGTTTTACCTCCTTTATTTTTCCTATACAGATCAAAAACGATCTGTTTTAAACCGTCAGCAAAGAAGGTATGCTATTTTCTCTTGTTTTAAACATAAATAAATAGTGTAAAAATAGATTTGCTTGTTTCTAACCTCCGTAGCTTTTGCTCAATTGACACAAGTCTGATCGATCAAATAGTATTGATTTTGCTAAACACCTAACGATCATTTGTTGTGACAAACTTGACGGTCAGCATTGTACGTGAATTGCTTCTGTTCCCCTTCTTACGATCTTTGAATATGTAGTTCTCTCCCCAATAATCGTAACTGGGTGTCTCCCACTCCTTTCTTTTTGTTTTTATGCGGGAGCAAACTCCCACATTTATACTGTAAAGGGGTTCTTTCTATTATGTAATGCCACTTTTTACCATTTAATATGGAGTTTTTGACAGAATGTTTCGAATAACAACGATCCACTACTCATTTTTCTTTTTAACGTTAATTTGATAATAATGATTATTTATTTAAAAATACATTAGATAACATTTGTTACGACACGAAAAAGCTTCACAAACAAATATCGTTATTTTAAAATGAGGACGAATTCACACAATTAGGAGGAATAGTATGCCATTCATCGTTTACTTTTTTCTTTCATTACTCGTGATCTATATTCCATTACCAACATTCTTTCTGCTCGTCAATCGTCTAGCTGAGCAACATGATGCGATTACTGCTCTTACGAAACTTTGTTTACTTCTATTTGTTTGTCTAGATTACTTTACGAGCTATTATTGGCTAAAACAGACAAGAGTAAAAAAGAGATATTATTTCTTCCTTGTCTTTTTCAATCTCTTTGAGTTTCTGATCCATTGCTTTTTACTTCATCAGTATCATACGATTCATTTGTGGATCATCTGGGACTTTCAAGTGGTCGTACTATTTTGTATGTTCACCTTCCCTCTCTCAAGAAAATTTAGGGAGACATTGTTTTATTAAAAAAAGGTGGAGAAAGCTTCTCTGTATCAATAAAGACACAATTAAGGAAAAACTGGTCAACATACTGGTTTTTCTTTAAAAAACTTTTAAAAATCTAATTGGGAATTTACCCACACAAACAAGGGGCTATGACAAAATCTTGTCACAGCCCCTTATTTCGAATAAAAAGCTTGCATCTTCGATAATAAGCCCAACCAAACGAAAAATATGAAAAGCTATTTTTGTTTGGTTGTTCTTATTACTTGATGCAGAACAGCTTTTTCACGACCTTTTTATTAAAAGTCTTTTTACAGTTTTCTAGCAAAAAATGAGACAATCAGTACTAAAATGATGGCACCAATCAATGATGGTACGATTGCCATTCCTGCAATACTTGGTCCCCAAGAACCTAATAATGCTTGGCCAAGTGCTGATCCAACTAAACCTGCTACGACATTTGCAATAATCCCCATCGAAGAACCTTTATTCGTGATTGCTCCTGCAATTGCTCCGATAATTCCTCCGACGATAAGTGACCAAATAAATCCCATGTTTCGTTCCTCCTAATGTTTTGCTTCCTTATTACTGAACGCGTGGCTCTGTATTTTCTTTTACTTTTTCAACGCCGCTTCCAGCTGCTGATTTTACTTTATCTGTTTGATTAGAAGCAAATTCACCGGTTTTTTTCGCTGCGTCAGTTACTTTGTCTTGCACTGTTTCTTGATCTTTTTCAAATTCTTCTTTTGTTTTGATGTCCACTACGTTAGCGTTAACTTCGATGACGTCTAAGTGTGTCATATTTTTTACTTCTTTGCCGATTACTTCTTGCATTTCTTCAAAGATTTTTTCGATATCTTTGCCATATTCCACAATGATATCCATGTCAACTGCTACTTGTTTTTTACCGACTTCTGTTTCGATCCCAGCCGTTACATTATCTGTATTCACAAGTTTTCCTGCCACATTAGAGAAGAAACCACCGTTTGCAGATAATAAACCGTCTACTTGTTCAATTGCGATTCCAATGATTTTTTGCACCACTTTGTCTTCATAATTCAACTCACCGCGCATCGAATCTTCCTGCTCAGAGCCATGGTTTTCTTGGTCATTTGTATGTTGTGAACCAAATTTTTCTTGTCCATTTGAGTGTTCAGAACCAAGTTTTTCTTGTGCTTTCGCATGATCAGAAGGGTGCTTTTGTTCCTCTAATGGTTTAGAAGGATCGATTGCATCATGTTGTTCTGGAACTTTAGATTCTGGAGAGCCGGGATGATGAGGCGCATGTTTTTCTGCGTCATGTTTCTTTTCTTCTACACCTTGTTGAACATTTGGCACGACTGGATCTGGATGTGCAGATACTGGTGCTGTTTTGTTCTTTTCATCGTTCACACCATTTGATTGGTTTGGTGTCGTTGGGTCTGGATGTGCAGACACTGGTTTTTGGTTGTTCATTTTATTGTTATTATTATTTTTGTTATTCATGGATGTTTCCTCCTAAGATTTAAAATAGTGATCTAAGATTTTCGTTTGTTTCAAATAAAAACCGATAGCGACACCGATAGCGGCCATGATCAAGATCAATAAAGTCTTGAAAAAGCCGACGGTTATCCATAAAACGGCTAATATCAACCCAAGTACCCCAAAGATGATAGGGAGCTTGTATGTCGAAAATAGTTCTTTCATTTTGGTCCCCCCTATTCTACTCGTTTGCGGTCATTACTTTGTTTAGCTGGTTCTTCAAAGCCTGTGTATTTCACGGATACTTTCACTGACTCTTTTGTGCCTAATATGTGTTGTACTTCGTTTTCGATTTCTTTCATCAATGTTCCCGTTTTACCAATGAGTGCTGAAGTTCGTTTCAACTCCCCTTTTACATTGACGGCGATCTTGTTTTTCGTTGCTTTGACATTTACTTTTGGTGAATGGATAAATTCATCTTCATGCAAGTGAGAACGAACCATTCCTTCGATTGCTTTTTTATCCAACGTCAACTCCCCATCACCATGTTTCAGTAAAAAGGTTCCGATCGTTTTTGGATAAAACAAGAAAACAAGCAACGTGATAATCGTCAAAATAGCAAATGCAACAGCAAGCCAGAATACATATTGTTGCACATATGAATTAGTGATGGAAAAGAATCGAAACTTCTCTAATTGAAAAGGCAGTGGATAGGCTGCACTTAATAGTATCGCAAACAAAAGTATAGATAGCAAAAGTAACGTTCCGATCACTCCAAGCGTTTTTACTCCTTTATTCATTTTCGCACCTCCTCATAGGGGTGAAACGATCAACTTTTTATAAGTTGATCGCTTCTCCACCAGTTACTCCGTAGATTTGAGCTGTGACATAACTTGCTTTATTCGATGCTAAGAAGACATAGACCGGTGCTAATTCTCCTGGCTGACCTGCACGTTCTAGTAAACTTTGCTGACCAAATTCAGGAATTGAATCAGAAGGCTGGCCTTCGTCTAGTTGCAGCGGTGTCCAGATTGGACCAGGTGCTACGCCATTTACACGGATTCCCTTAGGAGCAAGTTGTTTTGCTAAGCCAATCGTAAAGTTAGCGATTGAAGCTTTTGTTGCTGCATAATCCAATAAATGTTCACTTGGATTGAAGGCTTGGACAGATGTTGTTGTAACAATCGCTCCTCCTGCTGGGATATGCGGAACTGCTTCTTTCACTAAAGCAAACATAGCGATGATGTTGACCATGAATGTGTCTTTGATTTGTTCAAGTGGCAGTTCAACAATGGACTGGCAAGAAATTTGCTGTCCTGCATTCAATACCATCGTATCTAGCCCACCAAGCTCACTTACTGCTTTTTCAATGATTTCTTTAGGTGCTTGTTCATCACGAAGATCAAATGGTAGTAAGACGATTTTACGTCCTGCATCTTTGACGTATTTAGCTACTTCTTCTGCATCTTTTTCTTCTCCTGGGAAGAATTGAAGAGCGATGTCTGCACCTTCTCTAGCAAATGCAATCGCTGCTGCACGACCGATCCCTGAATCGCCACCAGTGATGAGTACACGTCGGTTTTCCAGCTGATTACTGCCCTCATAGGATTCTTCTCCGCAATCAGGAACAGGAATCATGTTCTGTTGTAAAGCTGGCGTATCCTGATCTTGCTTAGGAAATTTCTCCGTATGGTACAGATTTCGCGGATCGATTAATTTTGGTTCTGTCATTGCTGTATTCCTCCTAGTTTTTCTAAATTGTATTGCCAAAACAAATTTCTTTGTTTGATACCTGTTTTAAATAGTTTGTTTAATTCGTATAATCTTTTCGGTATAGATGGTAGCCTAAAACCGCCGCTGCTATCAAAGAGCCGAATACTACGAGGATAAATCCTAAAGCAGAGCTTTTACCCGGCAACCCTCCTGTATTCATTCCCCAAATCCCTGCAAACAACGCCGGAACGGAGATGATTAGTGCAGCTGAATCTAGATATTTCATGATGTGGTTTAGATTATTGTCCATCATCCCATTGAATAAATCACCAATACTCTCCAATAAGTCTCGATAGATCTCGATCATTTTTTCTGTTTGGCGCTGCCTCAAATGGACATCATAAAGCAACTGTTCATCGTCTAAACGTTTGATAAACGTTTCAGAATTCCATAATTGATTCATCGTTTTCCGCTGATCTCTTAAGGTATGATCGATATACACAATGTCTCTTTCAAGATCTGCCTGTTTATACAGTTCCTCATTCTCCGTCGTTTTACGAGCTGCTTTATCCAAAGCGTCAATTCTATGCTTCATTTCTCTTAGTTCTTTCACGTAATGGGTATAAATATCCAGTAATGTATACGTGATGATCTTTTCAAACGAGTTTAAATGATCTCCATGCTTTGTCAGCAAGCGATCCACGAAATCGGTCTTTCTATCAATACATGTAATCAAGAGATTATCGGAAAGTACAAAAGATATCGGTGTCAATTTTTTTTCGATACGATTATCTGACTGATCCAGATTGATCACAACCAAAGAAAATGGATGCGCTAATTTGGTCTCATAAAGGCGCTCCATCCGAGAAACTTCTTCCGGATATTCCGTGCCTACGAAAATATCATCTGGAAGCTCGAATTCTTTGATTGCCTGCTGGATCTCTTCTGGCTTTTTATTATCGAGAATAAGCCAATTGTATTTGTTTTCATCTGTTTCTGTGACTTTCTTTTCATCATCCACAAAGTAGTATCTCAATGTATACCTCCTTTCTGGACTTTTCAAAAACGATTAGCTGAAGAAGCAGTTCTTTAATTTGATATTATAATCGAGTACTGCACTTTCATTTTCTAATGAGAAGCTGTCAAGCTGTTTATTAAAGTCCATGTTTAGTCGTTTACCGAAATAACTTTGTTCTACTTTAGATGTATAGATCTCCAGTAAAGGATGCTCGATTTTTGTTGCATACTCTCCAAATTCCGAAACAAAAGGAATGATTTGGAAAAAGCTGCCTTTTGCAAAAGCACCTTTATCCCTTAAAAATGGATCGGAATCATTGATGAGAGCGAGTGCAATTTTTGTATTTTCCCCCACTTTTTCGATTAACGTCTCTACTGCATTTTTAGACAGTGTAATTTCCATTCCTACTCCCCCTGTTCAGTTGTAGTCTTGTATTATTTAACAACTACGTCTGTTTTTTGTTGAATTTTTGCATATTTTGGATATTTAGGGAATTTAGCCACACAACGGAACGCCGTCATCCCTGCATATTTTTCGTAATATTTCTTCGTTGGTCCTTCAAAATCCTTGCTCCAAGGTTTCACATGTCCTGAGAAATGGATAATGTAAGGATTGTTGCGTGTTTCTTCGTATTCACGTTCACCTGCTGCTGTTGGATGTTTCTTTGCTTTAGCCATGATATAGCCTTGTGCATTCCAACGCGGATGAAGCGGAAGCCAACGATCATGTAAGATTGCATTTAATGCATCTTGGTCATGGAACCTTAATTTTTCTGGATTATGTTCGATGAAGTCTAATACTTTTTGCGTAATATTTTCATCTAACCATTTTTTTACATTGATCAGCATCAATCCTGAGTTGAAGTAACGCATTGATTTAGCTGGAATCTCCATTTTTTCTAATCGTTGATGGAACCCAGCGTCTTCAACAGCTGCTACGATTGAATCACCGAAGTCAAGACGCCATAATTTAGAGATATCTTGTAAAGCAATCATGTCGCAATCCATATATAAGATACGTTCAACTTCCGTGCCGCGGAACAATTCCGGAATCGCTATGCGGTAATAAGCTGTTTCTGGAATACGATCGCTGATTACTACATTTGTAAAGAATTCTTTATTAATTTTCAAAAATTCTACATCTGAATTCATTCGTGCATTTTTCACTGAGAAACGTAAAAGCTGTTTGCTTTCAAAATCGATATCGTCGTCAATCACATAGAACCGAACAAATTTAGACGGGTTGCAATTATCTAATACTGAGACAAATAACGCAGCTAAATGCGGTACGAATTTTGTGTTACAACTTGCGACTACTGCTATTTCTTTTTTATTCATTGATCTCGCCTACTTTCGTTAGAGTACTGTGTGCTAATTTTTTTAAGTATAAATTGGTATACGGATGATCTTTCAACGTATTCCAAGGTTTATCATGTCCTGTAAAATGAACGATTGAAGGTTTTTCATTTCCTTCTTTATACAGACGTTCATATTTTTCATTTGGTGCTGGGTGTCGTTCAAAAATCAAAGAAGTCTGCATGTTCCATTTTGGATGAAGTTGTTCCCAATCTTCATAAAGGACAGCATTCAAAGCATCTTGATCGTGATAAATGATTCGATCACCATTTTCACTTAAATAATGGATAGTTTTTTCTGTAATTTCTTTTTTATTCCATTGATCGATGTCAATCACCATCACCCCTGAATTGAAGTACAAGTCATCGGAATCTATTCCTAATCTTTCCAATGCTTTCACTTGTCCTGGATCGATAATGGCGCCGATCGTTTTTCCATTTAATGGTTCATCATATAGTTTTACGATATCGTCTAGCACTAACACATCTGAATCTAAGTAAAGGACTTTCTTATAATCCTCTTTAGCTAATAAGTTGGGTAAAGAAATTCTTAAGTAAGCGGTAGTTGTGATATGGTCGCTGACTAGGAAGTCTTCGTAGATATCTTTTTCCACTGTCAGGAATTGGATACTTGCATTACTTGAATATTTATTTACCGTTTCTTCCAATCCTTGTTTACTATATTCTGATAGACCATCGTCAATCACATAAAATTTTATGCGTCTTGCTTTATTGCAATTTTCTAATGCAGTTGCGATCATCACGCTCAAGTAAGGAGCATAATTTTCGTCTGAAGCAGTCACCACAGGAACTACGCCGTATCTCTTCTCCATCAAAATCACTCCTTTTTCTAATCTTTTTCTAACCTGTTCTACATCTAGAATATTCCTCATTTGGCTTTAAAGCAAAATATATGCTTTGTTTTCATTGAATATTTTAAAATTTTTTTATTACAAAACGCATTGGTAAGCGCTAACTATTCGTTTTTCATGGCTTTTTATTCAAAGGTATTGACCAAAAACTACTATATATAGCCACCTTTTTCTTAAGAATGTTTTTTGAAAAAATTCATAACGGCAAAGCAAGTTAGTTTCATTTTTTTAATTTCTCATTTAATCTTAAGGTAACAGGAAAATAGATATGTAAAAAGAAAGTAGGAAGATAAAATGAAACTAGCAGCGATTGATTTAGACGGTACCTTGCTTGATCGAAATGGAAAGATACCAGAAGAAAATATCCAGGCACTTCGGAAATTTGATGAAAATGGCGGAATCGTAACAGTAGCTACAGGAAGGAACAGCATTTCTGCTAAAGATATTTTTTCCGAATTAGGGATCGGCGGCTATTTGATTTCTTCCAATGGTTCGCTGATTGCTGAAATGAAGGATGGAAAGATGGCAAAGGTTCTCAGACGTTCGAAAATAGATATCGATACTCTGAAAAAAGCCTTCTTCTATGCTCAAGAAGCAAAAATCTCAATTATTGCCAGCCGAGAAACCCAAGATGATCAGCTGACATTCGATGAGTCAAATCTTGTCAAAGACGACCCCTATTATGAACATTTCAATCTGCAGAATCATTCTTTTGATCAAATTTTAAGTATGTTAGAAGATCCTTCTCTTAGCTATCTTAAATTAGCGTTAACAGATAAGAGTGAAGAAAAACTACAGAAGTTACAAAGAGATCTGCAAGCAGACGGCATCAATTCAGTATTCTCTGATCCGCATTTCTTAGAAATCACGCCTACAGGTATCACTAAAGCTCATTCACTTGTTTTTCTGGCGGATTACCTTGGAATCGAGTCGAGTGATATCATGGCTTTTGGCGATCAAGAAAACGACATTGCTATGTTGAATTATAGTGGGTTGAGTATTGCGATGGGGAATGCACAGCGGCAAGTAAAAGAAATTGCAAACCAAGTAACACTGACGAATGAGGAAGCTGGGGTTGCTTATATTTTAAAAAACTTCTATTGAAAATAAAAAAATGACGTCATGAACGTAGGAGGAAAGAAAATGTTAGTTATTATCGATATGCAAAATCATATTCTTGATCCAAATAGCGAATTTTATATTCCAGAATCAGACCAATTGGCGGAACGCATTGCTAAACGATTAGCTAAAGCACGCAAAAACAAGGAATATATTCTATTCACACGGGATATTCCAGTCGAACTGAAGGACAAAGAAGAGGAACGGGAAGATTTGCAATTGATCCCTCTTCTTTCTCCCCAAGGAAATGAACGAGTGATCAAAAAGTATTACTTTACGATCCCCCCTGAAACTTTAGCTGAAATCAAGGAGACTTTGTTTGAAAGCAAAGAAGAACAAAAAGAGATCGAAGTGGTTGGGATCGAAACAAACTTATGTGTGCTCTCTAATTTGATAGGCTTGCAGAGTGCGTTTCCTGAAGCTGACTTTTTTGTTGATCCAACGTTAGTTTCTAGTAGAAAACATGGAGAATCTGCGTTGGAACTTCTGAAAGATTTCAATGTTTCGATCATTGAACCTAAAAAATAGACAGTCACACGTATGCTACAGTCTATTCTTTATATAAGTTCTATTATCATTTAGCAAGCAAATAAAAAAGAAAAAGCACGAAGAACTGTTTTCAGTCTTACGTGCTTTTTCTACAAAAGTATATTGGCTTTTCCATGACACCTTGGTAAACAGTGTTCTCCTGCCAACTCCTCAGTCACAAGTCACAATATTCAACAAACATGGGAAGCTGTTTTTTGAAATTGCTCCTTGTGACTCAGAGTTAAACGGTAGGCTCACGACCTCTTTCTTAAATGGTGTTCAATCAGCTGACTCTCGGTATTAGCTTAACAAACGGCAAAATATGAGGAACTATTTTTCCGTTTGTTTCTCTAATACTCAGGTCAAAACGCTGATTTCACAACCTCTTCCTTAAACGGTGTTCAAAAGCTTGCATCTGCGGTAATAAGTCCAACCAAGTTAAAAACATAAGAAGCTGTTTTTACTTGGCTGTTCTTATTAGTTGATGCAGGGCAGCTTTTTCACAACCTCTTATGTACCTTGTAGGACTCGAACCTACGACCGGACGGTTATGAGCCGTCTGCTCTAACCAACTGAGCTAAAGGTACATCATCATGAGATATATTTTAGTTACTTTTTAACTATAGCACGAATTATAGACGCTCACAAGCTTCAAAATATAAATAATATGATATATTTATTCTTATTTACTTGACTTGAAACTTGACTATTTTTTACTTGCTTATTTTAGAAGAAATGCTATTCTTTTAAAAATTCTCAATGCTAGGAGTGATTATTTTGCCATTTATTGCGATTTTATTCGATTTGGTTGCGGCAGCAGCTTACTTTCTCCAATACAATCATCAAAGTTCAGAAGTCCTGTTTGTTGGAATGATTTTCCAAGGTGTGATCACCCTTCTCCTTCTCATCATGATAATCAGCTACAAAGGAAAAAAATATGCACGTGTCCAGACAGAAATATTTGTTAAATATGTTTCTATTCGTTACGGGATCATCATTCTTTCCTTTTTAATGAATGCAATCGTCCTCTTTTTATATGTATTGAATTACTTAAATATCAATCCATTGATTTTTTCTAGATAGATAACTTGTATTTAGCGGAACAGTTCTCGCGTATGAGCAGAGAGCTGTTCCGCTTTTTCATCGGTCTATTCTTCTTTGATTTTCCTAGCATTTCATTTGTGATGTATGCAATAACATGTTATCTTTTATTAGAAGAAACGTTGAGGAGTCCGTTACATGATTACGTTGGTTAGAGTTTTGTTTTGGTTGCCTTCGGTCGTCCTGATCGCAATTATTTTTTATCTTATGCATTGGAACAAAGAACGGCTTTATTTAGCTGTTTTGACTCTTCCGGTTATTTATTTTATGTGGAAGGTTTTTAATTACAACTACTTTGAACCTGATAGTGTTTTTGTAGAAGAATTATCAGGGTTGGTTTTGTCTCTATTAATCGTCATTCTTTATTTGATACGTTTAAATAAAAAACATTGAGTCCTATTGATTGCTTGTGTAGCTTTCTATGGTCATTACAACTATCCTATTATGATGAAAGGTGATTAAATGAGTATCGAAGAAGCTATTTTACTGGATACTTTACGTTGTCGTCTGAATTTTTTAAGAACTGGCCGATCTTTATCCCAAGTAGCTGTTTCTAGCGCGTTAAGTATTCCTTTATTCAAATATCGTAAATACGAACAAGGGGAAGAAATTCCAAGTATCATTGAATTGATCTACATCGCCGACTTTTACGATATTTCCGTTGACTACCTGATTGGTCGCTCAGAAACAGCAAGCAAACTGAAATGATTTTTTCCAGCCATTGTGCTGGTTTTTTCATTTAATGTTTAAAGTGAACAAACTATGTACAAAAAGGAGATGTATCTATGCGTTTATGGCATGAAAAATTGATTTCAAAGCTTCCTCGTCAGCAGCTTTTAGGACAACATCGAGAATGCTGTGCGTTAAGAGGAAATGGTTGGGGAAAGAAACACGCTACTGTAGATTATGTCTTCCACTATTCTCCTTATAAATTATTTCAATATCATCAACTTGTCATGGACGAAATGGAAAAGCGTGGCTACAGCCCAGCACCTGAATGGACAGATCCTATGTACCGTGGCAAATCATGCGAAGCATTTTTTGATTTGCCTACTGTAGAACGTAGCGTTCCGATTTATCCGGAACATGATGAAGTGTATCTAGCAGAGTGTTTAGCAAATTTGGAGCAAAAAGGAATTTATCTTACCTAAAAAAGAGGCTGGGATAGAAGCGTTTAACTCCAAGAAATAAGAGGTAATTCACGAAAATTGCTTTTCAAATCTTTGTGAATTTCAGCTTATTTCCGAAGGAGTTGCTTCTGCTTCCGCCGTTTACACATGTTTAGAGCGTGAGACAAAAGTTTTTCTTTACTTTTGTCCCACGCTCTAATATAACATGAAAAACTCTTCTACTCTTTACTCATCGAAAAAGTCTTAACCAACGTAGGGTAAGCTCGAATGGTGCAAGTTGATTCTCAGGTTACCTTCGTCATCACGTATAAATCCGAAAGTATATTCTACTTTTGTTTCATCACCCGTTTTCCCAGAAGTAAAGTAATATTCTCCTGATGCGATTGCTGAATCCGTATCGATGATCGTTTCATGATTGTCGAAGCGGATGTCTGTCCAAGGTTCTAACGCAAAACCAGAATCTTCGCTGATATCACCGCCAACGAAATAAGAAAGTGCTTCTTCTTTTGTTGCCCTGAATGGTAACTCTGCAGCTTTAGTTGGTTTAAAAAGCACAGCACCTTCGTCGTATGCATACAATGTCTCGATGACTTCTTCTGCTTTTTCTGTTGCTTCCTCCATACCTTCTTCGCTTGCTTTACCGATACTTATGATTGCTTCTGCCCAGCGTTCCCGTGCTTCGTCGACTTCGGCTTCTGTGATCGTCTCAACTTTTACCTCTTCTGTCGTGTCTTCAGTTGTTTCTGTTGTTGATTCAGTTGCCGAATCGGTTGTAGAACAACCTGCCATTGCTAGTGTTAATGTTGATAGTAAAAATAGTTTTTTTATCATAAGATTATCCCCCCCTGAAAACAGACTAAAATAATAACATTTCGTTTTTTTATTTTCAGTTAAAGCTTAATAATTTCTAAATGTTCTTAAATTTTATTTAAAAACTCTTATAACTTTCATAATACATAACATAGTTATTTTTAAATAAAAAAATAAGCTCAATACATTTAAAATAAAAGACATAATTAAAATTAATCAAATAAATATCGTTATCTAAAAACAAAAAAATCCTTTTAAAATCTTACTACTATTAGGCTTTTTCGTTTTAATTTTCTTTAAATAATTATGCAAAAGTAATAGTTTATCTGTTTTTTTATTGTTTTAATAATCGATACACCACTTTATGTAAAATACTTCTCGAAAATACCTATTGACAAACAAACACAGCTATGAAATGAAAAAGCAAAGGACGAAGCAAAAAAGCACCAAGAAAAACATCCTTCCGCCTATTCAACGATCAATGAATTTCTTCGTACAAAAAAAACCGTCTTTTCGAAAGAAAAGACGGTTAAAAGTCAATTTTTATTAAGCTTTAACAATGTTTGTTGCTTGAGGGCCACGTTGACCATCTTCAACATCGTAAGACACTGCTTGGCCTTCTTCTAAAGTTTTGAAACCGTCGCCTTGGATAGCTGAGAAATGTGCAAATACATCATTTCCATCTTCACCAGTGATGAAGCCAAAACCTTTGTCTGCGTTGAACCATTTTACTGTACCGTTATTCATAAATAAATTCCTCCTGATACGTATCAATGTACGTTTTTTCGTTGCAATAAATATTTGATAGGCAAAAGGAGTTTTATCTATGTAGATATATCGCTCAAATTACGTTTCAAAATAGATTACTTATTTAATATATCATGCTTTTTCTAATAACACAAGAATAATGCAATAAAATATAAAACTTATTGTCTTCGAATCGATAAAAAAGTTGGATAACCGCGTTTGAGCCGCCTGTTGTTCTCCATTTATTTGTTTTTATCTACTAGCATTTGTTTAAGTTGTCTGTTTGCTTCAGAGATTTGTTTCTTTTGATATAGTATTCCTTGTGAATCCATCACGAATCGTTTACTAATATTTTCTAGCATTCTCTCTATGCCTGGTATGGCTTCTTCTGGCGCTGCTCCTTGAACGATCCATAGTACTGGTAACTGGTGTAATGGCGCGTTTTCTGAATCAAGTCCGATTTGGAATAATTCTGTCCAACGGTCAATAAACGTTTTAAGCAGTCCACTAATATCCCACCAATAAATCGGTGTACCAATAACTACGTAGTTCGCCTTCGCCAATCTATCCATGACGGCATCAAAATCATCATTAGCTTTGACTTGACCTAATTGAGCAATATGAAAATCTACAAGATCGATCCTCTCATAATCTATTCCTTCTAGAACTTTCGCTCCCCACTTACTAGTCATACCTTCTTTGTTTGGACTTGCATTTATAAATATAGTTGTCATTGTGTTCCCTCCCCACTTTATTTTACAACATGATTGCTAAATTTTGACTTTAAACTTTCTTAACTATGAAAACCTTTCAATTGGTGATATACTTATAAATGGAATTTCGTTATCAACGTGTTCGTTGCCTTTCAGCAAGTATTTAAAGAAAGGAGAATGGCTATGACATTCTATAACAAAGATATACAATATCGAGTAACCTTGGATACAGATTTGAATCTCTTTGTCGTTTTTGACAAAGAAAATAGCAATCATGTAGCAACAGGTGTTACGATCGAACAAGCAGTGCAAGAATTAAAAAAATCTGCATAAGGAGTGGAAACCCTCATATGGACGATTCTCGTTCTTCTCTTTAAACGCATCTACTGGATGATAACAGTAGGTGCGTTTTGTGTTTTCAATAACTTCTTCTCATCTGACAACCCTCCATCTAATTGACGATTGTATTCGACTGACTCAATCAACTAAATATTTTTTAAAAAAAGGAAGAATCCTACTATAACAGAAAAAGTAAAAAATCCATTAAAACCTAAAAAGCCATTACCAAATATTTGGTAGTGGCTTTTCGGGTTCTGTAAGGGTGGTACAGAACATCAATAGTCGGTGGGTTAGAACGTATGTTATCACATCTTTGGAGAAGGTTGTATTGGTATTATTCGAGTGACTTATTAGATGCAATAACAAGGATAGTATACAGTAGGGAAAAAATTTATTTTTTCTTTTTTTTATTAGTTTTGTTTCTTATTTTCTAAAAAATAAAAATAAATATTTTATGAATCAAGCATTCTCCGGATAAAACTGGCTTTCGAATACATATTAGGTTATCGTTTGTAATTTTATTTCACAGTTGTTATGATTGTTATGTAAAATAAAAAAGTTTAGGATACATCGATTTTTTGGGGAAATTCTTTTTGGGGGGTATCCTAAACCTTTTCTATTATTTTCTCATATTTTCCATTATTGGTCTAGACATATACTAATGAACTTCCTATCTATATGATGGATGAATCCTTTTTCATTTATCATGAGATAACTTTGCTCCAAACTTACTTATGATAGATGGATGGTATTTTTTGTTCACGTTCTAACAAACTTGACACATTTATGAATTCTTAATCTATCTATCCTATAATTATAAAAAAAGGAGGTGCTGCGTATGAAAGCTATTCATATTTCTTTGCTTTTTTTCGCTAGTGCATTGATTTTATTTGCTATTCATCTTTGCTCCCAGCCTTATATCAATAACAACGGAATATTAGTAGAACCAGCATTCTTTTGCTTACCGCTCGGTCTTTTATCCCTTTTTGCCTCCGCTGGATTCGGATTTGTTGCCTTTTTTAAACGATCGAAACAACAAATCTGACTATAAAATTTACGTAAAAGAGACCGTAAAAAAAAACATATCACCTTTCCTTATTCCGAATAAATATTTTCCATAAACAATCTTTTGACAATAGGCTGGACGTCTCTTTCGCGAGAACTGATACACGGTACCTACAAGCTCTTCAGTCACCAGTCCCACTATTCATCAAACCTGAGAAGCTGCTTAGTTCCTTCTGACTCGGAACTAAGCAGTTTCTTCACATCCTCTTTTACATCATGAGCGTTTATTCCTTGAAAAATGCTACTAATTTTTGGTATGTTTCTTGCGCTTGTTTATTACTAAAATCAAACTGATATTCATGGTTCAAGACAACATTTTTCTTCGTATAGTCTACTTTTGTGACTTTCACTCCTACTTTTTCAAATGCAGAAGCTGTTTGTTCCATTTGTTTCGTAAACGTATTTGTGTTCCCATCCGTCAAGAATGTTTTTTGCGTCCAACGGTCTGCATGTCTTGCTAAAGCTAAATGTTTGACGTCTTCTAAACGTTCAAAGTTCTTACTATCAAAATAAGCCCATCCACATTTTGCATAAAGAAAGCTAGAAATCTTATCACTTACTTGGGTAAATGCAGAAGGGTCTAGTAGTCCAGACAAAGAAACAAATTTTGTGATCTGCTTGTTCTCCAAAGTTGGATCAAGTTGATCGGCTTTTTTGATTTCTTCGTTTTGAAGTGCTAACAAATACTCTCCGCTAATTTGTGCGCCTGCTGAATCGCCACCAATCGAAATATTCGACCAATCCGCTTGCTCTTTTATCTCTTTTTTGGCTGCTTGAATGGCTTCGTTCAATTGGATAACTGGTGTAGGATGCTTTGCTTCAGGTGATCGTTCATAATCGATATTTACGACGATCTGCTGCGTGTCTGAACATAGGTATTCCAAATAATCACGACAATCGTTTTTATCCCCTCCTACATATGCGCCTCCATGCATCCAGAAAAGGATGGGCAACTTTTTCTTCTCCGTTTTCGGTGTGTAGATATCCATATGATTGTTTTTGTACTTTGAAGGATAAGTTATTTCTTTATTTCTATCGATTTGTTTGATTTTTTGCTGGAAATCGTCTGGTCTGGCATATACTTGTTCTTTTTCACTTGTGTCAAATTGTTTTCTAACAAGCAAACTAATCGGCTTTGGTGTGATTTGATTAATCAAAAATACAGTGACTAAAATAACTACGATGATAACTGGCACTGCAATCACTATTCGCTTGAACCATTTCATTCATTTACCCTCTCTTTCTTCGCCAAATCCATGTGATAATCGTGCTAGCAGATAAAAATCCACCTGAATAAATGAGAAGCGAATGTTTCTTTTCCCCAGTTTTAGGCAACATTCCTTTTTTTGTATCTGTCTTTTTTTGTACTTTCACTGTCATCTGAATCGGTAGCGTATCATCACTTGATTGATCATCTCGAGGTTCATCCTTTCCCTTATTGTCTGCATTCTCTGCCGGATCTTGTTTTTTTGGTGGAACTACCGGGATTTTTTTGTAATGGTAAATAATAGTTGGTGTCGTCTCGTTAAAAACCCCTTCAGTCGGTCCTTCAACATTTGCTAATTCGTATCCTTCGAATGTCTTTTGCTCTGTCACATAATTCTCTCCATAAGCTCCGTAAAGCCGGATTTCGTCCTGGTCTTTGAGTAGACTTTTATTGTTTTCATCCACATATTTCACGTTTATCTGATCATGGAACACTACTTTCAAAAAGTCCGTTACATGTTTCGTGTAGGCAGCATGGTCAACTTCCTGTGCCTTTCCATGCCCTGCTCCTTCTACCAATAAAAGGTCTTTATATCCTCCTGCTAACTCATATAGTTTTTGCGCGTTAGACACAGGTACTACATCATCTGCCGTTCCATGGATGATCAATTTAGGCAATGAACCAGACATTCCAATCGTAGGTAGAGCGGCTGTCGGATCCAAATGCATCTCCTGATCAAAATAATATTGTTTCAAAAGCCCCATAAACAAATCTTCATGCTCTTGATCCCCAATGATGTCTAACTGATTTTTTATGGCAGGCGGTAATGCAGGGACTACTGTCTGGCTATACGTAAAACGTAGTTGTTCATCGATTGATGCAAATCCGCAATTTTCAATAATTCCTTTGACATTGACTGGGATATCTTTTGCTAATACAGACATCATCGTAGCTGCTCCCATGGAACCACCATACAGCAGGATCTTTTGAGATGGACGTTCTCGAACTTCTTGATTGATCCAGTAAAGGACATCATCTGATTCATATTGTCCATAGGTTACATAATCGCCTCCACTGTTACCAGTTGCTCTGGAATCAACAAATAATAAATTATACCCTGCCTTATAAAAATCATTGTATTCTTCTGTAACGATCCCATTATTCCAATTCCCTCTAAATCCGCCATGGATCATGACTGTTTTATCTGAACCCTGGTCGACATAGTAAGCATACACATCCATCATTTTGCCGTCTTGTTTGTTTAGTACAGTTTGATGAAGTTGTTTTGTGTTTGGATAGAAGCCTGTGTTTTCTGTAGGCGTCGTACCATCATCTGTACCTCCAAGCATTGACATCAACACACTATTTTTAGAAAAAGCGATATCATACAATAGATAAGTAGCAATCAGATGTTTGATAATCTCTTTGTCTACACCATAATCCTTACCAAAAAGCTCACTTAATACTAAACCTATTAGTCGTGCGTTAATTTCATCTACTGGTCCATTAAGTATATCTGTCATCTGTTTACCGAAGTAATTAAGATATTTCTTACCATTGAAGTTTTCGCCTTTACCGATATCATCATTTTCTGTCCCATTCTCTTTGTCACTTACTTTAGCAGAAGAGGATTTGTCGTTTGGCGTTTTTGTAGCTGTTGCTTCATCTGTTTGTTGGTTATCTGTGGTAGCGGTCGTTTCTTGATCTGTGCTAGTAACAGATGTCTCAGCCGTTGTTTCAGTACTTGTTTCTGTTTGTGAAGTACTCGATTTCGTTTCGTTTCTAGCATCAGTTGTTTCCGTGGTTTCGACCTCCCTAGATCCCGATTCGGAAAAGATACTCTCTCCATATACTGACCATTGCGGGACATTTGTACTTACAGCAAATAAGACGACCAACGCTCCCTTTAACACTTGTTTTGTTCTCAATCGATTCACTCCTTTTTATGATTCTAGGAGAATTATATGTAAACGCAAACATTTTTTATACAAAAAACAAACGGTTTATCCCATAAAAATAGAACAGGATTATTTTCTCAATTTACGTAACAA
The DNA here is from genome assembly GCF_035725965.1 of Enterococcus sp. E5-162. Taxonomy (NCBI): domain Bacteria; kingdom Bacillati; phylum Bacillota; class Bacilli; order Lactobacillales; family Enterococcaceae; genus Enterococcus; species Enterococcus sp. E5-162. The sequence goes on along the minus strand of NZ_JAPRFV010000001.1, from coordinate 181,541 downwards.
AGCAGAATGGATACTGGTTTATCCATTCTGCTTTTCTTTAAACAATGAAACAGCTTATTGCTCCAAAAATGTCAGAAATCGTTTATCCCAAATCTTTTCGTAAAAAGCGATTGTTTCCTTTGCTTTCATAAAAGGATGATCATAAGTCGTCGCTGCTCCTCTGCACATCATAAGCTGGTATCCTAATCCATGAGCAAACTTCACAGTCGTATCTATACAATACTCTGTTTGCGCCCCACATAATTCGATCGAATGACAGTCCAATTCAGTTAATAACATACTCAAATTAGTCTTATAAAATGAACTCGCATGGGTTTTTCTCACAAAATAACTGTGTTCAGGAATAGATAATTCCGACAATAGCTCCCATGGTTTTGTTTTTGGTACTAATTGATCATCTTCGTGTTGAACGAAAATAACTGGCTTTCCAATCGTTTCGTATGCTTTGATTCTTTTATTCACTAATGCTGTCACTGTTTTTAATCCGTGTATCGGCGAAGAATCAAAACATACCCCTTTTTGTAAATCGATCACTACGAATGCGTCGGCTGTGTTTGACATACGTATGCCTTCTTTCTTGATTTAATAGTATTTCTTATCTAGTTAGTTCCTTTATACGTGACAACAATTTCTTATTTTACACCTATAAATGGCACTTTTCGACTATTTCTTCATGTTATTATTTCATAAATATTTAGCTATTGGAGGAATGTATCATGATTAAATTATATATAGGTTCTAGTTGCTCGTCTTCTAGACGCGCAAAACGTTGGCTTATCACACATGATATACCGTTTATCGAACAGAACTTAATTCGTCAACCACTAACCAAAAATGAATTTATCCACTTACTAAAATTGACAAACAATGGCGTGACCGAAATGCTCTCTACTCATTCTATTAGTTATAAAAATCTTGTTCACAGAATAGATGAGCTCAGTTTGAGTGAACTATATATTGAGATTCGTACGTCCCCTTCTTTATTGAAAAAACCGATTATCTACGACCAACCTGCAAAACTTTTGACTGGATTTAGCGAAGATAAAATCAGGATGTTCCTTCCTAAAACTAAAAGAAAACAAGAGCTCAACGAACTCTTGCTTTCTGGTCATCTTGTTGATTTTAAAGAAAATAATCTTTGCGTTCCTGTTATTTCCTGTTTCTCAAATATGTTAGTAAACAAAAATAAACCTGGCAAAGCTACAACTTCGCCAGGCAATACAGCACTCTCGAATGAAATATTCACTCAAAAATCTATCGTTTTATTCAATTTTAGATCTGTTGCTTTTATTCTTTATTTCACTCGATGGAAGAGAGAACGAAAATAGCTTGCTCCTACAATCAAAATGAGTAACACACCCATCCATGTAATTAGCTTGTTTATGGTTCTACTACCAGTTTCTGGTAAATCTCTTTTTCTCTTATCTGTTTCTTTCGCTTTTTCTTGATGATCAATTCCACGAGAAACAAAATCAGACTGTTTTAGCACACTTTTTAGGTTGCTCCCTGCATTTCTCTTTTGTTCCTTAGTTGGTATGATAGGTACCAAATCAAGTTCATTATTTACTTTTCCTGTGCTGCTTTCGCTACTTGTGTTTCCTGTGCTACTTTCACTACTCGTACTTTCTGTACTGCTTTCACTACTCGTACTATCCGTACTGCTCGACGGTCCAACAACTGTCCAACTACTTGGTTTCAAATTCTCCGTAATCGTCATCTGTCCATCATAAAAAACAATCAAATCAACTTTATCTTTACTCTTGATCTCATCAATTGATAGTTCTGCAGAAATCATTATTGTATACTCAATACCAGCGGTCCATTGTACGTCCTTTAAATAAACTTCCCCAATAACCTTTTCTGAACTTCCATTACCATCCCAACCATATGTTAGAACAGCATGTATATCACTAGCATTCACGCTTTTATTTGTTTTGATCAGAATAGTAATGACTTGTTGTGTCACGTCATAAACGATCCGATCAGTTTTCACAGTAAATGAAAGATTTTCATTTGTCCGTTCATTTGCAGAAGTACTGATTCCAATCATTGCTGCAATTATACTTAGCCCAAGAATAACAAATAATACGGTCGCTGTTTTCTTCATTTCAATCACTCTCCATATAATAACCTTCTATTTGATAAAGGAATTATATAAAATGAAAATGATGAGAACACGACAGTCAGTTGTGAAAATTTAACAAAAGATGTCGTGTATTCGTTTGAATCTGTTTACTTTTTCGTTTAATCAATGAAAGACTTAAAAAAGCAAGACCGATATCAGCCTTGCTTTCTTCATCTTTTATTGATAAACAGCAGTATGTTTCTTCATTCGCTTTGTTTTATATGCATAGAGTAACAAACCAACAATCAAGACTAACAAGAATAATGTAGTCGATATAGACGCTTCAGCCCCAAAGTTTCCCCCAGTAATTATTGTGTTTTGCGATTGGACCAGAGTGGAGAAAAAACCTTGTTCTTACGTTCCGCTGACTGGTATACCTAAAATAACTCCTTGTGTCCAATTCCAAGTAATGTGAGCACCGATGGCCGTAAATAAACTTTCTGTACTGTAGATAAGTGCACTGAAAAAGCAACCTGCTAAAAAGATATTGAAAACTGCCAGAAATGTCATGTTAGGATTCAATCCGTGCAAAAGAGCAAATAATGCAGCAGATCCAATCATTGCTATTAACGGACCAAATCTAAGCAGCTGGTGCTGAAAAAAGCCACGGAATAAAAGCTCTTCGGATACCCCACTGCAATAAATAAAATAAAACTCGTGATCAGCGGCACAATATTTGCGTTTCCTGAATCTAACCGATACGCCCCTATCAAATATAATGGACTAGTAATAAGCAGAAACACTCCAATTCCACCAACGAGACCTCCCACTAAATACCCCCAGTCTTTTCCTCGTCCAGAAATACCATAATCTTCCACTTTTTTCCCTTCTATCTTACTAGCAAGAAATAAAGCTAGTAAAAAAACAACTAAATGTCCAACCGTACCAGCAATTGCTCCAATCCATTCACTGTCTCCAAGAAACATATCCGCAAGTGCATTATTGACAAGAATTCCTAAAACAAAACCAACTAAGACTATTAAAACAGAGCCAATCAATCGAATAATCCTGATCATCTTTCATCCCTCCTTTATATTAAGTGTAATAACCCTTTTCTTTCTTGTCTCGTGAAAACTATGTAAATGTTCTCCATCATAGAGAGAATAGATTTTTACGAACTAAGAATGTCTACAGAAACCTTACGAAAATGAAAGACTGTCTGCCTGGTTCTTCTGTTAGACTGTCTTTAATAAGGAAAGGATGGGAAATTTTTTGAAAAAACAACTACTGATTATGTGCCTTTCAGGATTTGCTATTTTACTATTCTCAGGTTGTAGCAAGTCCAATGAAACAATTGCAACGTTTAAAGGTGGAACACTTACAGTTCAGGATTTTTATGATAACCCAAAAGTTAAATCAAACAATCAAACACTATTAAGAAAAATGATCGTCTTCAAAGCGTTTGATGATGTATACGGAAAAGAGATTTCTTCAAAGGAAGTAACAAAAGAATATAATGAGCAAATCAAAAAACTTGGTCCAAACTACAAGGAACAATTAAAAGCAGTTGGCCAAACGGAAGAGACATATAAGAAACTTTTGAAACAGATGCTGGCTTTCCAGTACGGTTTGAAAGCCAATGTAAAATTAACAGATAAAGATCTAGACACTGCTTGGAAAGAATTCCATCCAGAAGTTAGTACACAGATCATCCCATTTTCGACTAAAGAAGAAGCAGATAATGCAAAAAAAGAAGTAAATGAAGGGGAAAATTTCTCCAAGCTTGTTCAAGCTTATGGAAAAAATAAAACACTAAAGGAAACTGATGGAAAAATGAAATTTGATTCAACCAATCCAGGGATTCCTACTGAAGTAAAAAAAGCAGCATTTCAATTAAACAACGGGGAAGTTTCTGATATCATTCCTGTAACAGATCCAACGACTTATCAGCAAAGCTATTATCTAGTAAAAATGGTAAAAAAACAGGATAAAGGTGCCAATAAAGATAAATACAAATCAGAGCTAGAAAAAATCGCCACGGAAACAAAAACCCTTGATACGGAATTCATGGATAAAACAATCCATAAAGTGATGAAAAAAGACAATGTAACTATTAAAGATCCTTATGTAAAAAATATATTCAAATAAACAAGTTTGACCCGATTGGGGATGTGGCAAGCAAGTTTCGGAAATTACTTCTTATTTCTTAAAGATGAACACTTCTGCCACGACCTCATGCGGGTTATTTTTTTCCATACCAAAACAAGTTCCATACCAAAACAAGTAACTGAATTTATCACAATCATATCAATATAAAATAAAAAAGAAGTTTTTTTATTTATGAACATGCTATATAAAAAAAACTAAGTCAACTTGACGACCTAGGTTCAAAAATGGATATAAAGATGAATAATTACATAAAATGAATATATTATGTTTATAAATCACTAGGATTGATTTCATCCGTTTCTACGATTGGAACGGATGATTTTTTTAACACTTCAAATCGTTTAACGTCATTTACCCCATACACTTGATACTCGATTCCAGATTTATTTAGTTTATTGATTGTTTCTTCTGTAGCAGCATCATTAGATACTGAGAGCAACGCTTTTTTATAACTTTTTACTTGTTCAATCTCATCTTCAAGTTTATTTTTTTGGTCATATAACCAAGATACTGTGCAGTCAGGATGATTCTTTACGACTTCGTCTCGGATCTTTTTATCCGTCAGTACAAAAAATGAACGTTCATACACACTATTTTGTTTTAGCGTGTTTACGATGTCATTAACAAAATGTTCATCCTGCCAGTTTCCTTTTGAACCATCCACGTTGACAATCAAGTTATTTTTTTTGATTTCCTTTACGGCTTCTTCAAAAGTAGGTATCTTAACTTTTTTATTTACGTATTCTGGATAGTTTTTCGTATCTAAATTAAACTTCTTTAGTTGTTTGATCGTGTATGTCTCTGGTTTCCCCGTTCCATCTGTTGTTCGATCCAATGTGTCATCATGCATCAAAAAATTCACGCCGTCTCTACTTGTCCGAACATCAATCTCGACTGCTTGGTAGCCTAATATTTTTGCTTGATGGATACTCTCCACCGTATTCTCAGGCGCAATAATGTGTGCGCCACGATGAGCCACTAAGTAAGTACCTTCATGTTCCAACCAATTATTTGCTAATGAAACACATCCTGTTAATAAAATAGTGAATAGCATTACTATTCCAATCTTTTTTTTCACTTGCCAAATCACCTCAAAAACAAGTATAGCAAACTTAAACCTGTTTAAAAAGTTATTTTAAAACGAGCTAAAAATATCCCTTATGGACTTTTTCTTCTTGTTCTGTTATACTAAAGAAACACGAAAGATATTTTTATGCGACACTTTTCATTTGTTTTTATGAAATTTATTCAAAACTGGCGTAACTTCAGAGTTACAAGGATGTATTAGAGGTTAGGGAATACATCGTTTAAATGAGAAATAAGTAATAGTTAGTAATAGTCACCGAAACTTTAAATTAATGAATATTGAATCGTCAGATAGCCTTCTCGAGTTTTCGAGAAGGCTATCGTTTATTTTATGGATAAGTGAGTCCGCAAGTCATTCCTCATCCCTCATCGGAGCTCATCAAGTATTTCTGACTGTCAATGTTGAAAATCAGACGTTTTGTAAGTCTATTTCTTTTTTTGATTGAAGGCATTATCTGCGATACCTTTACTTGTTTTTCCTCTTTTTGCATCATTTGCTAAAATCCCTGAGCGTTATATAAGCAACGTTTCTCTTTTTGATATATAATTATTTTATCATTTAAGAAAGGAGAATTCTAATGAAAACTTTAGATGCTATTGCATTAACTTTATTGATTGTGGGAGGGCTGAACTGGTTGTTGGTAGGCTTGTTCGAATTTGATTTAGTAGCTATGATTGCTGGTGGTTCAACAACTATTTTTGCGAAGATCATTTATATCATCGTAGGTATTTGTGCGATTTACTGCTTGAAATTTTTCCCTATGATTACTAGAAAAGTTGATGAAAGATATTAGAAAGCTATAATTATTAAAAAAGCAATTATCTTCATGAACCTTCCCATTAGTGGGAAGGTTTTTTTATTTGAAGTCATCTGATTCCACATGGAAAGTGGTATACTGAATCAAGATAATCTATTTTAGGAGGTACCATCATGAATAAAGGGATTTACGTAGGATTGTTAGGGGTTGTACTACTTTTTTCAGCCTGTGGAAATGCTACAAAGAATTCTATCAATGAATCTTCACTAACCAATTCAACACCTGTGGTCGGTTCAACTAAAAGTACTTCTACTGCTTCCATTACTAATACTTCTACTAATAATGTAGATTCTCAATATAGCCAATCAAGCATTCAGTCGTCTACCATTTCTTCAACATCTGAAATGCAAGAAAGAACTGAACCTTCTCTTCCATTGGAAAACTCTGATGAAGCACTTCTATTTCTTATTGCCCATCGTTCCGAATTACAAAGTGAAGATATCGTTACTAGCTTTTATCAAAAAATCGATCAAGATTATTTGTTCACGACTTCTAGCAAGCAGACTCGTGCCCAAGGAGGATCAGGAAGTGTCGGTTTCTATCGAGTTTCCCCCGATGGAGTGATCTTGATTACTGATGCGTACGGCACACCGTTTTGATGATATAGAAAATTTCACATTTCTGTCTGTTCATTGTGTGTTTTAACGCTATTTTATTTTGAAAAACGCGAACGAGTATCTCAATCGTTCGCGTTTTCTATTTCAAAATTCTCTGGTACGTCCCATTTATTCGCCACCATTTTTTTGTCAGATGCAGTCATACGATATAAGTGACCATTTGCGTCAACTACATAGTTTGCTACAGCTACTTCTTCCATAAAAATATCTACTTCTACTTCTCTAACTTGATTGATACGAACGTCAAACCAATAATGGTTAGCGCTTACAATAGTTGGATCTTCTAACTTCAAATGATAGTATGCCCACTTCTCTACTTGCTCTCTTGTTAAATTTGTGGTATCTACTTCGCTTTTTGTCAGTTGTGTAATAAAATTAGTCGCCGGATGGTTTTCTAAATCCAATTTTTCTACATTTGGGTAAAAGAATTTGCTTATTATAAAAAATGACACGATGATGATTCCTGCTATACAACATGTGTAATAGACGATTTTTCTTCTACGGGTTTTACGTATCGTTTTTATTTGGTAATTTCGCGCTTCTCGATCTCGCCATTTTCGTTGCTGCAAAGCTGTTTTTTCTTTTTCTAAAAGATAGCCGAGTTCACGTTTCTTTTGTGGATTGCTTGTCCTAGCGATTTCTAATTCTAAATGATAGATTCTGCTTTCTTCTCGCCAATAGGGATTTGTGGTTTTTGCCATATTTTCTCCTCTCTAAATTATTTTCTTACTATTATTCTAGCAAACCCTTTCTCAAATTAGAAAGATAACCTTTGTAATTCACTAGATGAAACATTCACAAAGACAATCGTTATACTTGAATTTTTTTCAAAATAGAGTTATTACATAAATAGGGATAAATAAAAAATACTCTATTGAAAGGATGATCAAAAATGGCAAATGTACCTAGCATTCGCGACATGTTCCCTGATTTCAATGATGTGTTTAGTCCAGCGTTCAATGATTTTTTAGGTGTTTCAAGTTATCCAAAAGTAGATTTAGTTGAAAACGAAAAAGAATACAAACTAACAGCTGATATGCCTGGCTGTGACAAAGAAGACACGACAGTTGAATATTCAGACAATACTTTGACGATCTCCGCCAACCACGAGTCCCATACGGAAGATAAAGAAAATGGCAACTATGTACGGAAAGAAAGACATTCGGTCTCTTACAAACGTTCATTCTATCTTCCTGATGTTGATGAAGAAAAAATCACCGGAACCTTTAAAAATGGTGTACTGAAATTAGCATTACCTAAAACGGCGCATCATCCAAAAGAAACGAAAAAAATTGAGTTAAACTAAGAACTTTCGCCTCTCAATAAATGAGAGGCGATATTTTTATTTTTGATAAGAACAAGTGATTTCTAATTGAAATTTATAGTTATTCAGAACTAATTCAATAATCCTAATTAAAATTTCAAACGATACAAAAAAATATTTTGTTTTGGCGATAAAGATGGTATGATCTCTCTTGGTAAAAAATATGGGAGTTGATCATTTGATTGTCTTAAGTAAACTTTTATTTTGGATACCATTCATCATAATGACCAGTATTTTCTTTTACTTATTCAAAAAACCGAACAAATACTTACTTTTATCTGCTTGTCCGATGATTTATTTTATCCATAAAATCAGAGGCTTTTATTATTATGACTCTGGTATTTCATTGTTTTACTACGAAATCGGTTTATTAGCTTCGGCCATCTTTTTCATTTGTGTGTTAGGATATTTCAGAAAAAAATAAGCTTCCAGTCAAAATTGGCTGGAAGTTTTTTATTTTGGCGTAGAACTTTTCATTTGATATTCATACAAGTTGATCCATTTTTCTATTATTAAGTACATACCATTGTTACTCTTTGAATGTGAGGGATAAAGAATAAAAGGAGCTGGTATTTTGTTAGCTATGAGTAAAGCTTTATTTTTACTTCCCTGCACATTCATGTTTATTGTTTTATGTTACTTCAAAAGGGGGGAAAATGGTGCTGGATCTATGTTTTGCTGTTTCTTCCCTTTTTTCCGCTTATTTATTTTCTGGAAGAAATTTAGGATGACATGGCATGTGATTCTGCTTTTCTTTTTAGTCATTCCTTGGGGCTTATGCTCTCACTTATGTTCTTTGCCATTGTGCTATTTTTTTGAATAAAAAATAATGTATAAACACGTTTGTCCCAACTAATTTATCTTGTAACTTGATTTTTTGCATTAAAACCAAATAAAAAGATAAAAAAGTGCGGTATTTCGCACATTTTTATTATAGATAAACGTTTAGACAAATTGGATTACTTTTAGGTTCGTGATACATTGGCATAGAAATTATTTGCAAATTATAAGTTTACATCATTTAATTATAGTTACATACTATTTTCCCCCCTCATTCTCTGATATTCCAAAGATAATTTCTACTTTGTTTTGATTTTTGCAGTGATTCACATGACAAAAATGTTCGACTTTTCGATTGTATTTCTTACTTCAATTCATTAATAATGTGATTGTCACTTGTTTCATTTATTTAATCATTAGGAGGGGAAAATTTGAATACTGTTCGTTTGAAAAGAGGACTTTCTACCTTTGACTTGAAAATTTTAGGGATTACATTGATGTTTGTCGATCACATTCATCAAATGTTTTATCCGTTTGGTGTCCCCGACTGGCTGGATTGGTTTGGTAGACCAGTTGCTACTTTGTTCTTTTTTATAAGCGTTGTAGGCTTCTCACATACACATGATAAAAAGAAATATATGCAGCGACTTTATCTCTCAATGGTTCTTATGGCCTTTTTTACTTATTTTTTAGGTAATATCGTTCATTATGATGAAGTAGTATTAATGAATAACATTTTCAGAGATCTGTTTATTGGTACGGTCATGATGTATGCAATCGATCTTTTCACTGAGGGAAAAAATACAGGAAGTTGGAAAAAGATTGTTACAAGTATTCTCTTATTCATTTTACCAATCTTGCTCTCATTATTTATCCCGTTGTTATTTTCTAGTCCTGTTATCCTTCAAAACAAAGTTGTTTTTATGCTGATTACATCATTTTTACCTGCACTGCTTTTGGCAGAAAATAGTTTTATGGTTCTTTTGATTCCTTTGCTTTATTTAGCAAGAAATCATCGTAACATTCAATGTGTCATCATTTCGATTGTTGCTGGAATATTCTTCTTTTTAGGTACGACCCAGTGGATAATGATCTTTTCAATCATCCCAATCTTGCTATATAACGGACAAAAAGGAAAAGGAATAAAATATTTCTTTTATATTTTTTATCCGGCACATATTGCCCTATTATATTTGCTGTCTGCCTTTTTATATAAATACTAGACTGATGAATGACCATTTCGATTCAGTTCCTGTCTTTAGTCTTTTTTACCCATTCCATGTTACAATCGCTTTGCAATCGATCTCAAAAAAGGAAGCAGGAGGGAAAAAGATGAAGCAACTATTACCGTTTTTGACATATAATGGTCAAGCAGAAGAAGCAATCAATTGGTATCACAAAGCTTTTCCTAACTCCCAAATCACTAAGTTGAATCGGTATGGGGATGCGAGCAAAGAGGAATCGGATCTTATCCTTGAAGGTGAACTTAAGTTAGGCAATCAAGTAATTGGATTTTTGGATATGTCAAAAGATTTCCCTGCGCCTGTCTCCACCTGGGCATCTACCATTTTGATTGAAGTAGATAATCAGGAAGAATTTGATCAGGCATTTAATACATTAAAAGATAGCGGAACCGTAATGATGCATGAAAAAAATTACGAAAAGTATACGGAAGTTTGCTGGGTGACTGACAAGTTTGGCTTTACTTGGCAACTGTTATTCTAGTCATGAGATAAAACGAAAAAGCGATAGTTGACTTTCCATATTTAGTGGATGGCAACTATCGCTTTTTCTCTCGAGTAGCATTACTTTTCTAATTTGAATAATTCGTCTAACGCATTGGAGAATGTTGTTATTTCAAAATCTGGAAATTTCTTTTTAAATTTATCAGAATTAAACTTGTTATCATAATGATATCTAGGTAGTAACTCTTTTAGCTCTTGCATATTTTTATTGAATATAGAACCAAGATCAAACATCCATTGTTTGATCACTTTATATTTTACCGGTTTGCACAACTTTTCTTCCATCAACTTTATCATCTCTTCATATGTTCGACTTACATCACAAGGTAGATGCCAAGTTTGGTTATAAGTGTCAGGATGATTTGCTAAAAGTGCCATGGCTTTACTAGCATCAGGTGTCCAAATCAAGGTCCTTAAAGTTTGATCAGAAATTGGTACCAAAGCAGTCTTATCGTCTTTCACTCGGTTAAACAATAAACTGTTTGTAATACTTTGCGTCTTATTAGGTCCATAAAATTCAGGAGCGCGACAAATCATCACATCGATGTCAGGATTCTCCATTTCAGTCACTAGCCGATCTGCCATTTTAGCTCGAACAGTGGATTTGATACCATCATAAATAAATTTGCTATCCTCAAATTGTTCCGTGTCATTTTTTTCGTACATATAAGTGTTATCGAAAAAAACTAATTTCGCCTTTGTTTCTTTACAAGCCTGTATGACATTTTCTAACATGATTTCAAATTTTGTTTTCCACTGTTCGGAGTCCATCGGTAATCCTGCAGCAAAATAAACAATCTCACTTCCTGCTACAGCACGAATAGTTGCCTCACGATCTAAAATATCCGCTGAGATTAGTTCGTCTGTATCGTTGATTGATTTCGGATTTCGACTAACTAAGCGCAACTGTTTCCCGTACGTTTGATTGAGTTCTTTTGCTAATTCGTATCCAATTTGGCCATTACTACCAATAACTGTTTGCATTTAGATAACCTCCTTGATGAATGTTCGTGCTAGTTCTCTTGTTGAATACGGGTTTTGTCCAGTAATCAGATGTCCATCCTTTACCACATGACTCTTAAAGAAACGCTTCTTGATAAAATGTCCTTTTCTCTTTACAGTCATCTCTTCATTATCAAAAGGAACTACTTTGCTTTTCATCGCTAATCGTTCCTCCGTTTTAGTAAAACCAGTCAATTTTTTTTTGCTATTAAATAGTCATTATTAGCAAGTCTGATATTCAATAAACCTGCTATACCGTGGCACACAGATAATACATAGCCATTTGATTCATAAATATCACTCGCTATTTTTTGTAATGCGTTATTTTCTGGAAAATCCCACATCACACCATGTCCTCCGGTAAAGTAAATAGCAATATAATCTTCACTCTTTACGTTTGCAGGAGACAACGTATTCCTCAAACCTTTTTCAATAAATGTTGCATTAGAATAAATGTCCATAACATCAGAATCTAGATTTTTCATACTTCTAGGATCAATCGGCACATAGCCACCTAACGGACTAACAAAATCAGCTTCAAACTGATATTTATAGATTTCTGCTAAAAATTCTACTGTTTCTCCTAGCCAAAGCCCAGTAGCTTTATTTGTTCCTTTATATTGATTGACGTTTGTTTCAACGATCAGAATTTTCTTCACTGTCTTTTAGCTCCTCTATTTCAGTTATTACATCATTCAAAAAATCTCTTAATTTGTATATATTTTTATTTTCGTGTTTTAGATAGTAAAAATTTTTAGTTCCTTCTTCTCTGACCTCTAATAAATCGGCGTCTTTTAAAATTTTCAAGTGGTGTGATACTGCTGGTCTTGATAAACCTGTATCGTCAGTTAGTTCTCCTACTTGCAAACCATGACAGCTTTTTTCATTTAATAGTCTAATCAAGATCAATTGTCTTTTTGTGTCACCTAACGCTGCTAAAAAACCACTCAATGATTCTAGTTCTGTTTTTAAACGATCATGTCTAATCATTGTAGCTCACCTCTTTGGTTTATATGTTTAAACCATTAAACCATATTTGGTAAAATATGTAAATTCCTTTGCTCAGAAAAGTATCTTCTTTATGATTTGACGGTTTCAGAAAAAAATATCAAAGCAAGTAAAAACTGAGTAACAGAAAATAAACAAACTAAATCAAACAATAGTGTTAAACTTAATCAATGAACGAAAAAAATCCCTCACCTAATATTACAGTGAAGGATTTTTTCTACCAACATAAACAAAAAAACCACCTCATATGAGGCGGTTAACATTCAACATTATTTTACGATATTTACTGCTTGAAGACCGCGTTGACCTTCTTCAATATCATAAGTAACTGCTTGGCCTTCATCTAAAGACTTAAAGCCTTCTCCTTGGATTGCTGAAAAATGAGCGAATACGTCATTTCCATCTTCACCAGTGATGAAACCAAAACCTTTATCTGAGTTAAACCATTTTACTGTACCTTTATTCATATATATTTCCTCCTGATACGTATATAATACGTGTTTTATTGCAATTAATATTACTTGGTAAAAGGAGTTTTTATAGTGTGAATATATCGCTCAGATTACGTTTCAAATTAGATTACTTATTTACTGTAACACGGATATAATACTAACACAAGGATAATCACTCGATATAAGGTTTAAAAGATGTAAAATTTCAGAAAAATCACAACAATTGTTTAATGAACGAGTATGATCTCCGATTAAAAATCTCATATCTATCTACTTTCTTTTTGTTCTTCGTTAACTACTTACTTTTTCAACCTGAATGATGGCCGGCAATACAATTGCTCGCAATTTTATCCACTGCTTCTGTAGGAACACCGTATTTTTTAAACTTTGCTTTTATTTCAGTTAGTTCCGGTTTTCTGACTTTTTCCATTCTGGTGTGTTTGTAGTCCATTCGGAACTATTATCCTTAATATTTGGTTATTAGTTGATAAAGTGCTATTATCCTAATTGACATAAGACGATATGGGAGATGATACGGTGGTCACATTTAGCATGCTTTTATTTTGGATTCCAGTCTGTATTGGTATCAGCTCTTTTTTTTACTTCACTAAACGTTCTAGAAAAACAGTTATATTAATGCTTTCTTTTCTTCCTACAGCAATTTTTATCATAAAAATAGTGAAATATACATTTTATCAATCGCTTTCAGCATTATTTTTTTACGTAGTTGGGTTGTTTTTATCACTTATTCTTTTCATCATTGTTTTGCGATATCTTTATAAGAATGATTAATTATTATACATCGAAATGATTCTTGTTATCCTTAATGCTATTTTTTTAGATTTCAATTTTTTATAAATATTTTAGGTCTTGCTCTTATCTTATTTTCTAGCAATATTATAAAATTGATTGGTAACTTTCTAAAAGACGATCACTAGTTGATTGTCTTTTTTTCTGAATGTCTATGTAACTAAAAAATAAAAAAGAAGCTGTTTATCTTTTCACCTAGCGATAGTCGCTAAACTTTCCTTACCTTATTTTCTCTTCAGCAAAAAAATGGATAGAAACAAAAGTATCATGTATAATTAAATTAAAATTAAAATAATTAGAGAAGGTGAAATTATGGATGAATTCCAAATGATAAAAAGTACTCTTATGTCTATAAAAGAATATGTATCGATGATAAGTAGCTTTCCTAATGAAAGTGATAGAAACAGTGTAATAAGACAGTTTAATATTCAGTTTATAGGAAAAGAATGTAAAAAAGTTATTTCTATAGAGATTGCTAATTATTTAAAATTAGAAAATAGTATATTTAACAAATATATTCAAGAAATTGCCAAAGAACTCCACATCAAATTAGAAGGACTTCATAAGGTAAATTCTGCTACTTCGGAAGCTGATGCGTATTATATCTATCTTTGACAATAAGTAATTGATGTGTTTTAAATATGCGTAACTCCGATGTTTATAAATTAATAGACAGCAACGGAAATAGTAAAAACATACTAGGAAACAAGGATGTGAATTTCAACTCTTCATAATTGTTCTTACTATTTTTCAACCGTTGCTGTCTATCGCATTTCATCATTCTTTCAATCCGAATTAATTAGGGTACTTTATCGGCATATCTAGTATTAAACCGTCTATACCATGACTACTAGCGTAACATCTGTCTTTTTTTTCATTCCGCTCCCTCCCATTGACGAGCATCATTTTATATAGAAATCCAAGCTTACGAATAACCTCACTTGCAATAGCAACACCCTGACTTGCCACTTTATATACTTCTTCTGTAGAAACTCCGTATTCTTTTTCAAATGTTGCCTTCAGTACGTTCGATTCTTGTTTACTCGATTTATTCATTGCCGTTTTTCCAATTCTCATTAATCAATAACATTTTAAGTCGATTTTCTGAACTTATGTATCAATGATCATATAGCTTGAAACCGTTCTTATTATACTGTAGTAATCTACGTATCTAAGCAACCCTTCATTTTTGTATAAGTCTTTTATTACCGATCCCCCCTTCAATCTCATTTTTTTCTCATAATCAATGAATAATGATAAGATAAATATATTGCAAAAGAGAAAAAATAAAGGGGATATAACTTTGTTATTTATTAGTAAAATTTTATTCTGGGTTACTTGTGCATATAAAATTATTGTTCTACATTGTTTAAAAACATGGCGTAAAAAAGATTGTTTACTGATCGTCTCATCCCTCCCATTTATCTATTTCATGATTCAGATTTGGGATGATTCAGATACTGATCCCCTTTTTTTATCCAATTATTTAGTTGGTTTAGTATTTTCGATAGTATTTTTTATTTGCATACTAATTTATCTGAATACAAAAAATTAAGTTTTCCAGCTCTTAGGGCTGGCTTTTTTTGTTTCTAGTCTATTTTTTCTGAAAAAGTTACTTGAATAAATACACTTTTTGAAAGATTATAGCCAAACTATTTTTTAAAACAGCTAAGAATTTTGCGCTAACTTAAGCGACATCACTCAGTTTATACATGGATTCTTTTGACTAATCCAAAGTTGTTTCCGACTAATCCTCTGATTCCATGGCATCCAAAACATGATTAGATGGACACCTATTCTCATATTACAAATAAAATGAGAATTGAAATGGTAGATATCATGGAGAATTTTACCAACAAAAAAACCACCGGTGACATTCCGGTGGCAAACCCATGTAAATATGGTATTTTTTTCAGTATTGTCAAATAGACCTCTTACTACTTCTTACTTTCTTCTTCGTCCATTTTCAGAACGGCCATGAAGGCTTCTTGCGGAACTTCGACGGAGCCGATTTGTTTCATCCGCTTCTTCCCTTCTTTTTGTTTCTCTAAGAGTTTACGTTTACGAGAAACATCTCCACCATAACATTTAGCCAAGACGTTTTTACGCAAGGCCTTGATGTCTGAACGGGCAACGATTTTTTGTCCAATAGCTGCTTGGATTGGCACCTCAAATTGTTGGCGTGGGATTAGTTTTTTCAGTTTTTCAACGATTGCTTTTCCACGTTCATAGGCAAAGTCTCGGTGAACGATAAAGCTTAATGCATCGACTTTTTCTCCATTCAGCAAGATGTCCATCTTCACTAACTTGCTTTTTTGATAACCAGACATTTCATAATCCAATGAGGCATAGCCTTTTGTACTTGATTTCAATTTGTCAAAAAAGTCAAAGACGATTTCAGAAAGCGGAATATTATAGACGACATTTACTCGGTAATCGTCTAAATAATCCATCGTAATGAATTCTCCACGTTTTCGTTGAGAAAGTTCCATGACTGCACCGACAAAATCATTGGGCACCATAATCTGTGCTTTGACAAATGGTTCTTCTACATCTTGGATCGTTACAGGTTCAGGAAAATCTGCCGGGTTATCAACTGTAGCAGTCGTACCATCTGTTTTATTAACATGGTAAATAACGGATGGTGCAGTCGTAATCAATTCTAGATTGAATTCTCGTTCCAAACGTTCTTGGACGACATCCATATGAAGAAGTCCTAAGAACCCGCAGCGGAACCCAAATCCCAATGCTTGAGAAGTTTCTGGTTCGAATTGTAAAGCAGCATCGTTCAATTGCAGTTTTTCTAAAGCTTCCCGCAAATCGTTGTAACGAGAAGTATCAATTGGATAAAGACCACAATAAACCATCGGATTCATTTTTCGGTAACCTGGTAAAGCTTCAGCGGCAGGATTGTCTGCTAATGTTACTGTATCCCCTACTCGAGTATCTTGGACAGTTTTGATACTTGCTGTGATATAACCAACATCACCGACCATCAAAAAGTCTCTAGCAACTGCTTTTGGCGAGAAGACCCCGACTTCTGTAACATCAAATGTTTTGCCATTACTCATCAGTTTGATTTTATCTCCGGGTTTGACCATACCGTCCGTGATCCGGACATTTAGAACAACACCGCGGTAACTATCATAAATAGAATCAAAGATCAAAGCTTTTAGCGGTGCATCTAAGTCTCCACTTGGTGCTGGAACATATTCCACGATCTGCTCGAGAATATCTTCAATTCCAATCCCTGCTTTTGCACTAGCTAATACAGCTTCACTAGCATCGATTCCGATTACGTCTTCGATTTCTTGACGGACACGTTCGGGATCTGCTGCGGGTAGGTCGATTTTATTGATGACTGGCAGGATCTCCAAATCATTGTCTAACGCTAAATAAACATTGGCCAATGTTTGTGCTTCGATTCCTTGGGCTGCATCAACCACTAAAACGGCGCCTTCACAGGCAGCAAGGCTTCGAGAGACTTCATAGGTGAAGTCGACGTGCCCTGGAGTGTCGATCAAGTGAAAGATATATGTTTCTCCGTTTTTCGCTGTGTAATTGAGTTCTACAGCATTTAATTTAATCGTGATTCCACGTTCACGTTCCAAATCCATCGAGTCTAACAGCTGATCTTGCATTTCGCGAGACGTCACAGTGTGCGTCATTTCTAAAATACGATCGGCCAATGTAGATTTTCCATGGTCGATATGAGCAATGATCGAAAAATTACGAATCTGCTCTTGGCGTTCTTTCATTTTCTTTATATCCATAGCGTCTCCTCTTTTCATATAATCAGCACTTTCCATTATACCAACGAAAAGCAGTAATTTAAAGACTTTTTAATTAGTCAGCTTTAGAAGTTTTTTTGGTAGAATTTTGCTATACTGTTATCAAGCTAATAAATGGAGATGAAAAAATGGATCAAAAAGATTTTAGAGAAAATCTTGAATTAAAACCAGTCACTCAAGAACATATCGATCAGTTCAACGAATTACTTTCCTATGTGTTCCAAGTGACTGAAGCAGATATCGAGGAAAGCGGGTTTGAGAATAAACGAGCTTTTATCCGTTCCAAAAGACCGATTTTAGAAGTATCAAAAGTGTTCGGGTGGTTTCATGAAAACAAACTAATCTCTCAAATCGCTATCTATCCTTGTGAAGTCAATATTCACGGTGCACGTTATAAAATGGGAGGCGTGACTGGAGTTGGAACTTATCCAGAATATGCGAACCACGGATTGATGCAAGATTTAATCATCGTTGCATTGGATAATATGCGCAAGAACAAGCAATGGATCTCTTATTTGTATCCTTACAGTATCCCCTATTATCGGCGCAAAGGATGGGAGATTATGTCTGATAAACTTTCCTTTAAAATCAGAGATACACAGCTACCTAAACAAGTCCCAGTAAGTGGGATGGTTGAACGATTACCAGTTGATCATCCAGATGTATTTGCCGTTTATGACAAATTTGCCCAACGAAACCATGGTGCTTTATTCCGCAGTAATTTTCATTGGGAAGAATATTGGCGTTTCGAAAATGAAGATGAGCGCACAGCCGCTGTCTACTACGATAGCAATCATGAACCAAGAGGTGTTCTATTCTACTGGGTAGCTGAAGAAATATTTCACGTAAAAGAAATGTTCTATCTTGATCAAGAAGCTCGAAATGGCTTATGGAACTTTATTTCCGCACATTTTTCCATGATTTACTGGGTACATGGAGATATTTACAAAAATGAACCCTTAGCTTTTTTGATTGAAGACAGTCAGATCAAAGAGCAGATCGAACCATATTTTATGGCTCGGATCGTTGATGTAAAAGAATTCCTACAACATTTTCCGTTTGTTGGAACAGCTGATGCTTTTCATTTCATCATTGAAGATCCTGTCGCTCCTTGGAATAATGGCATCTTCGCCTTAACATGGGATGAACAAGGACAAGTCCGTGTCTTGAATGAACCTATAGGAAAACCTGTTCGATTGAATATCCAAACATTGACATGCTTGATGATGAATTATCGACGTGCTTCTTATTTGGCAAGAATCGAACGGTTAGAAACAGATGAAGAAACACTGAAGTCACTAGAGCGTATTATTCCAAATATGGAAGCTTACTTTAGCGATTATTTTTAATAAAAAGGATGATGTTTAGATGAAAATTTATTTTGCCGCACCAATGTTTGCTAAAAGTGATTTGTTATATAACGAGCAGATAGTTAAAGAAGTCAGAGCGATCTCTTCTAAACTTTCAATTTATCTTCCTCAAGAAAATGAAGCAATCAATGACAAAACTGCTTATGCAGACAGTCGGATGATTGCTCTTGCAGATACAGAAAAAGTGCTGGAAAGCGATTTGATGATCGCTTTATTAGATGGATTGACGATTGATGCTGGCGTAGCATCAGAAATCGGTGTGGCTTATGCGAAAGGTATCCCAGTGATTGGCTTGTATACTGATACCCGGCAGCAAGGCGGAGCCCACCCGAAAAAAATCGCTGCGCTACAGGAAACAGCTGAGAATCAATTTCACTATCTGAACTTATATACAGTAGGACTGATCAAATTGAACGGAAAAGTGGTTTCTTCAGAGACTGAGTTGCTTTCAGAAGTAAAAAGATTTTTAGATGGAGGGACTTTCAGTGATTAAAGAAATCAAAAAGGTTCAAATAGCTTTACTTGCTTTTGGTGTATTCGTTGTCTGTTATAATTTTTATGAATTTATCACCCAAAAGTATTCGACTTCTCAAGGAATCACATTTATCGTGGAATCTTTATTAGGGATTGCATTGATTTTCATGCCACAAGTCATTTTGACAGTTTTCAAACTTAAAATTCCAGCAGCAATCGTTTTGTTTTACTGGTTTTTCTTATTTATCTCTGTCTTTTTAGGTACAGGGATGCATTTGATTAGTATCATCTCTTTTTGGGACAAAATCTTACATGCAGTGAGTCCAATGGTTCTGACAGCTCTTGGCTATGGATTGATTGGTTACTTGATGAAAGATGCGGAGATATCAAAAACCAGTCCTTGGTTGTTCCTCTTATTCGGCTTTGCGTTTGCTGGACTTTGCGGCGTGTTTTGGGAGTTCTGGGAATTCTTATGCGACCAGTTCTTAGGCATGAATCTTCAACGTTTTGCTGCTTCTGATGGCACACTGTTTGTTGGACGAGCAGCATTGATGGATACGATGGGCGACTTGCTGACAAATACGATAGGTGCTGCCTTGATGGGATTGTTTGCTTGGTCTCAAAGTAAAAAAGATGAGCGTTACTTTGAAAGTTATAAATTAGAAAAAGTGAAAAATACTTAATAACAAAGGTCGTGACAGAAGTGGACAGCTCAAAAAATTTCGGCTTATATCCGAAAAAGCTACTTCTGGAACACTGTTTATTTGAAAAAAAGGAGGTCTGACAGTAGTTGTGTCAGACCCCTTTTTCTTTTATAGTCTCAATGGAAGATTAGACGATTTCTTCTAGCTCTTCTGTTTTGAAATGAAGTTGTCCATCAAGTAAAGTAATCGTTACTTTTGATTTAGGCATAACATGCCCTGCAACGATTTCTTTAGCTAATGGTGTTTCTACTTCCTTAGTGATAAATCGTTTCAATGGTCTGGCACCATATGCTGGTTCATAAGCATTTTCAGCGATCCACGTTTTGGCTTCATCACTGATTGTTAGTAGGATTTCTTGATGTTCCAGACGTTGTGCCAATTGCGCCACCATTTTGTCAACGATTCCTTTCACGTTGTCTAGGCTCAATGGTGTAAATAAAATCGTGTCGTCGATTCGGTTCAAGAATTCTGGTTTGAAGTTTCCACGTAATAGCGTGTTGACTTGTTCAGCCACTGCTTCTGGAATCGTTCCATCAGCAGTCACACCTTCCAACAGTAACTGTGAACCGATATTGCTAGTCATGATCAGAACCGTATTTTTGAAATCAACTACTCGCCCTTTTGAATCGGTTAGGCGTCCGTCATCTAGGACTTGTAACAAGATATTGAAGACATCGGGATGCGCTTTTTCGATTTCATCCAACAAGACGATTGTATAAGGATTTCGTCTGACAGCTTCCGTTAATTGTCCACCTTCTTCGTAACCTACATAGCCTGGAGGAGCTCCGACTAGACGAGACACAGCATGTTTTTCCATATATTCACTCATATCGATCCGTACCATATGATCTTCTGAGTCAAACAAGTTCTCAGCTAAAGCTTTCGCTAATTCGGTTTTTCCGACACCAGTTGGTCCTAGGAAAAGGAAAGAACCTAGAGGACGATTTGGGTCTTGCAATCCAGCCCGTGAACGAATCACCGCGTCACTCACCGCATCAACTGCTTCATCTTGACCAATCACTCGTTTGTGAAGCGTTTCATTCAATTTAATCAGTTTTTCTCGTTCGCCTTCTACAAGTTTCGTTACGGGGATACCCGTTAATCTGCCAACGACTTGAGCAATTTCATTTTCGGTAACGGACTCTTGAACCATCTTGATCTCGCTGTCTTTTGCTTTGGTTTCTAGTTCCTTCAATTCTTTTTCTAATTGAGGTATCGTACCATGGCGCAATACAGCAGCGCGTTCCAGATCATAGTTATTTTCTGCATCTTCTAATTCGTGTTTTGCTTTATCGATTTCAGCACGTTTTGCTGAAACAGAATTGACCTCTTCTTTTTCTGTTTCCCACTGCATCTTCATTGCATTTGCTTCTTCACGAAGTTCAGCTAATTCTTCTTGCAAATTTTTCAGTCGTTTTTTACTTGCATCATCTGATTCTTTTTTCAGTGCAGCTTCTTCGATTTCCAACTGCATCAAACGTCTGGTCACTTGATCTAATTCCGTTGGCATAGAGTTCATTTCTACCCGAATCGTTGCACTGGCTTCATCGATCAAATCGATTGCTTTGTCTGGTAAGAATCGATCAGTAATATAACGGTCAGATAAAGTAGCTGCTGCGACCAGTGCGTTGTCATGGATGTTAACACCATGGTGGATCTCAAAACGTTCTTTTAATCCACGCAGAATACTGATCGTATCTTCCACTGTTGGTTCTTTGACTAATACCTTTTGAAAGCGACGTTCCAACGCTTTGTCTTTTTCCATATATTGACGGTATTCATCTAAAGTTGTGGCACCGATCAAATGTAATTCACCGCGAGCAAGCATTGGTTTCAACAGATTTCCGGCATCCATACTTCCTTCTGTTTTTCCTGCTCCTACGATATTGTGAATTTCATCAATGAACAAGAGGATCCGCCCATCACTTTTTTTGACTTCTTTCAAGACCGCTTTTAGTCTTTCTTCAAATTCACCGCGGAATTTTGCTCCAGCGATCAATGCACCCATATCTAATGAAAAAATCGTTTTATCTTTTAAATTTTCAGGCACATCTTTGCGTACGATACGTTGAGCAAGTCCTTCAACGATCGCCGTTTTACCTACACCTGGTTCTCCTATCAGAACAGGATTATTTTTTGTTTTTCGTGAAAGAATACGGATGACATCACGGATTTCTTCATCACGACCGATGATTGGATCCATTTTTCCACTTTTGACTTGCTGTACTAAATCAACGCCGTATTTTTCTAATGCTTTGTATTGTTCTTCTTGGTTTTGCGAGGTCACCCTTTCTCCTCCTCTCATCTCTTCGATGTTTTTACGCAATTCTTTTTCAGATAATCCGTTTTTATTCAAATAAACAGTTAACGGATAATTTTTTAATTTCATCAACGCTAAAATAACGACTTCCGTTGAAAGAAACTCGTCGCCGAAGCTTTCACGTATTTGGTCTGCTTCATTCAATAATCGAAAGAAATTCTGGCTGAGGTTTTGTCCATATTGGACGTTTCCACCAGAAACAACTGGATACTCATCCAGTAGACGATCGATTTCATGTTCAAAAGATTCGACATCCAATCCGGCATCCGTATAGAAATTTCGACCAAAATGATTAGGTTGTAAAAAGATTTTCCATACATGGGCAATGTCGATATCTTGGTGTTTTCGAGTGACCGCAATCTGTTGAGCTTCAGCAATCGCTTCTTGAAGCGTCGTAGTCATTTTCTCAATATTCATACAGGTATACCTCCTAATTAAAGGTAAGATCACTTATTTCTTTGATCTTTACACAAACTATTATATCTCTTTGGTCAATTTTGGTCAAAATATACACATGTTTTTTTGACTTTTTTTCTCGTCTTATATAAATCTTAAAAAAACAAAATTGATTGTATACATACAAAAAAAGAGCAAAACAAACGTAAAATTATCTTACCCATAACGTTTTTCTTTGATTTGATAAAAAGGGTAGATCTTATAAAAGACCTACCCTTGATTTTCTTTATTCTCTTTTTTTACTTCTATTATTTCTTCTTTGATCACTCTTCGCCGTTCAGCAATCACATACACAAATCCATAGAGAAATGGCAAGATAAAGGAACTGAAACGATACAACAAAAGTGAAGAAACTGCGTCAACTGTTCCGACAACTGGTCTAAACAATAACAAGTAGACAAATTCAAAGGAGCCAATACCAGCTGGCGTAGGAATAACCCCTGAAAGCACTACTGCAAAGCTGATAAACGAAATGGTCAGTAGAAAATCTATTTTAGGATGGTTTTCAATCAGAATCAAATAGGGAAGTACATACCAAAATACAAGTTTCAACATATTCCATAGATAAATACGCAATAGCGCAGTCCTGTCTTGGATAATGGTTTGGACCGTTTCCCTTAAAGAGTAGATCTGCTGATTACATGTATCCACCCATTTTCGCAAACGCTCACTCTTAAATAACTTATTCGATAAGCTGACAAAAAATATTTGGACATTCAGACTGATGGACATTACCAATAAAAAGGCAACAATCACGATCGTCAAAAGAATTCCAGCAATAATAAACCAGATCATTGACGGACTATTAGAATAAAAAAGAGAGAATTGGATGAGCAAGCCAGCTAACGCATAGGTAATCACTGCAAGTTTGTACATGATCATATGGAGTGCTGTCACTCCTGCTCCCTGAGACAGTTTCATTCCTTTTTTATTATAAAAATAAATTTCCGAGATCAATGTTCCTGTACCAAACGAAACGATTCGGTAAAACGCAATATAGCTAGAGGTCAAGAATCCATCTTTCGTTGTAAAATTCGGCGCGAAAGGTTCAGCAATTTCTTTGATTGAGCGCCCTTCAGCGATTTGGTAAACTGTCCCTAATATAACAGTGGCTGCCAAAACGACAACACTGGTAGACATTAATTCGGCAAAGATATCTGCAAATGATTGATTGATTAAATAATAAATAATAGCAAAAATCGCAATCAGCAAAAGCAGATTCAGAATGATTTTAATTTTCGTTCCTTTAGATGACATCTCCTGCTCCTTAATGGAAAAAATAAATGAGAATCAAATCAACAAGCACACCCGCAGTGAATCCTACGGTAAACTTTTTTTTCCTTGTTTTATGATGAAAAACTTTCCGAGAAATCAATCCTCCCAAACCACCGCCTAACAGACTGACAAATATCAAGTTATTTTCAGGTACACGCCAGCCGCCATTTCGAGCCTGATGTTTATCATATCCCATCAGACAAAATAAATAAAAATTTACAATGAATAGATAAAACCACAAAGGATTGTGCAACAATACATCCATTATTCTTCTTCCAACTTTCTATTAACTACTATTTCTAAGCTTGTTCTTCTTTTTTTGGTGAATAAACTGCTAATCCTTTTGATACAACAGATAATTCAACTGGAAGATCATCTGTCGTGTCTCCATCTGTCCGAGTGCCAACAGATTTTTCCTTTGCTTTGATTTTCATGCGTTTGGCTGTGAAATAAGTGATGCCAGGTATCGTATAGAATTTTCCTCTCATGATTCTAGGCAAATAAAAAATAAATCGGAAAATATCTAAGGAAGGTACGATCGTTACATGGAATTTTCCATCATCTGGGGTCGCTGAATCGTCGAAATTTATAAAGCCGCCCACGGAGTTAGACATCGTGACTGTCAATAACTGAGATTTTCCTTTCCAATGCTCCTCGTCTGTTTCTAAATCCAAATGATATTTTTTCTTCTTCAGCAATAACTTAAAGAATTTCTTGATAAAAATCCACGAGCCATAACGCTGTTTTTCTTCTTGACTGATCCAAACTGCTGTATCGGCTAAGATACCGATTGTCAGTGTAGAGATAATGACTGCATCATTGACTTGGCCATAGTCTATTTTTCGGACATTTCCTTCTAGAATCACGTCAGCAGCCTCTTCTTTCTTCAATGGAATCTCAAGGACACGTGCGAGATTATTGACTGTTCCACCTGGAAGTAATCCGATATGATACTGAGATAACGTTTGCTGGAACGCTTGGACGATATGATGGATCGTTCCGTCCCCTCCTATGATCACTAAAGTATCGGCTCCTATAGCTTCTGCTTTCTTGACTAAATCCGCATGGTCAATCGACGGGCCAGTTTCAGCTAAATCTACAAATAATTCTGGTTGCTTTTCTTTTACATAATCTTGAAACCAGCGTGCTAATTTCTCCCCCTCATCTTTCCCTGAACTTTTGTTATAAAAAACTAGCAGCTTTTTCATTCTTTACCTCCTATTTACTCTTCAAAAAAGAGGGCGGGACAATCCATTCCATTGTCCTGCCCTTTAGCCTTAGACAGATGACATTCCATCATCGGACGAACGCCTTGTCATAAGCTGTTCTTTTTCGATTTTAACTCTTTGTGTTCAATTCTGCAATTTTAACAATCACATCTGTTGCTTTTTCCATTACTTGTAAAGAAACAAATTCGAATCGACCGTGCATATTTTCTCCTCCGGCAAATAGATTTGGCGTCGGAATACCCATGTAAGAGATTTTTGAACCATCTGTTCCTCCGCGGACTGGTTCGATCACTGGAGAGATCCCAAGCTCGATCATTGCTTGTTTCGCTAATTCCACGATGCTCATATCTTTTTCGATGATTTCTTTCATGTTGTAATATTGATCATACATATCTACTTTGATTCGTTCTTGATCAAATCGTTGATTCAATTCTTCTTGGATATGTGTGATTTGTGCTTTGCGTGCTTCGAATTTTTCACGATCATGATCGCGAATGATATAACTCATAGAAGCTTCTTCAGGATTCCCATTCAATGCCATCAAATGGAAGAAACCTTCGTATCCTTCTGTTTTTTCTGGAACTTCATCGGCTGGAAGCTGATTATGAAAATCAATGGCCAGCTGTAAAGCATTGATCATCGTATCTTTTGCCGTCCCTGGATGTACATTTTTCCCTTGGATCGTGATATTTGCTTGAGCAGCGCTGAATGTTTCATACTGCAATTCACCTAAAGGACCGCCGTCGACTGTATAAGCAAAATCCACATTGAATTGCTCAACATCGAATTTATCCGCTCCGACACCGATTTCTTCATCAGGTCCAAAAGCTACTTTGATGGTACCATGAGGGATAGAAGGATTATTGATCAAGATCTCCATTGCAGTCATGATTTCCGCAATCCCTGATTTGTCATCTGCTCCCAGTAAAGTACTGCCATCTGTAGTGATCAACGTGTGGCCTTCATAATTTTTCAAATTTGGGAAATCTTTTGTATTCAACGTGTAACGTTCTTCCGCATCTAGTACGATCGTAGACTCTCCATCATAGTTTTCAATGATTTGTGGATTGACTCCTACTGCATTAAAGTCTGCTGTATCCATGTGGGAAATAAATCCAATGGAACGCACTTCATGATCGACATTGCTTGGTAATGTTCCCATAACGAATCCATTGTCTTCATTATAGAAAACATCTGATAAACCTAACTCTTCTAATTCTTTTTTCAATTCTTGTGCAAAAGCAACTTGTGTCTGAGTCGATGGGGTCGTTTTGCTTGTTGCATCGGAGCGTGTTTCTGTTTTGACATACCGTAAAAAACGTGGCAAAAGATTTTCGTACATAGTATTCTCTCCTTTAATTAAATTGAAATGGGTTTGTATTCGTTTCAGAAACGAAAAAGTCAATATCCCAATTTTCTTCTTGTTTCCAAGTCTCAAATTTCTCGATGAACCGTTCCTTACATAACGATTCAATATAATGTCCGGGATCAATTGCAATCAACCCGGCGCTTTGCATATCATGAGCCGTATGATAATAGATGTCTCCGGTGATATAGACGTCTGCTCTTTGAGCGATTGCTTGCGGATAAAATTTTTCGCCGCTTCCACCGCAAATCGCAATACGCTTGATGGATGATTTTGTTTTTTGAGGCTGAACGATTCTCAGTCCTTCTAATTGGAAAACTTTTTTTACTTGTTCCACAAATGTTTCTAAGGGGATTTCTTGCGGTAATTCACCTATTCGACCTAGCCCAAACTTTTCGACTGGTTCATCAATTGCGAAAAGATCGTACGCAGGTTCTTCATAAGGATGAACCGATTGCATGGCATCAATCACTTGTTTTTCGATTGTTTCGGGCAAAATAACCTCGACTTTTGCTTCTTGGACTTGTTCTGCCTTCCCTACTTTCCCAATCGCTGGTTGTGCACCAACATTCGGAGTAAATCGACCGTGTCCAATCGAGGTAAAACTTGTACCGGTATAATCGCCTTGCGTACCAGCACCAGCTACAGCTAATGCTTCCCGCATTTTCTGTGCATGATCCACAGGTACATAAACCGCCAGTTTTTTATAATGGATTTCATGAGTCTTCACTAAATAACTCTCCACTTCAATACCAAGCAGTTCGCAAAACCAGTCATTCAGTCCGTCCCAAATAATATCCATATTCGTGTGTGCCGCATAAACGGCAATATCATGTTTCAACAGATCTGCATACATTTTTTCTTGCGGCTGATCAGTAGTCAGCCGTTTTACAGGGCGAAAGATTGGGGGATGTTTAGCAATCAGCAGATCGATTTTTTTCTCGATTGCTTCTTCGACCACTTCTGGGCGAACATCTAATGTCATCATTACCCGTTGAATCGGTTTATCTAATGTTCCAATATGCAGTCCGACTGGGTCTCCTTCTTCAGCTAGCCATTGAGGACAATAGCTCTCAAACTTTTGGATGAAGGTACGTCCGCTTATTGTCATATCTCTAAAACCTCCTCAATCATTTGGATTTCCTGTTCGATTTGTTTTTGACGTGCCTCTTGATTAGCTGCTTGTTTGAGCTGTTCACGGATAGCTTTTCTTTGTTGAAGCTCTCTTGTCCATTTTGATTTGAAGATCTCACTTTTCTCTTCGAGCAGAAATGGTCCGAACATCAGCTCCATTTCGTTGTAAGTAACTGGTTTTTGTTCTTTTTCGGCTACAATAATTTCATATATTTTTTTGTTTTCTTCAAGTATTTTTTCTGATTGGATTTTGTATTGATTTTCTTGCAGCCATGATCGTAACGTACGCTCTCCGATATTTGGCTGAAGGATCAAACGTTCTTGTCCACTTAGGCGTTGATGCAACTTGCCAGCTTCTAGGATCTCTCGGATCAGCGAACCTCCCATACCCGCGATCGTGACAGCCG
Source organism: Enterococcus sp. E5-162 (assembly GCF_035725965.1). NCBI lineage: Bacteria > Bacillati > Bacillota > Bacilli > Lactobacillales > Enterococcaceae > Enterococcus > Enterococcus sp. E5-162. Next base: position 153,139 of record NZ_JAPRFV010000001.1, on the reverse strand, counting down.
TTATAGCATCTTGCGGTTGGATCGCATCTAGACCATTTGCAAGACGTACAGTGATACGGTCTTCCAATCCATCTTTTTGGACTTGCTTACGTGCTGATTCATAAGGACCTTGAACGACTTCACCTGCAACTGCATATTTGATTTTTCCTTTTAGCATCAATGCAACAGGTAAGTATGCGTGATCTGATCCAATGTCTGCTAAACGAGCAGATTCAGGAACAAATTCACCAACTGCCGCTAAGCGCTGAGATAAATCTAAATGGTTCATAGCTTCACTCCTTCTAGGTAATTATAGCATTTTCCATATAAAATAAGGAGACTAGGAATAAAAAAATTCCCAGATCTCCTTAAAAATTATACCTTTTTGTTCTATAAAACAACATTTTCTTATTTTTGAAAAATGTTGTTAATTATTTGTTCAATGAAATATCAATGATCGAATCTCCAGGCACTTGTGGTGGGATAGACATCGTCATGATCGGCATCTCAACTAATGTAAATTGGACTTTGTCACCGATTTTCAGTTCATCTATGTCCACGCTTATTTTTTCAGCAGTAGCATTCAAAATCACTCCGTCATTGCTGAATGATGTCCCCATATTCGCTGGATCTTCTTTGGCCATGACATCGACGAGTTTCAGTTGAATCGTTTCTTCTTCCGCTTCTACTTGAGTGATGCTTTCAATCGTTCCTACAAATATGCTTTGTCCCTCCGTTTTCGTACTGCTTGTTTTTATTGTTTGACCCGCATCAATCGAATCAAGAGAACCTGTGTTGCTGTCTGCACTACCGCATCCTGCTAAAATAAAAAATAGACCAACTACATATATACTAGAAAAAATAGCCCTCATAAAAAATCCTCCGTTTAAGTTTTTGCATTACTTGTTGCGGTGATTGTCTCCGGTCATTTCTGTCCATGTAAAGATTCGCTGACCTGCTTTTACTACTTGGTCAAATATCAGTTGGACTTATCAACTGTTCAACCATTGCGGCGGTTGCGACCAGTCATTTCGATTTCTTTTGTCAAATAACGTATGCGTTCCATTATGCGTTTTGCTTTCAGCGGCTCTTCATCTCCACGTTGAGTGACGGACAAATGCTGTTCCAATTCATCCATTGTGAAATTTGATGAGAAGAAGGTCGGTAGCTGTTCCTGCATCCGATATTGAAGGATGACGCCAAATACTTCATCCCGTATCCAACTGCTCATCGCGTCTGCACCAATATCGTCAATCATTAAAATGGGGGAACGCTTCACTGCATCTAGCTTTTCTGCCACTTGATCTTTTCCGATTGCCTGTTTCATCTCAACGGCAAACGTCGGAAAGTGGACTAATGTCGTGGTGAATCCAGCAATCGCTAGTTCTCTCGCTGTTGCTCCTAATAAGTATGTTTTTCCAATACCAAAACTCCCCACCAAATAAAGACCTTTATGATACCCTTTTGGATCTGCAGTATATTTCTCTACGAAATCTAGGGCTTCCAAGCTTGCATATCCTCGTCCATCTGTACGCTCAAAGTTTTCAAAAGATGCTGATTGAATATCTTTTGGCATATCCATTGCTTTTACTCGGCTTCTAATTTCTTCTTGTCTTTGCCGAGCTAACAATGCTTCTGTTGGTACATAAGTGACATCCACATAATGAAAATTCAACGTCAACTTCGGCTCGTATCCTGGAGCGATCATCGTTGGATCGTTTTTTTGATATTTACGCTTTTCTTGCACGAACTCATACAATTTGGCGTAGCTTTTTTCAATATCCGCTTGTGTCAGTTCTTCTTGGTGTGCACTTAGAAAAGCTTGAACATCCGTATCATTTAGGACGTCAGCAATCATTTCAGCATATTTTTCTTGATAATTACGTTTGCTGATGATCCTCTTCAATTCTTTGCCTACGTCTTCCATTAGATGTCACCCTCCTTTTTCGCCAGGTATTCTTTAAAACGGCGGTCAATCTCTGCTTTTTTCTCACTACTGATCTGTTTTTCATCTTTTGGCTGGTTGACCCAATCAGGAAGCTTTTCCCGCCGAACATTTCGCTTGCCGTTTGGATAATTTGTTTGCTTTTTTTGTTTTGATTGTTTTGCTTGATTGCTTATTTGCCGAATATGCTGAATCGCTTCTTCTGCTGTGGCGATTTTCTTTTGTGCCCATTCATTTGCCACTGTATTCACATAACTAGCATTTAAGCTAGCATTATTTTTGATCACCAATACATAATTCAGCAAAACATTGATCACACTGCTGGAAAGACCTGATTGAGAAACAAGGTCTTGCAGTAACCAAGTTTCTTGTTTAGAAACATATCCGCCTTTTTCTGACTTGATTGCTTCCAGATATTTCATCGGCGGAATGCTCTGTGCTTCTTTTATCAACTGAAGCGCTGCATTTGTCAAATGTTCGTTCGTCGGAAATTCATTGCTGTTTTCAGCAACAGCTACTGTTTCCTTTATTTGCTTCACTGGTCGTCTCTGCATTGCCAAAACAGCTTTTTGCAGCTCCTTCATGGATACTTTTTGTTCACTAAAATCATAAGATTGACTGATGAGTTCACCAAGAGTTAGTTCATCGAATCCATAAAGCTGATGATACATGTCGACTTGTTTGATGATTGAATCATCAAGAACAGTCATATGTTTTTTTGCCAGCCAATCATTCAAAAATTGCCAATCGAATGTCGAATCTGTTTCAAGTAATGCTACTGGCTCAGATTCTTCAAAAGATTTATTCAGTGATTCGATGTTTTCTTGATTAGCAGCGTATACTGCTTCATTGAAGCGATAAACATCTAAAAATTTTTTTGTGATTTTTTGATATCCCTCTGTTGTATGCCTTTTAGGTTCAAACAACTGGGTAAGCTTCTGGAATCGTCGTTCACCAACTTTTTCCAAAAGAAGAAATGCCAGAACAGAATCTTTGAAAAATGCTTTAGGAATGAGTGGCTCTAACAACTCATAAATAAAACGAGGCCCCAGATCGCTATCTTCTTTAAAATAAACATCCAGTAAGCCGATTCCTTCCAGCTTTTTTCTTGCATCATAAAATTGAGGGATCCCGCAGCCTAGACTACTGAGTAAATCTGCATGCATCCCTTCAGGACCTTCACCAGATTCTTGCGAGATCTCTGATAACAGAGTGAAATAGATACTCAAGGCTTCTCCGCCGATCAGTGGCTGATAAAGATACAGCAACGCGTTCTTGCTGTCTTCCCTCAGCGGAGCTTCTTTTCTTCCTTGGTAAATATTTTTTGGTTGAAGCTCTTTCCAAGCATTTTCCAAGGAAATGCCTCCTTTTTGTTTCTTAATTGTTTTCTTTATTATTCTCTTTATTATTCTCTTTATTATTTTCTTTTGCTTTATCCACGATATCTTGCAGCTCTTTTAAGAAAACAGACATATCTTTGAACTGGCGATAAACACTGGCAAAACGGATATACGCGATTTCATCTAAATCGACTAAATCCTCCATCACATATTCACCAATCAGATTCGTTGATACTTCGTTTTCCCCAAGACTGCGTACGCGGTTTTCGACATGGTTGACGATTTGTTCCATTTGCTCCATAGCTACAGGTCTTTTTTCTGCTGAGCGGATGAGTCCTCTTAAAATTTTATCGCGATTGAATTCTTCGCGTTCCCCGTTTTTCTTGATGACTAATAACGGAGCAGCTTCAATTCGTTCAAAAGTAGTGAATCGGAACGAACAATTCTCACATTCGCGACGGCGACGGATCGCACGTCCATCATCTGCTTGACGGCTGTCGATTACTCGTGAATTATTATGTTGACATCTGGGACATCTCATTTTGTCTCACCTCTTGCATCGCATTTTTATATAAAGGATGTGTCTTTCTTTACAACTAGTTGTATTATAACACGAAACAAATCACAAACGCGACTGTCCTACCCAAAAAAACACGGATATAAGAACAATTTTTTCTATTTTCATGCGTAATTATGTTCCCTGTCCTAATTCAATTTCAATTTTCCAGTACTGATGACCTTGATTGCTGAGAAATGACTCGCCCAAAAGCTGATTTAGTCGGCTAGCACAAAAAACTTGAAGCAGATGAACATCTTATCATCTGCTTCAAGTCACATCTCTATTTCTTATTGTTTTATAACTTCTCTTCGATTCCTGTATAGTGTTTCATTCGTTGTTCCTCGATTTTTTGTTCATCAGGAATGTGTTCACTTTCTGGGAGCGGTGTCTTACTACGATCAGGTACCGGATTTTTTCGTTCTTGAGTCAAATCTTGCTGTTTCGCTTCTTTTTCTGCCTGCTGGTCTTCTATTTCATCGATTCTTGCTTGGTACTGCTTTTCTTTCTCTTCTGCTGTTTCTGATTGCGTACGACCTTCATCGATTAGATTTTCTTTATTGAGTATTTCGCCGATTTTTTCTTTTGCGTTACCTACGACTTTATCCTTTTGGTTTTTAAATGATCCCATCGCTATCCCTCGCTTTCTATATACTCAGGATAGCAAACTTGACACAGATACTCAAAGAAAGCGATTAGCTGAAAGCCAATTTTCGATTTGTTCCACAAGTTCCTCTTTTGTTCCGTTGTTGTCAAACAAAATATCCGCACGCTGCTTTTTTTCTTCGATTGGAAGTTGACTGCTAATTCTCTGCTGTGCTTGTTCTAGTGTTAGTTGATTACGTTTCATCAAGCGTCTGAGTTGAATATCTGGCGTGGTATAAACGACAGCTACTGCATCCATATAGTGGTCATAATGACCTTCATAGAGCAATGGGATATCTACAATTACTAAAGGATGATGGGAACTTAGATAGGCGATTTGATCTTTTATCGCTTTTCGGATAAACGGATCTAATAGCTGATCAAGTTTTTGTCGTTTCTCCTTTGATGGAAAAACAATCATCCCAAGTTTCCCTCGATCTAGCTGACCATCAGACTGCAATATCTCTTGGCCAAACACGGACACAACCTTCCTCAGAGCAAGCGTTCCAGGCTCAACAGTTTCTCTAGCAATCACGTCACCATCGATCAAAGGAAATCCATGAGACTGAAAGACTTTGGCTGCCGTACTTTTGCCAGTAGCTATTCCGCCCGTCAAACCTAAAACAAAGCCTACTTTTCGATTTTCAGCCTTTGACAATTCGGACAATAGTGAGTCCCCCTTTGTGCCACTTTTATTTTCACGATCGGTGTCCCACAATGTATACATGGTTTGCCAGTTTGCTGATAGACATGCAGTGCGACTTGGAATCCGCCTGATTCTCCTAATGCATTCAAATAGCTGCGAATCGTGGTACCTCCGGCTTCTATTGCACGATTCAAAACATCAATGATCGATAGACGTAATTGTTCTATCTCTTTTGGACGTAATGTATTCGCCGGTTGTTCTGGATGAATCTTCGCTTCCCATAATGCTTCGTCTACATAAATATTACCTAGTCCCGTTACTAGACGTTGATCTAGCAGTAAAGGCTTGATTGCTTTGTGCGATTTTTTCAGTCCAGCTGCAAAATCTGCTAATAAAAAGCTGTCAGGCAATGGCTCAGGTCCTAATTTCATGATTCCTCGGTAAGTTGCACTTGCTCCTTTTTCGACAATTGTCATACGACCAAATTTTCGTACATCGTTGTAGCGAAGTTGGCTCCCGTCCTCAAAAAAGAAAAGTACATGCGTATGTTTATCGATTGGTGTATTTTCTTTCGTGAATTGATATTTTCCTTCCATTCGCAAGTGTGAGATCAGTTCATAATGATCGAGATGAAAAATCAAAAACTTCCCTCTACGTCCAATGGATTGGATGGTTTCGCCAACAAGAGAAGCCTCAAAGATGGGCGTCTCTGGTTGCTCAATGATCTTGGGCCACAAGACCTGCACTTTCTGAATCGTTTTTCCTACTACTAACCGTTCCAATCCTTTACGAACGGTTTCTACTTCTGGTAATTCTGGCATTTTTTCTTTTCACCTTCATTATATTGCTCTGTCTTAAACAATGTTTATTTTGCTTCGTACCACGTTTTTCCCCAACTGCTGTCAGTGATCAGTGGTACATGGAGAGAAACAGCTTGTTCCATAACTTCCTTCACCAATTTATCTAATGATTCAAGTTCTTTTTCAGGTACCTCGAAGACAAGTTCATCATGAACTTGTAACAGCATCGTAGCTTGAAGACCTGTTTCTTTTAATCGTTTATCCAATTCAATCATCGCGATTTTCAAAATATCAGCAGCACTTCCTTGAATTGGTGTATTGATAGCTGTTCGTTCCGCAAAAGAACGGATATTGTAATTTCTTGAATTGATGTCTGGCAAATATCGTCGGCGGTGATACAGCGTTTCGACGTAGCCTTGATCTTTTGCTTCGCGTACGATTCTTTCCATATATTCTTTGACACCTGGGTATTTTTCAAAGTACGTATCGATGTATTGCTGTGCTGCTTTTCGGCTGATGCCTAAATTTTGTGAAAGTCCGTAATCAGAGATGCCATAAACGATACCAAAATTCACTGCTTTTGCCTGCCGACGCATATTTGGTGTGACATCCTCTGCCTTTTCGATTCCAAATACGCGCATCGCTGTGCTGGCATGGATATCTTGACCTTCTAGGAAGGCAGCTTTCAAATGTTCATCATTTGAGATATGCGCAAGTACGCGTAACTCGATTTGTGAATAGTCAGAAGAATAAATCAACCAGTCTTTTTCTCTCGGAACAAATGCCTGACGTATCTTTCTCCCTTCATCTAATCGAATCGGGATGTTCTGCAAATTAGGATCAACAGAGCTTAATCGTCCTGTTTGGGTTAATGTCTGGACATAACGGGTATGCACTTTTCCATCTGATTGGATCACTTTCAGCAGTCCCTCGACATAGGTAGATTGAATTTTTGCGATTTGACGATAGGTTAGGATATCCTCTACGATTGGTGCTTGTTCACGAAGCTGTTCCAGTACATCTACGGCTGTGGAGTACCCAGTTTTTGTTTTTTTGATAACGGGTAATCCCATTTTTTCAAATAAGATCACTCCTAATTGCTTTGGTGAATTCAAATTGAATTCTTCGCCGGCTTCTTCGTAGATTTTTTGTTCGATCTCTCTTAAGCGAGCAGAAAACTCGCCCTTCATTTCTTGTAAGCGAGTCGCATCTACTTTGATCCCGCTTATTTCCATCTCTGCCAAAATGATAGACAATGGCAGTTCCATTTTCCGGAAAAGATCTTCTTGGTTTTTATCTGCCAGTTCTTGGCTCAATTTTGGTGTTAACGCATTGATTGCAGCTACTTTTCGCGCTAAATGAGCAAAAAAGAGTTCCTCTTCTTCTGGTAAACCTTTTTTCGCCCCTTTGCCGTATACAGTTTCATCTGATTGGATATCGTTGTATCCGTAATGTGCAGCTATTCCTTCGATATCTGTGCTTTTTTCATTCGTATCGAGAAGGTATGCACCTAGCAAGACATCAAAATCGATTCCTTTCGTTTTTCCAGTATAGCGATTTAAAGCAACATAAGTTCGTTTCGCATCATATACTTTTTTCAATCGGTTCGGATCAGTGATCCAAGAATGGAACGCTTGGTTTTCGAATACAGACAGATCATTCGTGACATAGATTTTCTTTTCTGTCCCCCACGCTACTCCGACGATTTCCTCTGTATGGTAATTGTCGCCCATCATTTCCACGTACAGTGCCATATCCGTAGTAAACATTTCCTCTTTAAATTCATGCACGACTTCAAATAAAATATCATCCATTTTTACTTCTTCTTCAACGATATTCAGTTTAGAAAGGAACTGATTGAAATCCATTTCTTTATAAAATGGAACGAGTTTATCGAGATTTTTCCCTTCATACTTCAATGAGTCGATAGAGACCTCCACAGGGGCTGAAGTATTGATGGTCGCCAATTTCTTCGATAAGAACGCTTGCTCTTTGTCATTTATCAGATTTTCTTTCATTTTGCTTTGCTTCATTTCATCAATATGCTCATAGATTCCTTCGACTGAGCCATATTGTTTCAATAGCTTGATAGCTGTTTTTTCACCAATTTTAGTCACACCTGGGATATTGTCAGAGGCATCTCCGGCTAGTCCCTTCATGTCAATAATCTGTTTTGGTAACAATCCATCATATTTTTCCGCCACATGTTCTGGTGTATAACTTTCGATATCGCTGACACCTTTTACAGTGATATCCACTTTTACTTCTTTACTAGCTAATTGAGTCAAATCCCGATCACCGGAAAGTACGACGACATCAAATTGATTTTTATCTACTTTTTCTGCCAAAGTACCGATAATATCATCCGCTTCATAATTGGGCAATTCGTAATACTGTACACCTAATCCCGTCAACAAATCACGGATATATGGCATTTGTTCTTTGAATTCGCCTGGTGTTTTAGATCTTCCTCCTTTGTACTCCGCATACATTTCTGTCCGAAAGGTCGTTTTTCCTGCATCGAACGCAACCAGAACATGCGTCGGTTGCTCTTTTTGCATAACATTTTCAAACATCGTATTGAATGCATAGATTGCATTTGTATGAAGACCGTTTCTGTTTTTGAAACGTTCAAGGGAATTGTGCAGCGCAAAGAATGCGCGAAAAGCCACACTGTTCCCATCAACGAGTAATAATTTATTTTTTGTCATCTTCTTAACTCCTTACTGTAAAGTTCTTATTCATTCTAACAAAGAATCATGCGGAATGCGAAAAGAAAAAGCGGGACCATACCAAATATTTTGGTATAGCCCCAACTGATCAATTTTTTCCTTTTTTAGTTGTTCCGTCCAAAGATTCTTAAAAACGCCAAGAACAAGTTGATAAAGTCTAAATACAGCTTCAATGCCATAAATACAGCAATGCCACTATGTGCTGTTCCATTTGTCTGGACATAGATATTACGAATGCTTTGGTTATCATAAGCTGTGATCCCTGCAAAGATGACGACTAAAAGCAGTGAGATGAACAGCTCAACTGCGCTACTTCTCAAAATGAAGATGTTCAAGACTAGTGCAATGATCACTCCGATCAAAGCAGCCTGTCCTGCTCTTCCGACCCCGCTAAGATCTCGTTTTGTTGTCACTCCGACAACAGACATCCCCATGAACATCAAGGTAGCTGTCAAGAAAGCTTGTGTTACTGTTCCAATATCGTAGAATGCAAGAGTAACTGCTAATGTTACGCCATTCAAAAGAGAGTAGGCAATGAATCCACCGATCGCTAAGCTCGGATTCTTTTGTGCTTTTACGCCTAGAACCATTACCAAAATCAGTTCAACGATCCACAGACCCATAAAGCCTAATGGAAAGTTATTGATAAAAGTTGCTAGTTGTAAAGGAAATACCCAAAGAGCCAAGTAAGAAGTGACTGCACTAAGGGCAAGCCCCATACCTAAAAAACCATAAACTTTTGCATAAAAACGATTGATGCCTGACATTGATGTACTTGGATTATTCATTTAATTCACCTTCACTTTCGATTGCTATTTCCAATTCAGGAACTTGTGGCGGTTGGACCATAACAACAGCATCCAACACACGATCTTCGTTCGTGTTTTCCGCTTCTACAGAAATCGTCACCACGTCCTTCATCTTATCTACTTTTATGACCTCAAACTGAAAAGTCAGTGTTTCATAATGGAAAACCGGTTCAATAAAATTGACAGAAAAATTGACAACATGTGATCCTGGTCCAGGAAGATGCTTTGAAATTGCACTTGTGATGATCCCCATCAGCATCACTGATGGAACGATTGGCTGATGATATTCTGTTTTTTGTGCAAAGTCATGTTGGATATACAAAGGATTTGCATCATTCGTCAATCCCAAATACAGCAAAAGCTGGTTATCTTCAATAGATTCTGTTAAAGATAACGAGTCGCCTTCCTCGATTTCATTTATTGTTTTTCCTAGTTTTCTCGGCTTACCTATGTTCAAGATAGAAACCCTCCAGTTTATTTTTAATCATACATTATTGTACCAAAAGCAGCGCAAAAGGCAAGTTCTGCTCCTTTGATTTAACAGATTCCTATAGTTTAAAGAGGTCGTGAAAAAGCTGTCCTGCATCAAGTAATAAGAACAGCCAAGAAAAAACAGCTTCTCATGTTTTTGATTTGGCTAGGCTTATTACCGCAGATGCAAGCTTTTGAACGCCGTTTATCAAAAGTTGTAAAAAAGGGAGCATGACAAGAATTTTGCCACTCTCCCTCTTTCTATTTTTATAAGGACACTGCAGTAATTGTATTACAGTACATTTTTCGTCGTGCTGCTTAAAAGTTTTTCATACGCTTGTTCAAATTTTTGAACATCTCCAGCACCCATGAAGATTACTACTGCATCATGATAATCTAATAATGGAGATACATTATTTTCTTTGATGACTTCTCCACCTTTTTTGATTTTCGCTCCAAGGTCTTCGATCTTAACGTTTCCTTGTTCTTCCCGAGCCGAACCAAAAATATCGCATAAGTAAACTTTATCAGCTAAATCAAGTGCTTCTGCAAATTCATCCATCAATGCAATCGTACGCGTAAACGTATGAGGTTGGAAAACTGCAATTATTTCTTTATCTGGATATTTTTGGCGTGCGCCATCAATGGTTGCTTTGATTTCTGCAGGGTGATGCGCATAATCATCGACTACGGTCATGTCTGCTACGATTTTTTCACTGAATCGACGTTTTACTCCTGGGAAAGTCAGCATTTCTTCCGCAATTTCTTTCAGATCCAGATTTTCGAAATACGCGACTGCAATAACACCTAAAGCATTTAAAATATTGTGTTTGCCGAATGCCGGTACAGTGAAATGTCCAACAAATTCATCCCCATGATAGACATCAAAAGCAGAACCGGATGTTGTACGTTCGATGTTTCGTGCTTGGATATCATCATTTTCTGTGACACCATAATAATAAATCGGCACATCTGCTTCTAATTTGCGTAAATAAGCGTCGTCACCGTACGCAAAAATAGCTTTTTTCACTTGTCCAGCCATTGTTTGGAAAGCTGTAAATACATCGTCGATACTTGTATAATAATCCGGATGATCAAAATCGATGTTTGTCATGATCGCATAGTCTGGTGAATAGGCAAGGAAATGACGGCGATATTCACAGGCTTCAAATGAAAAGAATTCCGCTTGCGGATCACCATGCCCTGTTCCGTCTCCAATTAGATAACTTGTTGGACGAACACCACTCAATACATGAGAGAGCAGACCAGTCGTACTTGTTTTTCCGTGAGAACCGGTTACAGCGATACTCGTATAGTTTTGGATAAAATGACCAATAAAGTCGTGATAGCGAATCACTTCCAAACCTAATTCTTTTGCTCGCTGGATTTCTTCATGTGAATCAGGAAATGCATTTCCTGCAATAATCGTCATACCTGGTTTTACATTGTCTGCGTTAAATGGCAGAATCGTGATATTTGCTTTTTCTAAATCTCTTTGTGTAAAGAAATATTTTTCAATGTCTGATCCTTGGACATTTAAACCTTGTTCATGTAAAACAAGAGCCAAGGAGCTCATTCCTGAACCTTTGATACCAACAAAATGATACAATTTATTTTGATTTTCCATTTGAATCCTCTTCTCTTATCTAGCGTCCATTCTTTTAGCTATTACATTCAACACGCTCCTCATTATCTTATAAACGATTGAAAATTTCAACCAAATTTATTTAGAAAGGAGGATTCGCCTGCTAAAAAGGTCATGTACGGGAAAAATCCGTTTTTATTGACTGTTTGATTCTTGTATAAGAAGACCAAACTTCTTCTGATATATCAATATGAGGAATAAAATCTTTTCCTTTCGGACCATAGCCATTCTCATCGTCGTGGAGTCGCTCCATTTCTCCTAACACCAGTGCATAGAAATATTCCTTCGGCCATTGATGGTTCAGTTCTTTTACTGTAAAGACGATCTCCTCAGAAAAGTGAAGGATTTCCGGCACAAATGGCACAGCATTTGCGAAAACAGTTTGTTCATTTTGCCATACTTTCTCAAAAGTTGCTCGAGTCCTGCGTTGCAGTGTCGGATCATTCATCAATAGGACTTTTTCTGGTACAGCATCTAAGGAATGAAGAATCTCCAGTGAAAAAGTGGCGTTCTCTCCAGAATTTGTAGACTTCGATTCTATCAGGAAAGCCTTATCGGGCAAATCATAGACTTCTTTTAGATACTGACGACAGATTTCACTTTCACTCATGCCTTCTTCAAAATGAAATCCTTGCTTTTCAAAATTCTCATAAAGGATCCTAGTCGCATGACCCACCCCGCCGACCAAAAACAAACGTTCTACTTGACCATTTACATACATTTGTGCTGCTTTATCAGCTAAGATAGGAAGACCGTTTCCAGCTAAAATAAGTGTAGGTGCCGACAATTTCTCAAAATCTTTCTCATCAGGTGCGGCTAAAAAGGCTAATAACTGATTCCAGTCTTTTAGATTTCTCTGCTCGTTTTTTTCCAAAAACTCTTCATCCTTTCATTTGATTTTTTATACTTCATTGAGGCTTTCTCTCTTTGTCTCAATCCATTTGATTTCCCCATGACATCTTCCACAACGATATTTGTGTACATCGATTCTTCTTTTGCGGCAGATCGTGGCAGAACAATCTTGGCATTGATAATATTCGATCTTTATCTGTTTCTTCGTCAAGGCTGGCGCATAGCGCAATCCTCCTGTTTTTTTCAAAAGATACTTGAAATCCATATCTTTATGACGATATCCTCTTCCAGTTAGATGCAGATGATAATGGCAAAGTTCATGTTTGATGATTCCTGCAATTGTTTCTTTGTCTGACTCTTCAAACAGCTTTACATTAAAATCTAAATGATGATCGTTTAAATGATAGCGCCCGCCAGTTGTACGCAAGCGTGGATTGAACATTGCTTGGTGCTTGAAAGGACGCTGGAAGCTTTTTAATGATATCTCTTCTACTAACTGCTGCAGTTCTTCTTGTGTCAATTTTTGTTACTCCTCATTGTTACTCTTCATAAGGGGAAAGCATCGTCAAACTGATTCTGCCTTTTTTCGTATCAACTTGCTCTATCCAAACCGTCACGATATCTCCGACTGACACGACGTCTGTTGGATGCTTGACAAATTTTTTGCTAAGTTTTGAGATATGGACAAGTCCGTCTTGTTTCACACCGATATCGACAAATGCGCCGAAGTCGATGACGTTACGGACCGTTCCAGTCAATTCCATACCTGGTTTCAAATCTTCCATACTCAACACATCTGTACGCAATAGGGGCGCTGGCATCTCATCACGCATATCTCGTCCAGGTTTTGTCAGCCCAGCTAAAATATCGGCTAACGTTTCTTCTCCGACTGATAAGCTTTCAGCCAGTTTCTCCGCGGATAACCGTGTCAATTTTTCTACTGCTTCTTCTGTCCCAAGCTCTTTTTCTGAAAGATGGACGGTCATTAATATGTCTTTCGCAATAGAATAACTTTCGGGATGGATACCGGTGTTGTCCAAAATGTTTTTCCCGCCAGGAACTCGCAAGAAGCCGATTGCTTGTTCATATGCTTTTGGTCCTAAACGTGGCACTTTTTTCAGCTGAGTTCGTGCAGTAAATTCTCCATTTTCTTCACGATAACTGACAATGTTTTGGGCAGTCGTTTTATTCAATCCTGATATATGCTGCAAGAGCTGTGGACTAGCCGTGTTCACATCCACGCCTACTTGGTTGACCGCTGTTTCCACGACAAAATCCAATTGTTCAGCCAAACGTTTTTGAGAAACATCATGTTGGTACTGTCCTACACCGACAGCTTTAGGATCGATCTTGACTAATTCAGCTAAAGGATCTTGCAGACGACGGGCAATAGAAACAGCACTTCTTTCTTCTACTTGTAGATGCGGGAATTCTTTTCGTGCAATTTCGCTAGCAGAGTAAACAGAAGCGCCAGCTTCATTGACAATGGCATAATAGGCTTTATGGTCGGCTGATTTCAATTGTTCAGCCACAAAAAGTTCTGATTCCCGACTGGCTGTTCCATTCCCGATAGCTACCATATCTACTTGATATTGATTGATCAATTGGATAAAAGCTGGACCAGCAGCTTCCCTTTTCGCTTGTGCTGCAGGTTTATGCGGATAAATGACTTCGATTGCCAAAACTTTTCCTGTCGCATCTACGACTGCTAGTTTACATCCAGTACGATAGGCCGGATCAAATCCCAGTACGACTTTACCTTTTAGCGGCGGTTGCAACAAAAGATTGCGAAGATTTTCTCCAAAAATAGCGATGGCTTGCTCATCCGCCTTTTCAGTCAATTCATTACGCAGTTCTCGCTCGATTGCCGGCTGTATAAAGCGTTTATAACTATCTTGATAGGCTTCTCTTACAAAGGAAGAAGAAGGTGAGGCAGGATTTTTCACTAATTGGCGATCCAAGTAAGCTAAAACTGCTGCTTCGTCTACTTGAAGGAATACTTTGAGAACCTCTTCTTTTTCTCCTCGATTAGTGGCCAATATCCGATGAGAAACCATTTTATGGACAGGTTCTGCAAAGTCATAATACATTTCATATACGCCTTTTTCATCTATTTTCTCATCCTTGACTTGGCTGACATACATGCCTTTGTTATACGTATAAGACCGAATCCAAGTCCGAAATTTTGCATTATCGCTGACTTGTTCAGCAATGATCTCATGCGCACCTTGCAACGCTTCTTCAGCAGAAGAGACTTCTTTTTCTTTATCGATATATTTTTCTGCTTCCGATTGCACCTCTCCATCTGTAAGCTGCATCAGCCACAGCGCGAGTGGCTCAAGTCCTTTTTCTTTAGCAATCGTTGCTTTTGTCCGTCGTTTCTGTTTGTATGGCCGATATAAATCTTCCACTTGTTGCATTTTTACGGATTGCGTGATTTCTGTTTCTAACTCAGGGGTCAGTTTCCCTTGTTCATCGATCAGCCGAATCACTTCGTTTTTTCGTTTTTCTAAGTTTTCAAGATATGCATACCGCTCTTCGATTTCACGAATCTGGACTTCATCAAGACTTCCCGTCATTTCTTTTCGATAACGCGCGATAAAAGGAACGGTGTTTCCTTCATTTAACAAATTAAGTACAGTCGTCAACTGCTTGGGACGATAGTCTGAAAGCTCTTTTTGTACAAGCTGAATGATTGTCTGGTTCAAATTTTCCGTCATTAAAATGCCTCTTTTCTGCTAAAAATTGCTTCTTTATTCTATCATACTTTTTATCATGGGTTAAACTGCTGAAAGAAACAATATTCTCTATACAAATAAAAAGAGCCGCAACAAAGTCGCAGCTCCTTCATTCTTTCCATTTGTCAGATTCCTTGCCAAGATCCTTCGTTGTTCTGATATTCAATGTCTTGAAGGATGCCTTCCTTGTCAAAAACAACCCCATGCAATGACCCTCCGAATACAGCCCCACCGTCCATTCCGATTTTATGATCCTGAATCCAGAGATCTGTTGTCTGCATATCTCCATGGAGCATTGGTGTAATCGTATGTCCAAATACAATTGTCTTACCTGTATTGTTTTTCCCTTCATGAAATGGTTCCCGTATCCAAATAAAATCGCTTGGACTTGTCTTACGCCAGTCTTTCTTTGTCAAATCCACTCCAGCATGGACAAACAGATAATTTTCCCATTCATAATACAAGGGGCGCTGGACTAAAAATTCAATCAGTTCTGGGTATCTCGATCGGATCATCATTGAGATTTCAGTCGGGGAGTATTCCTCCGACGCACCTGGGTGAAGTAGGCTTTCAAATGTTTCTTTTCCACCATTTCTGATATAAGGCGCATACCAGTCCTCCGGTGCTTGCAGAAATTGCAAAAAATATTCTTCGTGGTTGCCCCGGAGATAAATGGCTCCTGTTTCTTCGACTAATTGTTTTCCTAATAGAAAACATTCCTTTGTACGAGGTCCTCGATCATTGAGATCTCCTAATAAAACAAGCTGATGGATCGTCGGATCATAATAGTGAATAAGTTTTTCAAAAAGATCATATTTACCATGGACATCGCCAATAGCATAAATCAATGATTTCATGTGGATCACCATCCTCAACGATAGTATAGCGCATATTGGAAATGGTCGACAATCAAAACTATTGTTTTCTATTTATTTAAAGCTGCAAACCGCAGTTCTGCTTCTTCTGGAGAGATTCCATGGTCTTGAACATAGCGGTTGCGTGGATGTTTCGCACACTCTACGCTACATGCTCCTAAATGTTTTTCTTCATTTTCAATGGAAGCAAGAATCTGGCGATTGCACTCAGGATTGCTACAATTGATATATCGTTCACATGGTGTTCCGTCAAACCAGTCGCGACCGACGATTTGTTTATCTACTTGGTTGATATCGACAGCGATTCGTTCATCAAACACATACATCTTGCCGTCCCATAATTCTCCTTGGACTTCAGGATCCTTACCATAAGTAGCAATACCGCCATGCAGCTGTCCGACATCTTTGAATCCTTCACGGACAAGCCAACCAGAAAACTTCTCGCAACGAATACCACCAGTACAGTAGGTCACTACCCGTTTTTCCATAAATTCTTCTTTGTGCTCGCGAATCCAGTCTGGAAGCTCTCGAAAACTGCGTATATCTGGGCGTACGGCCCCTCGAAAATGCCCCAAGTCATATTCATAATCATTCCGTGCATCAATCACCACTGTCTGTTCGTCTAAAATAGCTTCTTTAAATTCTTGCGGTGAAAGATAAGCACCTGTCACTTGGTTTGGATCAATGTCCTCTTCTAGCTTTAAACTTACAAGCTCTGGACGGTATCTTACAAACATCTTCTTAAAGGCATGTCCTTCGCTTGGATCAATCTTGAACATCGTATCAGCAAATCGAGGATCAGCTTTCATTGCTTCCATATAGGCAGTCGTGTTTTCAACGGTTCCAGACACAGTACCATTTATTCCTTCTTCAGCTACTAGAATACGACCTTTAAGATCCAAAGATTTGCAAAAGGCTAAATGATTTTTGGCAAATTCCTCTGGTTCTTCTATTTTTGTATAATTGTAATAAAGCAGTACTTGATAATCCATGTATTTCTTCCTTCCTTCTTTTCGTTCCTAAACAGTATAAAGAAGGCGTTCGCATTTGACGATTTATTTGCTTGTGTATAATTACGCATGTGATTTTTTTGTTTACATAATATTATTATTTGAATTAAAAAACTTCGCTTTCCTGTTTTGCACAGAAAAACAAAGTCTTTGTTTCTATTATTTACCTGTAACCGCAAAGTAATTGCCATCAGGATCAGCAAAGTTGAAGACATATTCTTCTCCAAGCTGTACCATATCACCTAATGTGACTGATTGCGTCTGCATTTTTTTATATAATCCAAAGATATCTTTGCTGTAAAACATCAAAGATGGGGCACTAGTAGCTGTACCAGGTGAATGGGACTCAACAAACGCTCGATCATATAACACGAATGAGGTTTGACTGTCCTCAATCCCTACTTCAATTACAAGCGTCCCATCCATTTCTTGACGATCTTTTTCCGCAAAGCCAATTGCTCTCCAAAACGCTGCATTTTTTTCTACATCGTCCACATACAGCATGATTTTTATTTCATTTGTAAACATCTGTTTCCTCCTAAACGATCTGTTCTAACATCCCCAACTTTGTCAGTTTACCATAGGAAAATGGGAAAATCTACGAAAGCTCTCAACCGATTCATCCTACTTAAATACGCTTCTCTTTAATAATAAATTAAGTTGGTTGTTTTTGTTATTCAGGCTTTCACTTTTCGGAATAAATATTTTGTACTTATATGGAATGAATAAAAAAACATACTAAGAGAGGAGAACCTCATTTATCAATGATGTTCCCCTCTAATCTTAGTATGTTTTTAACTATGCATTCACATCGATCACTTTTGAATCATCATTGATGACATCGCGATCTAAATCTTTGATGCGTGCACTTGTCACGATACCAGCTACCATGCTACCGCTGACGTTTACTGCTGTGCGTGCCATATCGATTAATGGTTCAACAGAGATAACTAACCCAACGATTGCTACTGGCAAGTTCATTGCCCCTAAAACGATCAGTGAAGCAAATGTTGCACCACCGCCGACTCCGGCTACACCAAAAGAGCTGATTGTTACAATCGCCACAAGCATCAAAATAAATTCCAAACTAAAGACATTCACTCCAGCCGCTGGTGCGACGATCGTTGCCAACATAGCTGGATAAACACCAGCACAGCCGTTTTGTCCAATAGATAAACCAAAACTTGCTGAGAAGTTAGCTGTTGCATCGTCTACTCCTAAAGCTTTTGTCTGAGTCTCGATGTTCAATGGCAAGGCTCCGGCACTTGAACGTGAAGTAAACGCAAAGCTCAATACTGGAAAAGCTTTTTTGAAATAGTTGATTGGATTGACTTTGGCACCAATCAAAATCAGTGAGTGGGCAATTAAAACAGCCAGCAATGCTACGTAAGATGCAACGACAAATTTACCTAAATTGACGATAGCTGCAAAATCACTTGTTGCCAAAACGTTTGTCATCAAAGCAAATACCCCATATGGTGTCAAACGCAGAACAAGCGTCACAATCCGCATAATGATTTTATACAGACTGTCGACTAGATCTGAAAAGAATGCTGCTTCTTTTGGCGCTTTTCTTTTCACCCCTAGATAAGCGATACCGACAAAGGCTGCAAAAATAACGACTCCAATCGTACTAGTTGCACGGCTACCTGCTAAATCAGCAAATACGTTTTTAGGGATAAAGGATAAAATCTGCTGCGGAATCGATAAGTTTTCAACCGTTTCCTGACGTGTCGCCAATTCAGAGATCCGTGCTGTTTCTGCTGCTCCTTGTGTGAATTTAGCTCCTTGAAGACCGAACAGCATCGTTGAACCGATTCCGATCAATGCTGCAATAGCTGTTGTACCAAGTAAAGAAGTCAGTACAGTTGCACTGATTTTCCCCAGCTTTTCAGAAACTTTCATTTTTGTGAATGCACCAATGATCGAAATGAACACTAGAGGCATAACTAACATTTGCAAGAATGATACATACCCTTGTCCTACGATCCCGATCCATTCTATTGATTGAGTAACGACTTTGTCTTCTACCCCAAAGATCAATTGAAGTAGACCGCCAAAGACGATACCAACTCCTAATGCTGTAAAGACGCGTGTTGAAAATTTTGTATGGCGCTTTTGCATACGATAGAACACATATAATAATGCCGCAAAAACTAGAACCACTAAAACTGTGATGAGTGTTGTCATTTTTCTCCTCCTCATATTATTAATGACAAGTCCATCGAAGGAAGTAAAGGTTCCCGAGAATGATTCTTCAACCATCCTCCTGAAAAATTTTTTTCAGTGACTTTTATATTTTAGACGATTTTTATCGAAATGACATTCTTTTTGCTTACAATTAGTAATAAAAAAACATGCCTGTGATAGATTAAAACTATCGCAGGCATGTTTTTACTGTCTATTCTTGTTTTTCTGATTGAAAATTCAATTTTACCCCAGGCTGATCCAAGGCGATCTCTGTCACCTCATAAGACATCCGGCGTACGATATCGAATAAAGGTGCTACTAGTTCGTCCACTTCTTCTTGTGTGACATCATTTTGACCTTCAATTTTCCGATTGAGGATATGATTGATCTGACTCACACTTCCAGATAAAACATATGTATCAAACACTAAACGGAACTCTAAGCGTGCTCCTACGATGCTATGTTCTTTCGGATAGTTTTCGATCGTTTCTTTCAAAGGCGAGAAGCCCACTTTCAAATCTGTTTCTACTTCTTGGTTCGGTAATCTCATATCATAATGAAATGCTTCTACTACTTCTTTTTGTCTTCTGATTTCCATATAATTTTATCACTCCTTTATAAAAATTATAACATATCTCCTTTGTAAGGGGATACTATTTTTTTACGTTACTCTGCAAGGATAGGATTTCATTCAAATTTCCTACCACATAATCTGCAGGAATCTCTCCCAGAAAATGATCGATATCGTAAAGACAAGTAACGACTCCTGCGTTTTTCCCTGCTTCAATATCTAAACGGCGATCGCCGATCATCATCGTGTCTGTTCTTTCTAAATGAAAAGTCTCAATCAAATACTTTAAAGATGCTGGATCCGGTTTACGAGGAAAATCCTGATCAATCCCTACTACTTCCTCAATCAGATGGGCTAATTGATACTCTTTCAGCAGTTCCCATGTCGATTCTGTCAAACGGTGGGTCAAGATGAAGTGACGTCCTCCATTGATTTTTAGCCTTTCAAGTACTTGTTTCGTTTCTGGAAATGGACGGGAAGCTTCCTTGCTTTTTTTCTCATACCGATGAAACCATTCATTAAACTCATTGGCGTCCAAATTTGATTCATTGATCAAATAACTGGTGGAATATTTTTTCATTTTGAAGTAGATCTCTTTTTTGTCCATATTGATACCAAAATCTTTTAGAGCTTGCTGAGCACCATCTACCATTGCGGGATACGTATCAAACAATGTCCCATCAAAGTCCCATATATAATTTCTCACGTTTTTTGTTCCATTCCTTTGCTTCTTTTTTCTATCTTTCATTATAGATAAATACGTTGATTAAAGTATTGTTTTCTCTAGAATCGTCAAATCGTCTGTTAATGTATATTGGATTGGTTGTGCGTTCGGGATATCAATTGTATCCATTTGATCCTCAGGAACATTTTCTAAATATTTTGTCAGTGCTCGGATGCTATTCCCATGACCCACAACTAGTAAATCTTTCCGATCTTTCAGTTTTGGTGCTAGTTGATCTTGCCACAAAGGAATGATCCGATTCACTGTCATTTCTAGACTTTCTCCGTACGGAATCAAATGTGGATCCAAATGATCATATCTGCGGTCAAATCGGTTTTCTGCGGTTAGCGGCGGAACTTCTGTATATCCTCTGCGCCATTTCTTTACTTGATCTTTTCCGTATATTTCTTTCATCTGATCCTTGTTTTTACCAACAAGATCCCCATAGTGCCGTTCATTCAGACGCCATGTTTTTACTATAGGAAGCCACAACTGCCCCATTTCTTCTAGTGCGACTTGACCGGTAAGAATCGCGCGTTTTAAAACAGAGGTGTAAACCGCATCGAATTGAAGACCGGCTTCATACATTTTTTGACCGGCTACTGCTGCTTGTTCTTTTCCTTTTTCTGTTAAGGCGACATCTAGCCACCCTGTCCAGTAATTTTCAAAATTTGCTTCGCTTTCGCCATGACGCAATAATACTAATTTCATTTTTTTCTCCCTTAAACATTCGTTTCGAATTTTATGCCACATGTTTTGCATGTCACGCGTATTCGTCCTTTTCCTCTAGGCGCACGCTGCTTTTGATGACAATTCGGGCACTCAAAAAAAGTATAGCTTTTTCGTTCCGTTTTAGCTTGCTTTTTGTTTCTCATCTGATGATATTTTTCTTTGACTTTATCAAAATATTCCAAATAACGTTGATTTTCATTTAGTCTAGGATAGATTTTTTTTGATAGAAAACGAAATAGCATCCATCCGAAAAAGACGATGAACAACAATTGCCCGATTCTAAATGGCAACCACCGACTTAGTAAACTAAAAAAAAGTGCGATAATCAATAGAACCCGATTCAATTGATCAAATTTTGCATATCTTCCCTGCATAAGTTTTTGATAGTTCTGCTGAAACCGTATCAGTCTTTCTAACCATGTTTGCATCCTATTATCTCCTCCATCATCTATCATTCATTATGACAAAAAAAACAAAAAAGAAAAAGCCTTAATTGGCCTTTTCCATTGCGACTTGATGAAGGACATTCCGATTTCTGGTAAAGTCGATCACAATCACTTTCTTTTTATCTTCTCTGTTGACTACACGGAATGTGTCCGTCAATGGCAAAAACAGCTTCTTAGATGGTAGCTGTTGCATACGTATAAATCGATGGATCATCGTAATCAATTGAGGGAATTGAATGGACGTATGAAGCAGATTTGGATATTTTTTCAACAGTTGAGTCGTTTTGATCAAATTCCGTTTTTTACTGATTACTTTTAAAAAGCTTTTTAGAATCTTTTGCTGACGTCTAAAAATAGAAAAAGAATTTTCATCATCTATTTGATAACGCATTTGTTTCTGTAGTTCTGCTGCAGTCAAATGAATCTTCCCATCATTCGTATCGATCATCAAACCTTCTGGGAATAGCTCAACGACTGCTCGATCCCAAGATTCGAGAGAAAGCTCGATATAATCTTTTACCGGTAATTCCAATTCTGCCTCAAAAAAGTGCAAAACAGCCGATAGTCCTTCTGCTTGATAAATTTCTCCTAATGTTAGTCCCTCTAGATGGAACTCTGGTGAAAAATGCAGCAATGTTTTATTTTCCTGCAATTGAACATATAGAAATGTAGACCGCTCAATCAGAGTATCTTTTAAAACAACTAAAAAATTCATTTTTCTCCCCCTTTTTTCATCATTTTTAAAATAGCATATTTTGAAAAGAATGTCTGATGCTTAGAGAAGAATTTCATAAAAATTTACTATTTCATAAGTATTCACGAAAAAAACCTAAACAAAAAAGCGGAAATAACGTTCATCCGCCTTCTTATTTAGGTTTATTTTTTCTTCAAATGCTTGTCTATGATTCAGGATTTTCTCTATCGTTAGTTTCATCCAAAAGTTCCTGCATCCCGATAATTTCCCGATACTGATGAATCTTAGTGATACCAATTACTTTATCTACATCAATACTAAAACAAATCCCGTTACCTGGAACATCGATGTTGATACCTTGACCAATCGCATCCATCACTTGATTCGTCAAACTATCTGGTACTAATGTCAAAACAACATCTTTTTCTGGCGAGATGTCCAAACCTAAAAATTTCCCTGAATCATGTACACCAGAACCACGACCATGCAAGATTGTACCGCCAGCTGCACCTGCTTCTTTTGAAAAGTCGATGACATCTTCACCTGTTCCTCCGTCCACGATCGTCACAATCATGTGAAGATTCAATGCTACAAGATCTTTCATTTGCTTCCCCCCAATTTTTGCAATCTTTCTTTTTCGATTCTGTCTTTTTCATCTTTTCGTTTATAAATATATCCTAGTACTAAAGTGGATAATATTGGTGTCAATGCAATCATTGCAACCACACCAAACCCATCAATGATCGGATCTCTTCCCTCAATTTGTGCAGCGATCGCCACGCTCATTGATAAAATAAATGTCGAACACATCGGACCCGTTGCTACTCCACCGTTGTCAAAAGCCATTGCTAAAAAGATCTTGTCCACTTTTCGTCCTAAAATAAATGCTAGCCCATATCCTGGGATCAAGAAATAATAAAGAGAGAATCCGACGAGCAAACGCCACATAGACAATCCTACTGCTGCGCCAATCCCAATCGAAATCACCATCAGCATGACTTTCGACCGGATCCTCCCTTCACTCAATTCTTCAACCTGTTTGACCATTACATGAATCGCCGGCTCAGCAAACCCTACTAGGAACCCCATCAAAAAGCCAAGTGGAACCAATATATAATTATAGGGCAATCCAGCGATCGTACTACCTAAATGCTGTCCTACCGGAACGTAAGCCATATTGACTCCGTGCAAGAAAAGGATCAACCCAATAGTCGTTATCAAGAAGCCTTTCATAATGTCAAAGAAACGCTTCTTGCGCATACGAAAACTAATGATATTCATCAAAACAAATAGAATCACGATAGGGGCCACTGCTAAAATAACTTCCATAGTAACGATCTCGATACCATCTATCACTTGCTGCCAGAAATTCATTGGAAGATCACCCCCAAAATCATTACGGCAAGAATTGGTCCTAATGAAGCAATACCAACCATTCCAAAGCTGTCATTTTCATTTTTCTTTTGTTTGATCATACTAGTCATCCCTCCGGCAAGGGCCAAGATAAATGGAACAGTTACTGGACCAGTAGTCACTCCCCCCGAATCAAAAGCAATCGGCATGAATTCGGAACTGGTGAAGAACGAGGCGATCAAAACGCCTATGTAGCCTATAGCCATCAATTGATAATAGGATAGCTTGAATACGACCCGAAGCAGCGCAAAGGCTAGAAATACTCCAGTGCCGACGCTGACGATCCCAATCAGCAACACTCTGCCAATCTCTCCGTCAGATATATCATATACTTGTTGTCCCAAAACTTGCACGGAAGGTTCGGCAATCGTGATCACGATCCCGATAGCAAACCCCAAACTGACCAAAACAGCCAAACTTTTCTTTTTAATCATATATTTCCCTACTAGATCTCCGACTTCCATCATGGAATAGTCTGCCCCAAACAAAAAGAGCGTCATTCCGATCATCATGATAGCCGCACCTACCAAGAATGAAGCGAGGTCTTCTCCTTCTAACGGCGCAAAAACAAACGTTAAAATGACAATCAGGACGGTCATCGGCAATATGGCAGCAATCACTTCTTTAAAATTTTTTAGCATGTATCCTCCTCCTTTACTCTTTAAGTTTACCTTAAAATGAAAGAGTTTTCGAGTATAAACTTAAAACGTTATCATTTAATTTTTCTCAACATAAAATAACACACGTCCCAAAAGTGTCTTTTTACGCTAAAAACATGAACAAAGGGCTAGCTCTAGAAGAAGCTAGAAACATGATTGGAGTTGGCAAATCAAAAGTTAGAAAATGGGAAAACGGTATAATTGAAAATATGGAGTGTGATAAAATCATGAAACTATCTAATGCACTTTCGATATCCCCTCTTGCTATATTAGGAATAGAAGAACCTAATCAAGAATCTGATCTAAAATCGAATTATCAAGTTATTCTATGCAATAATTTTAAAAAATATAGATTAAAAAGAAATTTGACAGTTGAACAACTAGTAGAACAACTAAACAGCAGATACTCAGACAGCCAGTTATTTACAATTGACCAAATAGAGAACTATGAAAACGGCATTATGGAACCCTCTCTATCAATCGCAAAATACCTTGCTGATTTTTACGTAATTTAAATTCAAGAGTTCTTTTCATAAAACATATATTTTAAAATCTTCCCGCAAATTATTAGTAAAATTTATGCATAATAAACAAAAAACATTAAAAAAATACTCGTTGTCAAAGATTTTTTGTTGACTAAACTGAGGTACAATCATTAAAAAAGTTTAATTTCATAAATTTAAGTATGGCAATTACTCTCGCTCTTAAATATCCATTAGATATAGATTATTATTTATATATCTTAAATAACTTCTTATACGATTAATAACTTCTTCATTAAATTTTCCTGAGTCCGTTTCTGATATATCAATTGATATAATTTTAATCATGTTATAATAATCAGGCATATAAGATTTTAATTCAGTTTGACTTACATTAATCATAAATGCGTAATATTCTGAGAAACCTTTGTTTGCCTCGCATATTTTTATAAGTTCATCCATAAAATAATAATCATCTAGCGAGTATCCAATAAATAGTATAGCTTTATTTCCAAGTAAACTCTGAAGTTTTCTCATACTTTTTTCATCTTCATACAATTCTTCATAGTCTTCCTTTGTTACAACCATAGAAGATTTCGCAATATTTTTTGCATATCCATGAAGATGAATTATTACATTGTCATTTTCAACACTTCTTATGTCTTCAATATCTTTGAATAATATGGATGAATATCGATCTCTCCCTGCTATATCAATATTATCATCATAATTCGTTGTAATAATTAATGGCAGATTCAGATTTATTACATCTTTGTAATTATTATCATCATCTAATTTTTTTGACATAAATGACCTCGAAATTTTTTGTTTCAACTGTTCAACATTTTTAATATTTTGGTTTTCTTCATCACTAATGATAATATTGAAACATTCCAAATAATCTTTTTTATTTAAAAAATATTGAATACCATGTAAGGCTGTTTCCGAGCACCCTTCTTGAAATTGTACTACGAGTTCGGGCCATGAAGGAAATCCTAAAGGTTTTGACAGTCCCGATCCTAAAAAGGGTACCAAGTTATAGACACTCATTAATTCTTCTAAAATCAGCTTGTTTTTCCCCCAAGAAGTTCCATTATAATCTAAAGCACTTTTATTCATATCACTTATGAATTTCTTGAAATCACTAGATAGTTGGTATAACTCAATTACAGAAGCATGCTGGTTTACTTTTTTTCCACATTCACAAGTAGAATCTAAAAAATTAGATACCTCGGTCTCTTCTTCACATTTATATTGATATTCAATGAAAAAAAAATTATCATTTTTCATTTTTATAAAAAAAGTCTCCGGGTCATTTATATTATTATCTAACATCTCAAAATAATATTCATATCGTAACTTCTGATCTGTCATACAAAATTCATTCATAAGGTCATAGAATGTAGATGCAATTTTATCTTTTTTACATTCATCATACAAAATCGATAATTTTGATAACTTCGCTAATAACATAATTAATCATTACCTCATTTTTATTTGTTTTACTCATGATATTAATAAATACTCTATCAGATGAAATTTTAATATTGGCTTGACTCACACTAGATTTATTAATAAACTCTTCTTTATCAGGGAAAAGATATTTATTAAACCATGCAATTCGGCATTCTTTTATAGTACCAAAATATACAAAACTTGTATTTATAGAATGAAAAATTTCATGTATTGGTAGTGGTGAATTTCTACTACTTGATCTTGTTCCGCCACTTGAAGAATCTAAACCATCAAATTTTATTTTTGTTGGATATCCTTGTAGACCTTTTTCCAAAGCTTTTTTTTGTAAATCAGTTGGTTTAACTGCTTTAGTCATATACTCACTGACACAAGTAGAAAGAATTTTTTTTTCGATTTTTTCCTTATCTTTTCTAGTAAGGCAAACTACTTTACCAATATTAGTTATAATATTATTTATATGTTTTTTTATTGGGGGCATTTTTTCTAAAAGCTGATCCTCATAATCTTCTACTAATTTTCTGTTCATTTTTACACAAGAAGTGAATAGATTTTTTTTCAAAGCCCTTTCATAGCTATCATCTATTTTTTTTATGCTAATATCACATATCATCGAAATTTTACTTATTAAAATTTTACAGTATGATTCTGGAGACCAAATTACTACATCATCAGATTTTCTTCCTCTAAATTTATTGGGTATTAAAATCATAAGAATTGATTTATTGGTATCTAGCACTGCCAATGATGGTATGATAATAGAGTCTCCTGTTTTAGTAACAGCTCGAAATACTGAAAAAAGATTGATATTAGATGAAGTTTTAAAAAATGCAGGATAATAAATTTCATTGCCATGAGAAGGAGCAATGCTATCAATTAAATTATAGTACATATCACCCTCTGCTATATTTGCTTGAGCCGTATCACTCCAATTCCCAGTTAAACTATCTATATTGTTTACTAATTTTTTCTCAATAGTTTCTATTGTTAATGGTGTGTTTATATTATACATATAGATATGAGAAACACTATGATAAATAATATGTTTAACCAAAGAATCATTCAAATCTCTAAGTATGCCAAGCGGAATGGCTGTTTTCTTCATAAAATTTGAAATTTCAGAGAATCGATCCACAGTTAAAATAGGATCTAATACTGTGGTTTTATGTTTATCCTTAATTCTTCGTAACTCAATTAAAAGATCATTTAGATTAATATAATCTGAATAATAGGATAGAGTATTAATAAAATGTATTTCTTGATTTAAAGCTTCACCCATATTAGTGCCTCCATTTAAAAGTGAAAAATATTGTATAAAATTATTATACACTAATTATGCTACTAGATATATATACGAAAAATTATTTTAATATACTATACTTACTATAGATATCAATAAAGTAATAAGTTCCTCAAAAAAGTAGAATTAAAGTAAAAAGTTTTATTATAGTATTAGGATCATATTTCCAAGAGTATCGTAATTTTAACTTTCTAACTATAAAAACAAGACAAGGAGTACTATCATATCTGATAATACTCCTTGTCTTATTTTTATATTAGGCGTGAGAACATTTTGAGAACCAAACTGATATTTTCTTTTTTTGTGTACAAAAAAGATTTTTTTAAACATTGATATTCAAGGTTTTTCATGATAAATCATATAAAATAATGTTTACTTGGAAAAGATGACTTTGTAGGGACGCACTTGCTATTGTTTTTTATTTTACAGAGCCGATCATTCCTTGAACGAATTGCTTTTGCAAAACAAAAAATACGATGGCAGTTGGTAAAGTAGCAATGACTAATCCAGCCATGATCATTCCATAATCTGGCGTATAGGAAGCACCCATAGCAGATAAAACAAGCGGAACCGTCCGTTTATCAGGAGATTGCAAAGCCACTAAGGGCCATAAATAATTGTTCCAACTGCTCATGAATGTGATGATTGCTGCCGCTGCATAGGTATTTTTAGCCGTCGGCATATATACTCTAAAAAAAATACTTAGTTCTTTTAGACCGTCTAATCGAGCGGCTTCTACTAGATCTTTTGGAAAGGATTTAACATTTTGTCGGAAGAAGAAGATCAAAAAAGCAGTGCTGACAGATGGTAAGATTACAACTAAGAAACTATTGATTCCCAAAATCGTTCCGTTCAATTGTGAAAACATTCGATACAAAGGAATCATCAACGCCGCAAAAGGAACCATCATCGATAGCAGTAGAATATTGAAAATCAAGTCTTTTCGCTTGCTTTGATAAATCTCAAACCCATATCCTGCCATTGAGGAAATCAGCAATGCAAACACAGTGGTCACTAAAGCGATCATTGCTGAATTCCAAAGGGAACGAGTAAAATTCAGTTCATTGGAAAACAAATTTTGAAAATTGATGATCAAGTTACTGCCAATCTTTATTTTTCCCGATGTGATATCCACGGGTGTATTCGTCATTCCCAGAATCATCCAGACAAAAGGGAAAATGGAAATAAATGATAGGATGCTTAATGCTGTATACTTTAATGCTGACCCAATTGCCGAACGAAGTCCTAAGGCTTGTTTTTTGACGTTGGGATGTTCGATCGGTTCTTTTTCTACCATGCTTTTCATCGACTCTCTCCTCCTACTTTCGTTTGGATTATCGACAATATCACAATAAAGGCAACAATAACAAAGGAAACTGCTGCCGCATATCCAAAATTAGGCGTGAATTTATAACTCAAATTATAGATGTATTGAGACAAGGTGGTCGTTGCATTTGCTGGACCCCCGCCAGTAATATTTTGTACTTCATCAAAAAGCTGCAATGTCCCGATCGTCGAAGTAATGGAAGTAAACAAAATGATCGGTTTTAAATTCGGGATCGTCACTTTGATAAACTGCTGCCATTTAGAAGCACCGTCAATAGATGCTGCTTCATAAATCTCCAAATCAATATTTTGCATGCCTGAAAGGAAAAAAATCATATTGTATCCAGTCCAACGCCAAGTGATCGAAAGAATGATCAGAACTTTCGCCCAAATTGGATGAGTCAGCCAGCCAATCGGTGTATCAATCATACCAATGCCCAACAACAAGTTGTTTACAAGGCCAGATTGAGAAAATAGACTTTTCATGATCAGAGAATAACTGACCATCGAAGTGATACACGGAAGAAAAATAGCTGTTCGAAACAACCCTTTATATTTCAGCTTTTTATCATTTAAGAGGTTGGAAATAAAAAGCGCTAGAAACAGCATGATTGGTACTTGAACTAGTAAATATAGGAACGTATTGAAAAAAGCTTTTTTAAAAGTAGCATCTGTCAGCATCCGCTGATAATTACCTAATCCGTTAAATCTCATATTGACAGGGGGACCACTTTGAAAAGACGTGATCAAAGCCAAAACCATCGGAATAAAAACCATGATCGATATCAAAATGACTGGCAAGATTAAAAAAGCATGCCCGTTTTTGAATAAATCTTTCTGCTTCATTCTTTTCCCTCCAATTCTATCATTGATTATTTAATTGAAAAGACAAGAAAGACAACGTCTGTAAGGCAGCCGCCATCTTTTTTGTCTTTTCGGTTGTCTGATGAAAAAGCAAAGAAATTTGCTTTTTTATCACCAATCAATTAGCCAACTGTGCTTCTACTTGTTTTTGTGTATCTGCTAGTACCTTGTCTGTCTCTTCTCCATTGATGATTCGATGAAGAGCTTCGGCTACGACTGCTTCAATTGCATAGGTCTCATGTCCGTAATTCACTTCTGGAATTTCTGATGTCCATTTGGAAAAATCATCAAAGACCTTTTGGCCACTGTAAAATTCTGAAGCTTCTTGATAAGCTTCTTGTTCATTTGCACTAAGCATCGTAGACACCAGTCCGATTTCTTTCGCAAGAGTGCCCATCAGTTCTTCATTCGATGCAAACGTTGCTTCGAGGAAATCTTTCGCTGATTCTTCTCCAGCTACTCCTTTGAGCACATACCAGCCAGCGCCGCCAAGGTTAGAAGCTTGCGCTTTTTGTAAACTTTCTGGCAGTGCAGGTATTGGCGCAATCTTCCATTTTCCAGATTGGTCTTCTGCTCCTTGGATCGTTGAAGAATACCAAGCGCCAGTTGGGCTAGAAGCTACTGCTCCTGATTGTATCGCAGTTACTCCAGCATTCCAGTCAGAGGTTTGTTCGACTAGGTCTTCTTTCAAAAGAGTGGCAAATAATTCAAGACCATACTTTAAAGATGCATTGTCTTGGATCGTGACCGTCTCCCCATCTTTGGACGTATACCATTCTCCCGCTTGTTGCATCATCATTCTTACTCGACCAAGATCAGAAGGATTGACTTCAGCGATTTTCTTTCCCGTCTTTTCTTTGACATCTCGCGCCACTTGAATATACTCGTCCCACCTCAGATTCTCCATGTCCTCTTCTGTATATCCTGCTTCAGCCATCAGATCCGTACGATAGAAGTTTGCTGTTACGCCCGAATCGAAAGGAACACCGTATATTTTTTCTCCTACTTTGTTTACCGCAAATTTATACGGTGCAAAATGATCTTCCTTTACAATAGCAGACAAATCAGCGAATGCATCTGGATAAGAAGTCAAATAGCCTTGTATCCTATAATCTTCAATCAAGACGATATTGGGCAATCCTTCTGTATTCCCACTTGCTAAAGCGGTGTTCAGTTTCTGAACGATATCATCCTGAGACATCGTAACAACTTCTATCTCTGTTTCTTCGTTCTCATAAATTTTTTTTGCTTCATTCACTGCTTTGATATTGAATGTCTCATCCCACGCCCAAACAGTGACTTTTTCTTCGTTGTCTGCTGTGCTACTAGCACTTCCGCATCCTGTTAAGAAACCTGATGCTGCCGCTAAACAAACGACTCCAGCAATTAACTTTCTGATGTTCATTTTTATCCGCTCCTTTTCCATCCTTAGTTGTTTACGTTTGCTACATTCATCATACCAAAATTTGAAAACGGTTTCTTTGTTATTCAGATACTTCAAAAATTTCTCCTAAAATAATAAAAAAATACAAATTAACTATGACAAAAGGAATAATCTTAGCATCTAGACCAAAGATCGAAAGGGTGGAGGTTTCTTTAAAATAAAAATATCCTTGCATTTTCTCCTAGAAATAAGTATTTTTAAATTACAAGACTATTCTTAAGGCGGGTAAAAAAATGCCAATACGCGTAATTCTTATCGATGATGAACAGACGATTTTAGACGGAATGAAACAGTTGATCAATTGGTCTGAGCACGGGTTTCAATTAATAGGAACTTTTTCCAGCCCGTTGAAAGCGCTTGACTTTTCTTTGGCACATGCAATCGATATCGTGGTCACAGATGTAATGATGCCTGAACTAAATGGGATCGAATTATCGCGGCTATTAAAACAGCAACAACCTGAAACACAGATTCTTATCCTCTCTAGCTATGATGAATTTGATATGGTTAAAGATTCTTTTAAATATGGCGTCGCTGATTATCTTTTAAAGCCTCGATTGAGTCCTGATTTTTTTCTAAATTCCTTAATTGCCGTTTCACAAAAAATCAAAAAAAAGCCCAACAAAAGCCCAATCACCGATCGTTATGAGCAGATCTGCGAGAATCTTTCACAGCAGATTGCTGGACAAACTCGTCCATTGCTTGACCCTCTTCTTTTTGAACACACCTTGTTTTTTCTGGTATATACCGAAAATCGGCCATTCAGTTCAAAACAAGGCTCTAAACAAAAACAGTCGATCATCCATTCGTTGATGGATAGCGACGATTCATTTACTATTTATCCCTTTTCTACCTTTTCGGAAGAATCCGGCTATGTGATCAATACTGATTCCAAAGATACGCTTAGGAAGTTTGTTCAAAAGTTTCGTCAAGAAATTTTTCCAGGTGATTTTTTTGTTGTTTCTGACTCTTTTGCAATCCAAGATATCAATGAAATATTCCAAGAAATCAGAAATTGTACCAAAGGACAACGTTTCTATCATAAGGGAAAGAACCTTGCTTATCAGCATGAACTTCTTCCGTTATCAACCAACCACGAGCAGCAAGCAAGTAGCTATTTAACAAAAATCGTTCATAAAGACTACGCTTTAGCTGTCAAAGAACTTGAGGGTTTCTTCACGACAATATTGGAACAGCCTATTGATCCAGCTTATTTGAAACATGAGGCAATCAATCGTTTCTATGCATTACTCAACGCTTTGGCTGACGAATATGTTGGGAATGAAGAACTTTCTTTGCTCAAGATCGCCCTTCCTTCTTTATTAGCCGATGCTGAGTACTTGGAAGATTTTTCTATTCTTGTCAAAGAAACACTTGAGAAACTCACCCACTTTTCTGCAAATGCAATAAAAGACAATTTCGATATCTTGACTTTGATCTACGAGTTCGTCCAGGAAAATTATGAGAAAGAAATCAATTTACAACTTCTATCCGAAAAATATCATTTTTCATATAGCTATCTTTCAGCTATCTTTACTGAAAAATTTGGCATCAACTTTTCAAAATATCTAAAAAAAGTCCGTATTAGTAAAGCCAAGCTCTTTTTAACGGAAACACGGCTTACTTTGACGGAAATCTGTGAGAAAGTCGGCTATACCGAACTGGGTTATTTCTCCAGAGTTTTTAAAGAAGAGACAGGAATGACACCTTCTCAATACCGTAAAGGAACTTTTGTAAAATGAGAAAAAAAATCAAAGAGCATGAACTCTTTACCAAACTTCTGTTCATTTTGTTCATCGGTCTTTTTCTGCAGGCCATCGTCATCTCTTTGTTTATTTATCATCGATCAAGGGATGCCTATATCCAGCTGTTCAATCAATCGAATGATGTGGTACTAAAAAAGATCCAATCTGAATTTGAAGGCTTGAATGATGCAATCGAGAATACATTAGCCGCTTTTGATTCCAACCCAGCTGTCGAAAGCTATTTTTCCAATGGTCCAGTCCAACATATGGAACAGCTTCAGCAGCTAAGAACGATCCAAAAAATGAATGACTCTCTTTCAAAAATCCATCCAATGATCGATTACGATGTGTTGATCTTTGGAGAAAACGGAAGAACTTTTGTCGGAAACGACATGCTCACTGCCGTATCTGCCGATTCTTTTTTTCAATCTGCGATTGCCCAGAGAGTGAATGAACGTGCTGCTGATACACAAATGCTTTTTGCACAATACGGATTGACTCTTCGCGATAAGAAAGCACCCAGCGTCTTCTTTGTCAAAAAACTGAAAAACACATTGAATCACATTTACGGATATGCTGTTTTATCGATCTCATCTCAGCAACTAGCGAATCTTTTTCAATCTGTAGTAAATCCTGAGATATCGAAGATCTCCTTCATGAACGAAGAACAGACGATCATCGCATCAAATGAAGAAAATAGAATTGGGAGCCGATCAATGATTTTCAAAAAACTAACAGTAGGTGAAACAACGATTTCAAATGGACAGCAGTTGACCCGTCTTCCCCTGTACCGCCAGGATTGTACATTACTCAGTCAAGTCGATCTTCATTCTTTGTCTAACCAAATGGGCGTGATTTTCCCCATTATTTTGTATAATATCGTGACACTTGCTTTTGCTGGCTCATTGGCATTTATGTATTTGGATCGACACACAAAATCGATCTACCGCTTGATTGATTCGCTAAACTGGCTAGAGGAAGATGGCTTAAAAGCTACTGTTCCTGTACAAGGAAGCCATGAAGTCCAATTGCTAGGGAATACGATCAATCAATTGCTAAGTAATGCGCAGCATCATTATGAACAGACCATCCAAGACGAAAAGAAGAAACGTTCGCTTGAAATCCAAACTATGCAAGCACAGATACAGCCCCATTTCATTTATAATACGCTGACTAGCTTGAAATTTTTGATTTGGCAGAAAAAAACAGATGAAGCAGTTCAGGGAATCGACAGTTTCATTACTTTACTAAGAAGTACGATTGGAAAAAAAGAAGAAGTGATTCCAGTCAAGGAAGAAATCAAAAGCGTACAAAGTTACATTGATCTTTTGAGTATGCGATATGGCGAAAGAATCTCGGCTAAAATAATGATTCCTGATGAACTGCAGACATTATCTATGCCGAATATGATCCTTCAACCAATTATCGAAAACGCCTATCTTCATGCTTTTCACAATAAAACGCAAGGATTCATCACGGTGTACGGCAAAACAAAAAATCAGCTTCTTTTATTCGAAGTGATTGATAACGGCGATGGCTTCGATACTGAAAATACCAAACAAAAAAATGATCATTTCTCAGGAATCGGCATCAGTCATGTAGATGAGCGGATACGCCTAATGTATGGAGATGCATATGGCATAACGATCCAATCAGTGATTGGGACAGGAACGACTGTAACGATTTGTCTCCCGCTTCTTTCTAAAAATCAATCAGAATATTAAAAATAAAGAATAGCCAAGCGCTGATTGATTTATTTTAAGTTAAATAAATCAATCAGTATTCTTGACTTTCATCTACGCGTCTATTCTACTGTCAATACTGGATAACAGCCCAATATTTGACTTTTTCCTCCGAGCATCTTGATTTCTTGGAGCGCATTCTCTACTAATGCCATTGGGCGGTCCAATAACAAATCGATTACGAAAAAATATTCTCCCAAGCTAGTTTTCAATGGTCGAGATTCAATCTTACTTAAGTTGATCTCCCGCCAGCCAAAAGCTGCCAGCATTTTATGAAGCATCCCTGGCCGATTAGCAGGCAGTGTCAAGATGACACTCATCTTTACTGGAGCTGGCTGCTGGCTGGTCATCTTTCGGTCACCGACGATCCAAAAACGTGTCTGGTTCAACTCATTATCTTGGATATTCTCAGCTAAGATCTCCAATCCAACGTGCTGTGCTGTTTCTAATGAAGCAATCGCTGCTGCGTCTTCTTTCGGATGTTCTGCTACATACATTGCTGCAGCAGTTGTTGATTCTGTTGCTACTAAAGGAACATTAGGATAATGCGTTTCTAAAAACTGTTGTGATTGTGCTAGTGCTTGGGGATGAGAAAGGATTTTTGTAATCTTTGTTGCTGCATTGCCTAAAAGCTGCTGCTTGATAGGAAGAACGATTTCACTTTTAACTTCGACTTCTGGATGTTTGGAAAGAAGATCGATTGTGTGATGAACAGATCCTTCCAATGAATTCTCTACAGGAACGACAGCCAGATCGACCTGTTTGCGAAACAAAGCGCGCAAACAAGCAGGAATCGAAGCATACGCAGTCAATTGTTCTGTAGGAAATAGCTGGCAAGCCGCCTGATAAGTAAACGAACTTTCTGGCCCTAGATAGCTGACATTCATATGCTTTTGATCCTCTCTATAATGGTATCGATGATCTTTTCTGGTGTTTCATTGGTCGTGTTGATTCGAAGTGTCGCGCTCTCTTCATACCAGGAAAGTCGTTGTGCCAATAAGGCTTTTATTTCTTCTCTTGTTTTTCCAAGAGCTAACGGTCGAATAGACGTTTTATCTTGTTGGATACGATCGATTAGACAATCTGCTTCTGCCTCTAAGTAAAGAACAATTGGCTGTGTTTGTAAAAATTGCCGATTGGCAGCACATTGGACGATTCCTCCACCAGTCGCGATAATTTTATCTTCATTTGACAGCTTTCTTAAAACCTTTGACTCCACTTTTCGAAAGCTGTTTTCACCGTAATAGTGAAAATATTCGGCAATCGACAATTGGATATGTTCCTCAATCTTTGTATCTAAATCTACATACTCTTTTTGTAAACGTTGAGCTAACCCTTTACCGATCGTTGTTTTTCCAGCGCCCATGAAACCAATCAGCAAAATGCTAGCCATGAGCTTCTCCTCCTGACACAAGTTCTGCTAAATCATCGAAAAATGCCGGATAAGAGATTGAAACGGCTTCGGCTCCTTCTAGTTCGCAAGGTCCATCAGCTATCAAAGCAGCTACTTGCAGCATCATCCCGATTCGATGATCGCCTCTGCTAGAAACTTTTGCGCCATGCAGAGGTGTTGGTCCATGGATGATCAAACCATCTGCTGTTGCTTTTATCTTTGCTCCCATTTTTTGCAATTCTTCTGCCACCGCATCAATTCTGTTGGTTTCTTTTACTTTTAATTCTTCTGCGTCTTTAATGATCGTGATTCCTTCTGCTTGAGTAGCCACTAAAGCTAGAATTGGCAGTTCATCAATCAGACGCGGAATGATTTCTCCATCAATCGTCGCTTTCTTCAAATGACTCGTCTTGACACTTAAATCAGCCGATTGGTTCTGTTTATTGTGATTCGTCTGGGTAATCGCTGCGCCCATCTCCTCCAACACATCTAAGATACCTGTCCTTGTTGGATTGACCCCGACATTTTTTAACAACAGCTGGCTTTCCGGAACAAGAAGTCCTGCTGCTAGAAAGAAAGCAGCTGATGAAATATCACCTGGAACAGTGATCTGCTGACCGGTTAATTTTTGCGGTCCTGTCACCATGATTGTTTTATCTTCCACTGTGATCCTTCCACCAAATTGACGAATCATTTCTTCCGTATGGTTACGGGAACGTTCTTTCTCAACGATTACGGATGTACCTTCTGCTTGTAGTGCCGCAAACAGCAAAGCAGATTTGACCTGTGCACTAGCTACAGGCATATTGTATCGGATAGGTGATAAAGAGTGGGTTCCTGTCACAGTGATTGGTAAACACTGGTCATTTTCATTTCCTTGCAAGTCAGCACCCATCTCGCGTAAAGGCTCCATTACTCGCCCCATTGGACGTTTAGACAATGAAGCGTCACCGAACAGAGTCGTTGTAAAAGGCTGACCAGCCAAAATACCCATCAATAAACGACTCGTCGTACCGGAGTTTCCCATGTCGATGGGTTCAGTTGGTGGGACAAAGGAGTGGCTACCGCGACCATGAATCTTGATCACCTCTTCCTCTTCTTCGATTTCGACGCCTAATTGTTGGAAGGCATGTAAAGTACTCAGACAATCTTCTGCGCGCAAAAAATTTTGTATAGTCGTCGTTCCCTCAGCAATTGCTCCAAACATGATGCTGCGATGAGAAATCGATTTATCTGCTGGTATCCTAACAGTCCCTCTTAATCCATGTATTTGTTGTAATAATCGCATTTATCCAGCCTCCTATTTGATCCAGCAATGATAACTGGTATTAGACAAAATGGTTCTTTTTGCTTGTAACAAATCCTGTTGATTTTTGAAACTGATTTGCAGTATCCCTAAAATATCTTCTCGCGTCTCTTGGATCTTCAAATTAATCAAAGAAACTCCCGCTTTTCCGATCAGTCCAGTTACTTCTGCAATAACGCCAGGCTCATCTGGCACATCGATAAATAAATCAAAAAAGGCAGGGATCGCGCCTTGCTTATGGATAGGCAACTGGTCTCGACTTTCTTTTGCCCGATTGAAAAAAGAAAAGATTTCCGATTGGTTCTCAGTCATGATCCATTCTGCTATTTGTGTCATTTCTTGCTGCCAATCTGCCAATCGTTCCAATAATATCTGCTTATTGCTCAACAAAATATCTGTCCACATGACAGGATCCGAGGAAGCGATCCTAGTGATATCTCGAAAGCCTCCTGCTGCTAGTTGTTTGGCTCGCGGATATTCTTGATTGAATTGTTCTGCCTGATTGACTAAACCAGCTGCCAGAATATGTGGAAAATGACTTAGCATTCCTGTTATACGGTCATGTTCTCCTGCTGTAAGAGTCACATATTTTGCTTTGGTTCCGCAAAATAGTTCTTGCAGTTTTTCAACATCTTTTTTCGTCTTTTCCAAAGGTGTAAAGATGTAATAGGCATTTTCAAATAGTTTAGCATCTGCTGCCTGTATACCTGATTTGTGAGAACCAGCCATTGGATGTCCACCGACAAACCGAAGATTTTTCTGCTCAGCGGATGTCACGACTTGCTGCTTCGTACTGCTGACATCCGTAATGATGACGTGATCAGACAAGTTGATTCTTTCAAGGACATCAAGATAAGCTAAGGTTGTACGGACGGGAACGGCTAATAAGATAACGTCTGCTTGTTCTGCACCTGTTTCAAAATCATTTGCAACGTAATCAACGATCTGCTGTTCTACTGCTTGCTCACGGGTTTTTGACTGACTATCCCAACCAACTACTATCAGTTCTGGATTGGTCTGACGAATACAAAGTGCCATAGAAGCACCAATCAGTCCAAGCCCCACGATAAAAACATGTTGTGCCATCTTATTTGCCCCCTTTTTAGTAATGTTTCAAGTAGTCACGGTACTCCTTCACTGCAGCTTTCAACTCAACAAGCGAATCACTTGGGAATTTTGACAATAGCTCTGTCGCTACCACAGTGGCTACAACATTTTCCGCAACGACACTAGCTGCAGGAACTGCTGTACTATCCGAACGTTCTACACTTGCTTTGTAAGGTTCTTTTGTATCGATATCAACACTTTGAAGTGGCTTGTACAATGTAGGGATGGGTTTCATGACCCCGCGGATAATAAGTGGTTCGCCATTGGTCATTCCGCCTTCGAAGCCGCCTAGATTATTGCTACGTCGGAAGTAGCCTCGTTCTTCTTCCCATAAGATCTCATCCATCACTTCTGATCCTGGTAATGATGCAGCAGTGAATCCGACCCCAAATTCTACTCCTTTAAAGGCATTGATACTAACCACAGCTTGCGCGATTTTGGCATCTAGCTTCGTGTCCCATTGTACATAGCTTCCTAATCCAGCTGGAACGCCTCCAACGAGCACTTCTACAATTCCTCCGATCGTGTCTCCATTTTTCTTTGTCTGATCGATCAGTTCTTTTATTCTTTGCTCGACTGCTGAATCAACAACCCGTACTTCTGATGCTTCAGAAATTTCTTTGATTTCTTGAATGGAGATATTTCCAGGTATTTCTGCTTGGATTCCACCAAGACAAATCACGTGTCCGGCTACGATGATGTCAAGTTCTTCCAGAATTTTCTTGGCAATTGCGCCGATTGCTACACGCATGGTCGTCTCTCTTGCAGAGGACCGTTCAAGCACATTCCGAAGATCTCGATGATGGTATTTCATACCGCCTACCAAATCCGCGTGTCCTGGACGCGGACGTGCAACTCGCCGCAGTGATCGGTCCTTTTCAGGTACTTCTGCTACAGACATGACAGTTGTCCAATTTTTCCAATCTTTATTTTCTACCACTAAAGTGACAGGTGAACCAATTGTTTTGCCGTGACGGATGCCAGACGTGATCCGAACACGGTCTTTTTCGATCTTCATCCTTCCTCCTCTGCCGTAACCAGTTTGTCTGCGAGCGAGTTCGTAATTGATTTCTTCTTCTGATAGAGGTAACCCTGCTGGTAGTCCTTCAATAATCGCTGTTAATTCTGGTCCATGGGATTCTCCCGCAGTCATATAACGCATCTTACAGTCCTCCTAAGTAATCTTTGAATGTCTCTGTAGGAACAGGTACGATTTTTGCTTGCCCAATCTTTTCTAGCAAGATGATATTCAATTGGCTTCCTCTTGCTTTCTTATCATGGGTTATCGCGTGGAATAATTCCTCTGAATGACTTAGATCGTAAGTAATCGGCAGGTGGAATTTTTGGAGTATCCTTTCTAATGCAGCTGTCGATCCAGTTGGAGACAA
Organism: Enterococcus sp. E5-162; assembly: GCF_035725965.1. Classification (NCBI taxonomy): domain Bacteria; kingdom Bacillati; phylum Bacillota; class Bacilli; order Lactobacillales; family Enterococcaceae; genus Enterococcus; species Enterococcus sp. E5-162. The sequence continues at coordinate 113,097 of NZ_JAPRFV010000001.1, read as the reverse complement.
GCCGATTTTTTCTGCATGAGAAGTGATGGCTACCATTCCAATAGCTACTCCTTCTCCATGACTGACTACCCCATATCCTGCTGTATTTTCAATTGCATGGCCAATTGTGTGACCAAAATTTAAAATAAGTCGATTTCCTTGGTCAAAGACATCTTCTTCCACTACTTTTCGCTTGATTTTCAACGTAGCAGTGATGATTGGAACAGCATGCTCTAAAAGATCTTTTTCGTCTTTCAGCTCATTCAGCTGTTGCCAAAGCATTGCATCTGCTATAGCTGCTGATTTGATGATTTCAGCGATCCCTTCTCGTAAACGACGTACCGGCAAAGTCTTTAGAACCTCAGGATCAATCAATACGCCAGCTGGCTGGCTAAATGTTCCGACAAGGTTCTTCGCTTTGTTTGTATTGACTGCTGTCTTCCCACCGATACTAGAATCTACTTGTGCAAGTAGCGTAGTCGGAAGTTGAACGAAATGGATCCCACGCATGAACGTTGAGGCCACGAATGCGGCTAGATCACCCACCATTCCTCCACCAAGTGCAAGTATTCCATCGCTGCGGGTAAAATCATTATCTGCCAAAAAATCGTATAACTCAGCTGCTTGTTCCAAAGATTTACTGGTCTCACCCGCCGGTACGATTGAAAGGACTGGTTCAAAATCAGCTTGTCTCAATTGGAACATGATTTTTTCCGCATACAGTGGAGCAACGTTGGTATCAGTGATTACAGCTACTTTTTGAGGCTTCCAAATCGTTTGAAGCCATGATCCAGCCTGTTCTAGTGCACCTTCTTCAATATGAATATCGTATTTCTGGTTATCAACATGTATAGTAAGCATTCGTTTCACTTCTTTCTTTTAAAAAGCTGGCATTAATCGAGTGTTTGGATCTTTTCCATTGCTTCTTTCATGATCGCCACTTCTTTCATCATGCGTGAGTAAGTCTTTTCATTCAACGATTGGGGACCGTCTGACCAAGCATTTGCAGGATCAGGATGAATCTCTACGATCATGCCATCTGCTCCGCTTGCCACACCCGCACGGGCCATTGGTGGTACAAGATCCCAAATACCTGTACCATGACTTGGATCAACGATCACAGGGAAATGAGTTAATTTTTTCATCAATGGGACAGCACTTAAATCAAACGTATTACGTGTAGCTGTCTCGTAAGTCCGAATCCCACGTTCGATAAAAATGACAGGAGATTTGTCTTCGACTGCAATGTATTCTGCAGCATTAAGCCATTCATTGATCGTACCAGAAATCCCACGTTTCAATCCAACAGGTTTACCTGTTTTGCCGACAGCAGATAGCAGTTTGAAATTTTGCATATTACGTGCGCCAATCTGTAGGATATCGCTGTACTCAGCCACCATGTCGATATGTCCTTCATCCATCACTTCAGTAATCACTTTCATTCCAAATTCATCAGCCGCTTGACGGATGTATTTCAATCCTTCTTCTTCTAAACCTTGGAAAGCATATGGAGAAGTACGTGGTTTGAAGGCACCACCTCGCAGAATTTTTGCGCCCCCGGCTTTAGCCATCCGCGCACATTCTCTGATTTGGTCTAATCCTTCGATAGAACAAGGACCAGCCATCGTCACAAAACTGCCGTCACCGATTTTTACTCCGTCTACATCCACGACTGTATTGCCAGGATGGAATTCTCGAGAAGTCAATTTGTATGTGTTCAAAATACGCACAGCATTTTCTACTCCTTCGTAGCGTGTAAATGCTCCTTCTTGTAAACTTCGCGTATCACCTTTTAGTCCAATCACTACTCGTTCTGTTCCTTGATCGATTGAGACTTTGAATCCTTCTTTTTCGATATGATCGACGACTTTTTTTACTTGTTCTTCCGTTGCTTCTTTTTTCATAATTACTATCATTGTTTTTCCCGCTTTCTTTTGTTTACTTATCTATCTTGGCTGATTTTCTCTACTTTTTCAAGTTGGTTTTACATAAATTCCTACTAAACGACCGTGTCCTATTGTTCTCATTTTCGCTCCTTCTTTCCTACTTATGAACCGGATAATCAACAAAAAAAGATGTCCCTGTAGGAAATTGCCTCTACAGTGAACATCTTCAACGAGCCTTAAAAAGCGCTGCAAAAATATAAAATAGCCACTATAGATGAATTTCTCTACGTGGCTGTAAGTCGTGTTTAAAAATCTTTAGCCATCATAGATACAAACTTGGTTTGTTTGTACCCACGAAGTCATGAATACAAACCTATCTAAAATAGCTAAAGTAATACGTATTCAGTTTTGTAAGTTTTCTAGATTTCATAAAAAATCGCTCCAAACTGATGTAAGAATTGTACCTAGTATAGACATAAAAAAATCGACTGTCAATCATTTTTGTGAAACTTTTTTTAATTTTCTGATAGTTAACTTTATTTTTCAGAAAAACAACAATTGGTTTCATTGAAGAAAATAGTCATGAACAAAAGATTCTGAGAACTTTTTTGCTCGCTTGTTCATGACGTATCTTGTTCATGACGTATAGAATAAAGCAGCTTTGTCTTGTAAACTCTGTTTTTCAAATAATAATCTAAAGATCGCTACTGGATAATAAAGCTGATTTCATGGTCCTCTTCGCCGCTGATGCGATAAGGTGACTCAACATCCGCTCCCCAGCTATTGATACCCCCGACTCCTCTTACTTTTGCAAAAATCGTAAGAACCGTTCGTCTTTCTGGCGGTAGTTCTTCTATATGTGTCGCCTGTTCCAGTTCTTCTGCTTTGAATGGTAAAGCGGAAAAAGCAAATGGCGTATCCTGCTGTTCAAATCGTAACGAAAAGTCTTCTTGATCTTTGTCCGTATTATCCAATGTTTGATTTCTTGTCAGTTCTAGCCATTTCGTTTCCATATGCATACCGCATTCTTGGGGAACAAGATATGGAGGGATAGGGAGTCCTTCCACTTTATAAATACCTTCGATACCACCAGCCAGCCGATCCGGATATGTTTCCCCTGATAAACCCTCATACTCAAAGAATTTTGCTTTTGTTGGCATAATGAACCTTATACCCAATGCTGGTAATTCCGGCAACCCTTTTTGTCCAACATAATGCATTTTAACAAGCATTTTACCCTCTCCAGCGATTTGGTAGGAAATTGTCACTTGTGTTTTTGGTACTGTGTTGATTTCCAGTGTAAAAATGATTTCAACTGTTCCAGCGTATTCATTACTTGAATATTGATTATTTACTGGGGCAATCGGCAAATCGATCTTTTTATTGTCCACCAGTACTTCTATTTCTTTGACTTTTGGATACAATCCGGCTCCTAACCACATACCAGATTTAAATCCAAATCCGCTACCTCTGTCATTATCGGTCGTTGCCCGCCAAAAAACTGGAAGTGTTTCCCGGTATAGCCATTCTTTTCCGTTTTTATTGAGCGATTCTAGTCCGCCTCTTGTATAAGAAAAAATATAATGCGTATTCCCCGATTTGACACCTAATGTACAGTCGCCGAAGACGATTGCAACTTTTTCTGTCTCCATATGACTTTTATTTACTGTATTTTTCATAATAATATCTTACCTCCTGCATGGCGGGTTTTTCTTGTCCATCTGCAAAAACGATTCCATTCCCTGAGAATTCATAGTCACTTGGTTTATCGTCAAAGTCACCGCCATAGCGCATCACTTCTCTACCAGTGATTGGATCAGTCACTTGGATCGCCTGATCTTTAAAATCCCATATATAGCCTCCTTGGTACATTTCATAACGATCAAGCAACGTCATGTAAGAATCCATTCCACCTAACGAATTCCCCATGTCATGCATGTATTCACATAAGATGAACGGTTTTTCCGCTTTATTTTCAAGGTAGTCAACAATCTCTTCTGGTGGCGCATACATGCAGCTTTTTACATCTGAAATCGAATCTTCGAATGCTGGATTTGGAAAATTCCCTTCATAATGAACAAGTCGATCCGGGTCTACTTTTTTGAAGTAATCGTTCATTTGTCGAATGTTTTCTTCCGCATAGGATTCATTTCCAAGAGACCAAAAAAGAATGCTTGGATGGTTCTTTAATGTTTCGAAATTCGTTTTTGCCCGATCAAGAACAGCAGATTGCCACTGAGGTACTGCACCTGGCACATTGTAAGAAGGCTCAAATGCACCCATTTTTTGCCATGAGCCATGGGATTCGAGGTTCGTTTCCGCCATCACGTGGATACCTGCTTGGTCGCATAAATAATACCAAGTGATCTGGTTGGGGTAATGAGATGTCCGTACGCCGTTGATCTTTGCATTTTTTATGATAGCCAAATCTTTTTCCATATCTTCTATAGTGATGGCGCGTCCTTTTCTTGGATGCCACTCATGTCGATTTACCCCGTTGATGATCATCCGTTTTCCATTGAAGTATATGATTTTATCTTTGATTTCGATTTTACGAAAACCGAAGGAATAGTTAATATACTCCGTTACTCTTTTTTCTTCGTCTATCGTCTCCAATTCAAGCTTATATAAATTGGGCTGAAAATGCCCCCACAATGCCACGTTTTCAAATCCATCGATCCGAATCGTCATTTGTTCTTTTAACGGATATTGCTGTTGATAGATTTCCTTCCCCTCAGGATCTAGTATCGCTACATTCAGCTGACTGTTTTTGGCTACTTGCTCAAAAGACAAATCTACTTCAAGTTTACCATTTTGACATTTGTCATCTAAGCGAGGTTTGATCCAAAGATCTTCTAAATGGTTTTGTCCTCGAGCAACTAAGAAGACCTCTCTGAAGATCCCAAAAAATCGGAAAAAGTCCTGATCTTCCAAGAATGCAGCTGTACTTCTTTTGTAAACCTCCACAGCTAGAATATTTTCTTCTTCCAAATAAGGTGTTAAATCAAATTCAGACGGAGTGAACGAATCTTCGGCATAGCCGATAAAATGACCATTCAACCAAAGGAACATTGCTTGTTCTACACCAGCAAAATGTATCGAGATTTGTTTTCCCTTTAGACCTTCTTCTAATCGAAAAGTCGTCAAATAGGACCCCACCGGATTGTCTTTAGCAGCTGAAAATATCCCTTCCGCCTCTTTCTCAGGGCTTGTCGTGAAAGGGGGACGGCGAAATACATGTCCCTCCCACGGATACATCGTATTGATGTAATGGATCTTGTCATAATTTGCTAATTCAATATGACTAGGAACAGTGATTTCATCAAAAGAACAGGCATCAAAATCTTTTTTATAAAATGTTTTTGGACGTACCGAAGGATTTGGCGAATAACAAAAACACCATGTTCCATTTAAAGACTGTTTAAGGGATGATGTGGTTTCTACTTCTTCCCTTGTTGCATAGCAAACATGATCACTATGCGCATTTGATTGGTTCACTCTAAAAACTTGTGGATCATCTAACCATTTTATATTTGCTTTCATACTTTTTTCCTTCTCTCTCATAACTTTTTGAAATGAAGCAGCTCTGTTTGGAAATCACCTTGAAAATCAGGGAAGTAAAGTCCGACTGTCATCAATTCGGCCCCCGAAAATAGCCGCTTCGAGGTCTGTTCCTGATAAAGTGCCTCATCATCTAACCCCAACAGATATACTTCATGGAACGCTGGTTGAGCTGAAGCTAGTATCCTCCCTAAAAACACAATAGCTTCATCTTGTTTAGGAGACACAAACATCCATGCGACAATATTTTCTTCAAAAGGACTCGCCAAACGATAATAATGGCCGTACTGGATCACGGGACGAATCGTTTGATAGGATATAATTTGTTCTTTGACTTGCTTTTTTTCTTCAGGAGACAGCTTTGTCAAATCCAGTTCATAACCAAAAACAGCGCTCATAGCTGTTTCTCCTCTTGTTTTCAACGAAGTAGATCTGCCAGTCTGATGATTTGGTACAGCTGATACATGAGCCGTGATGGACGAAATCGGATAAGCAAGACTTGTTCCATATTGGATTTTCATACGCTCCACTGCATCCGTGTTATCACTTGTCCATGACTGCGGCATATAATAAATAAAACCAGCATCAAACCGCCCACCTCCACCAGAACAGCCTTCCCATAAGATTTCCGGATAATCAGCTGTCAAATGTTCGAGTAGTTCATAAAGCCCAAGCATATAACGATGCGCTACTTCTCCTTGTCTAAGTGGGTCAAGGGTAATCGAATAGATATCTGAAAGCGAACGATTCATATCCCATTTGATGTAGTCAAGAGGAATCGTGTCTAAAATCTTTCTCATTTGTTTCTCAATCGTCTGCCGAACATCTAACCTTGTAAAATCCAGTACATGTTGTGATCTGGAAGCAGAAGGCATTCTACCTGGCACCTGCATAAGAAAATCAGGATGTGTTCGATACAGTTCAGAATCAATGGAGATCATTTCTGGTTCAAACCATAAACCAAATTTCAATCCTTTGCTATGAGCATAATCTGCTATTTCACGTAATCCATTTGTTAACTTGCCTTTATACTCGAACCAGTCTCCTAATGAAGAATTGTCCGCATCTCTTTTTCCAAACCAGCCATCATCTAATACGAACATTTCGATGCCTAGCTCCTTTGCTTCATCAATGATCGCCTTGATTTTTTCACTATTGAAGTCAAAGTAAGTGGCTTCCCAGTTATTGACAAGAATCGGCCGTTCAGCAAATTGATGACGACCTCTTGCGATTCTTTCACGTAGCAACTCATGGTGGATCTGACTCATTTTGTTCAATCCCTGACTTGAGTAAGAAAGGATCATTTCAGGTGTTTGAAAAGACTGATTTGCATTCAATTCCCACGAAAAACAATGGCTGTTGATCCCACCGACGACTCTCAATTGATTGATCTGATCTTTTTCAAGTTCGAAAGAATGGTTGCCGGAATAAACAAATTGAAGTCCAATCGCTTCTCCAGTATTTTCTGTCGTATGATGATGAACTAAAGCAATAAAGTTATTCATATGGTGACTGCTCGTTCCTCGACGGCTTTCAAATACTTTTGTTCCAGATAAAAGAGATTGCCGTGAGATCTGTCTTTCATTGACATGTGCTCCTGGCAAAGCAATGACTTCATCAAATCGCCTAGTATGGGCAAAATCTAACTGGAAACTAGCTGCTTTTTCTAGTTTGATTGTTTCTCTAGTTTCATTTCTTATCTTTACAGATCGTGTGATCACTGCTCTATCACTAAATATGGTATAGAACAAATCGAAATAAATCGCTGTTTCTCTATCCTTAAGTGAAATCACCAACGTTTGTGCCTCTGACTTGTCTAGCACATAAGTTTGAGGCAAGCCTTCGATGTCTGGCTTCCCATCTGTAATATAATGACTATCATATCTCAGATCCAGTAAGTCTGACCCATTCTTGCGCTGAATGATCGATGCGGGCGTTCGAAAGTCCATGCTGCCATGAGAAGAGTATTCTTGTGGTAGTGTATCTTTCGACAGAGACCGGTCAGGATTTAAGGGAATATTTCCTGAAAATCCACGATCTCTTCGGGGATAATTTTTATTGTCTTTGTACTGCTTGACTGGTTTGCCAAAATAAATATGCGCCAATACATTGCTCTCTTCTATCTTTATCAGATAAGAAAGAAATGTATTTCGTAAATGGAATACTCGGCTCTTTTCATCAAATAAGATGAAATTTTTTTCTGTTTTTTTATGCGTAATATCCATCATTTCACTCCCACCAAAACGGAAACCGTTTACTTTTTTTATAATTCCTGTATACTGTTTACTAAACAATTTTGTCAATAGAAATTTTTTGTTTTTTTGAGGAGTGTGTAAAAATGGTTGGAATTAGAGATGTCGCACGAAAGGCAAATGTCTCTCCTGCTACAGTTTCCCGCGTGTTGAATAACGATCAGACGATCCATGTGGCTCAGGCTACTCGGCAACGAATAGTAGAGGCAGCAGCTGCGTTGGATTATGATATCAGTACTCGAAAATATATCAAAAAGAGAATGCCTTCGATTGGTGTGATCTCTACGATCGGCAAAGCGAGCGAAGAACAGGATATCTATTACAAACATTTGCGAGTAGGGATGGAAGAAGAAGCTCGACGTCTGCATTTAGGGATGAATCGAATCTATAATCTATCTGATAATCCTAAACAATGGGAAGATCTAGATCAGTTAGGTGCGGTGATCGTTGTTGGGACCGTTACGAAAGAATCGATTACCGCCTTATTAAAACAAAACATGCAAATAGTCGTCGTGGATAACCCTGACATCCAGCAAGAGGTCGATATGGTTTATGCAGATCTTGAACGGATGACTAAAACCGTACTGGAATTGTTCTTAGAAAATGGCCATAAAAGAATAGCCTATATCGGGGGGTATAAAGTCGATATGGATGAACTGGGTGGGAAGCAGATTTCTATAAACGAAAAGAGAATGCGTGCCTATCAGCATTTTATGATCGATCATCACTTAGAAAAATATATGTCTTATCGTCTAGGTGGCTGGACAGAAAAACAAGGTGAGGGACTTGCGACTGATCTATTAGAAAATGAATCCCCTCTTCCTACTGCCATTCTTGTCGGGAGCGATCCAATGGCAATCGGTGTCTATCGGGCATTGAAACAAAAAAATATCCAAATTGGAGAAGAGATTGTTGTAGCAAGCTTTGATAATATCGAGACAATCGCAAACCTCTCCCCTGGCTTGACCAGTGTCCAAATCAATGCGAAATCAATTGGGCAAGCAGCTGTTCGAATGGCATTGGAGCGAATTGACGGAATACGGGACGAACCAATCATTTTGACTTATCCTGCACGATTGATTGTTCGGGAAAGTTTTATCCCAAGAACAAAAAGGTATTAAAAGAGAGGTTGTAAAAAGCCGCTTCGTTTCTTCATACTCAAAACTAAACGGCTTTTTCACAACCTCTTACTTATACTTATTCACAAAATCCAATGTCTGCTGGTAACAATTTTGCGATTCTTTTAGCGTGTAATCAAATTGGTATTCATGGGTAATCTCTTTTTTTGTATCTGTATAAAACAAGGATTGCACGGGTACCTTTAATTCTGTCAACCGATTTTCTAATGCTTGACCTTGCTCTTGGAAGGAGTAAGCATTTCCGTCAGTTATATACGTTGGCGGAAATTCCTTAGAAACATGGTCAGCCACACTAGCTTCTTTCAGTTGCTCGCTCGTTTTCCAATCTTTTGTTCCAATCAACGACCATGCAACGGTTTTGACGAAGAACTTCATAAATCGATCATCCGAATGTTGCTGTGCTGTTAGCTTTAAATCAACGGGTCCACAATAAGAAATGGTTCCTTTCAAACTATCTTTTGGAAGTACCTGTTTGATTTTCATCTGTTTGGCATACGCTTCATTTGTTTGTAGAGCTGCATATTGCAAAGCGATTTGTGCACCTGCACTATCGCCGCCAAAAAATAGTTGTTCCATGTCTAGCAGTTTGTCGTCGCCTTCAGCTAATAAATCTTTGACCAGCTCATTCACTTGAAGAACTTGATTAGGGTATTCTGAATCAGGCGCTAATTCATAATTCATCGCAACCACTGCGATGTTGGCATCTGATACTAATTTTGTCGCAAATTCCTTGACACCTGATTTATCTCCGCCGACGAACCCTCCACCATGTACCCAAAACAGAACAGGAACAGGTCCCTTGCTGTTTTTTGGATAGTAGATATCATACGTATTCTCTTTATAGTTGGACTCGTACGTCAAATCTGTTTTTTTCGCCACGTTTTTTTCTGCTTGATTGAACGTTTTCTGATCGGTGATTTGAACAGTATTTGAAAACATATGGTTGATCAAGAATGCTCCGGGTCTGGGGGAAAGCTGGAAGGCAAGAAAGATTGCAAACGCGATCCCAAGAATGATTCCGAAGAACCACCCGATAAATTTAAGAATTTTCTTTTTCATAAGTCTCCCTCAGAAATTAATATTAAGCATTCTGATTATACCATAGTGTTCTTTCCTAGCAAGCTCTCCTGCATGATTTAATTGTTCCCCCAAACTTCTTCTGCAATGCTTTTGACAAAAGCAATCTTTTCCCATTGTTCTTCTTCAGACAAAATATTTCCTTCTTCTGTTGAAGCAAATCCGCATTGAGGACTTAAGCACAAACGATCCAAAGGCAGATATCGTGTCGCTTCGTAGATCCGGTCAATCACTTGCTGGCGCTCTTCCAGTTCACCACTTTTCGTTGTGATCAAGCCTAATACAACTAATTTATCTTCGGAAACTTTCGCTAAAGGTGCAAAACTCCCAGCACGTTCACTATCGTATTCTAAATAATAGGCACGGACATTTTCTTGAGTAAATAATGGATCTGCTACGTCGTCATAGCCCCCCGATGCTGCCCAAGTAGAATGATAATTCCCGCGACAGACATGTGTATTGAGTGTTAAATCATCCGGCTGGTCAGCTAAGACTGCATTGTTGATCGTTAAATAAAGATTTGCTAGTTCCCGACGAACTTCTTTTTCATCTTTTCCCTCATCCATCGCAAACCCTTTAGGAAGTGGTGCAACTAATACTCCCCATGTACAATCATCTAGCTGGATCGTCCGCGCACCTGCTTCATATAAGTCGTCGATCACTTGACGATAAGCTGCGATGATATCTTTGATCAATGTTTGATTGTCTTCATAGACTTTTCGAACATGGGGTAATATATCCGGACGAAGTAGTTCCACTAAAATTTGAGCTGGAGCAGGAATTGTCTGTTTCACTTCGATGCCTTGACTTGTATGTGCCTGAGTGAATTTAAAATGTTCGACGAAAGGGTGGTTCGTACCAGAAATTTTCCCCGTCACAATCACTGTACCAGGACGTGTCTCTTCTCCATGAAAGAAATAGCCATGTTCAGGCACATAAAATTCCACGCCATTCAACCCATAAAAGAAGTCCAAGTGCCACCAGCTGCGACGGAACTCTCCATCAGTAACAGCTTTCAAACCAGCTCCTTCTTGTTTTTTTATCAATTCGATGATTGTTTCATCTTCTACTTTTCGAAGTTCTTCTTGTGTGATTTCCCCATCAGTAAAACGAGTCCTTGCCTCTTTCAATTTTTCAGGACGTAAAAAGCTCCCAACGATGTCATAGCGAAATGGTGATGTTGTTCGAATTGTCATAAAAAATCTCCTCCAATAATCATGTTTTAACAAAGCGTAAGAAGCTTTTCAAAAAAAGAAAAAAGTACCCGCCTCTTTTGCCGTTGAACGACAAAAGGGACGAATACTTCGTGTTACCACCCTTATTTGCATTATTCTCACAAATAATGCCTCATCGGTACAGATTGTATACCCGGCGAGTTATCGGTCGCTTTACCGTTTAGATTGCGTGAACAATCCAAAAAACTCAGAGCTCATCTTCACTGACCAAACAATCCTTGCTCTCACCTACCAAGGTCTCTGTACTTATTTCCGATCAGCTACTCTTCTCTTCAACGCTTCATTATTTGCTAATTAATATCCCACTTTCGTTTCATTTTGTCAATCTTTTTTCAATAAAAAAAATCGAGCGATTTCTCTCTCATTTCATTTTCATCCATTCAATCCACTTATCCTAAATATTTCTTTCCTATTTTTTCATTTCCATCCATGCATGATAATATTCAATTCTGATATTGTTTTCGTCCGTATTGGTCAATAGATATTGTCCGATCACTTCTCCTGTTTCCCACCCTTTTTCATGCATTGTTTCTCTGACTTCTAAGATATTATTACGTTCCGCATGGTTCATCTCAGATTTCAATAAAAACCGGCGATAAATAGTCGTATCTTTTTTCTTCCAAATCACATCTTGGGAAAATAAATGTATGTCACTGGGGTCGATAAAAAAGCCGTACATCGTTTGCGAACTGGAAGCTGGCATACTCATCATTCCAAAACTCGAATAGTTTGGTAGAAATTGTTTTATTTCCACAATATCTTCAAATTCCGTTGAGATCATACAGTCAAAAGGGATCTCTTCTATAGGAAATTCTTCCTCGTTTGTATCGATCATCAATTTCAACTGTTTTTTTCGCGCCCTTATCTCTTTCTGTTTTTGTTTCATTATCAATAGTTCTTTATGGATTCTTTTTTCTGTTTCATCAAGTGTCTCATATAACTCCGTCAACGTTTTACCATATAAATTCTTCATCTGCTTGATCGGTATATCTAATTTTCTATAAAAAACGATATCATAAAGCATAAAAATATCGTCGATATCAAACAAGCGGTAATCATTCTCTTCCTGTCTGCTTGACCGGATCAGACCCTGTTCATCCCAATAGCGAATCGTTGATTTTGGCAAATCGAACAGTTCCGATACTTGGCCGATCGTGTACATTTTTTTCATTTTTTCTCACCTCTTTTCTAGTTTATTCTTTTTTCTATTGACCTTCAAGCTACTTGAAGGTATAGAATCGAAAAGTATCAGGAAAAAGGAGGAATAATATGACTATCTTAAAAAAATTCTTACAGCAAAACAAAGGACTCGCTCTCCTTACCTTTGTGATGATCTGTTTACAAATCGCCGGTACATTAGGTGTACCAAAATTAGTAGCCAAACTGATCGACACAGGTATAGCAAGTGGCGAAGCCTCTGTTATCAAGAAAATCGGCGTTGAAATGCTACTTGTAGCATTTCTAGGAACGATTGCTGCAGTTGCCTCTAGTTACTTTTCAGCATTGGCATCCGCTCGGTTTGGTTTCCAGACACGGGAGAAATATTTCCGTAAATTCCAACAACTGTCAATGAAGGATATCAGCCGTTTCAGTTCTGGATCTCTTTTGACAAGAATGACGAATGATGTCGATAATGTCCAGCAAATGATTGTTTTATTTTGCCAAATGATTTTACCAGCACCAGTTATTTGCTTTTTCACCATCCTCATGATGTTTCGTTATTCTCTATTGCTTACATGGGTTACATTATTCTCTGTTGTTTTTTACGTATGGATCGTTTACCGACTGATGAAACGAGGAACGCCTTTATCTTTGAGTATCCAACCAAAAATGGATCGGATCACCATCACATTGAGAGAATTCTTTACGGGGATCAATATGATCCGTGCCTTTGATAATCAATCATATGAAGAAAAGCGAACGAATCAGACCTTTGCAGATTATGCTAGTCAAATGATCAAAGTGAACCGAATCTTTGCTTGGGTCACTCCAATTGCTTTTTTACTCATGGGAATCGTTTATGCTTCTATTTTGTGGTTTGGCGGAAATCTTGTGGCAGACGGGACGTTACAGATCGGGGTCGTGACCGCGGTAGTGGAATACTCTATGCTGACACTTGCTTATTTGATGATTGCAGCCATGGTACTGGTCATTATCCCTAAATCATTCGCCTCTTTACGACGGATAGAAGAAATACTCGAAGCAGAGATCGAAATTAAAGAAGAGACGATCCAAACAGTTGCTAAACCATCCTTTGATCAGACAAATGCAGCTGCTTTTAAACATGTCACATTCAAATATACTGAAACTTCTGATCCAGTTCTAGAAGATATTGATTTTACAATACCTAAAGGAAAAACAACGGCGATCGTTGGTGGGACCGGATCTGGAAAAAGTAGTTTAGCAAAACTTCTCTTGAGACTAAGTGATCCTACGGTAGGAAAAGTGACCCTTGGTGGTATTCCTCTTACTCAAATGACGCAGGAACAGATCCGCTCCCACATCAGTTATGTCCCTCAAAAAGCCTTCTTATTCAGCGGTACGATCTTAAGCAACTTGCAGATGGGAAATGAACATGCTTCACCAGAAGAATTGGCTAAAGCGATCAAGGTCGCCCAATTAGAAGAACTAGTGGACACTCTTCCTGATGGATTAGATAGCTTTGTTGCTCAAGGTGGTTCTAATTACTCTGGCGGACAGAAACAGCGGATATGCATTGCTCGAGCATTGATCAAACCAGCAGAAATCTATGTATTCGATGATAGTTTTTCCGCTTTAGATTATAAGACAGACGCAGCATTAAGGGCAGCACTCCATAAACACATGTCGGAGAAAACTCTCGTGATTGTTGCTCAACGGCTCAGTACGATCCAACAAGCAGATAACATCATTGTTTTAGATGAAGGAAAAATCGTAGGACAAGGTACTCATGAAGAACTATTGTCTAATTGTCAAACATATCAAGAGTTTGCCAAATCACAAGGAATATAGAAAGAAGGGATTCGATGGAAAAGAAAAAAACGTTGAACACACACGCTTTGATACGTTTTTGGAAAATGATCAAACCTGAACATAAATATTTTTACGGATTGTTTCTATGCAGTTTATTGGGCAACCTATTAGTTGTAGCCATGCCCCTGATCATGGGAATTGGGATTGATGATTTGTTGTCGCAAATAAGAAAAACAGGTATTGGACAGCTTACTTTCAGTGATATCAAACAGGCATTGCTGTTCCCTGTCTTATTGCTGATCGGCTGTTCAGTCCTAAGCAGTGTTGCTTCATTTATCCAAGAACGTACAATGGCAGCATTAAGCGAAAAGATCACATTGAGGGTACGAAAAGAAATCACAAAAAAATTCAAAACATTGCCGATGTCGTTTTTTGATAATCATCAAGTCGGCGACATCATCAGTCGGACGACTACCGGACTCAATCAGCTTTCTCAAGTGTTATTGACAGGTATCAATCAATTTTTCACTTCTGTGGTAACAATAGTTGCTGCTGGTCTAATGCTGTTTTATATCGAAAGCAAACTTACTTTGCTCGTCTTATTGCTGATCGTCGGAAGTTCAATTGTTACAACTAAAATTGCGAATAAAAACAAACAGATTTCTGAACAAAACCAATATGAACTAGGTGTCTTGAATAATTGGATGGAAGAAATCTTAGCTGGTAATCTAGTAGTCAAAACATTCAATCAGCAAGCTCGTGCAGAGGCTTCTATACATGAAGTAAACAAAAAACAATACAATGCTTTTAAACGTGCTCAATTTATGAACTTTGCCATCTATCCGGCAATCCGTTTCATCAATCAACTTGCCTTCATCATAAGTGCGGTATTCGGTGCTATACTCGTTCTTTCTGGCGGTGTGACGATTGGCTTCTTACAAGCTTACCTTCAGTACATCAATCAGATCTCTGAACCAATTTCCACTGCTTCTTATGTGATCAACTCGATCCAATCCGCGATGGCTGCAATCGAAAGGATCTTTGAAATATTAGATGAAACAGATGAAATTCCGGACCTACCAGAAGCAAAACTTTTGGAAGAACCGAAAGGAAAAATAGCTTTCAAAAATGTACAATTTGGTTACACATCAGATAAAATATTGATGAATCAAGTTGATTTTTCAGTAAAACCAAAACAAACTGTGGCGATTGTTGGCCCAACTGGTGCAGGAAAAACGACTTTAGTTAATCTGCTGATGCGTTTTTATGAACTGAATAAAGGAAAGATCGAATTTGACGGCTGCGATATTACTAAGCTTTCGCGTGGAGAACTACGCCGTTCTTTTGGGATGGTCTTACAAAATACCTGGCTGTTTGAAGGAACAGTGGCCGATAATATTGCCTATGGGAAAATGGATGCCACGAGAGAACAAATTATCGAAGCGGCTGAAATCGCGCAATGTGATTACTTTATTCGAACACTGCCAGAGGGATATGATACAATCATCTCTAGCGAAAATGGTACGTTATCTCAAGGGCAGCAACAATTATTAACAATTGCACGGGTCATTTTGGCAAATCCCCCTGTCGTTATTTTAGATGAAGCAACTTCTAGTGTAGATACACGAACAGAAGCATTGATCCAGCAAGCAATGGAGGCTGTGACAAAAGACAGGACAAGTTTTGTCATTGCCCACCGTTTGTCAACGATTGAAAATGCAGATATGATCCTTGTAATGAAAAACGGCGATATCGTCGAAAAAGGAACACATTCTGAATTACTCCAAGCACCAACGCTTTATGCTAGCCTTTATAATAGTCAATTTCAGGTAGCATAGCCAAAAGAGCGTGGGACAAAAGTAAAGAACACTTTTGTCTCACGCTCTAAACACGTATAAAAGGCGGAAGCAATTCTGATGGCTTTCATGAGTTTTTTTAACGTAGCTTTTCTAAATACAGCTACGTTTCTTGTTTCTTTTGTCATCATGACTTTTTTCACCCCTCATTTTCAACGACTTTTTCATGAACAGCCGTTTGAATTACCAAAAAACGTGGAGTATAGCGGCATTTTGTTCACTCTTTCTTTGTCTTTTTTAGGTTATATTATTGTCAAGAACATGAAACGAAGTATAGGAGGATTTAAATAGTGAAAGGATGTGGAACGATCATCAAGATCATCGTTCCACATCCTTATTTAACCATATTAATTATTAAAGATCTTAGGGCCTTTTCTCATGTTTTTACGATCATTCTTAGGTGTTTCCATTTGTTTGGATCGGCCTCCACCTTGTTTCTTTTTGATCAATTCTTTCATTTTTTCTTTTTGGTCCATTTTTATTCTCCTTTAACGAATGAAGCGACTAATTCGATATGATGGGTTTGCGGGAAAAGATCTACAGGCTGAACTTTCTTCACGGCATAACCTGCTTCTGCAAATAACTTAGCATCTCTTGCAAAAGTTGCCGGATTACATGAGATATAGACGATTCGTTCTGGTGACATTTCGATTGCTGATTCAATAAAATGATGATCTAATCCTTTTCGTGGAGGGTCAACTACGATCACAGATGGTTTGATCCCTTTTTCTTGCCATTTTTTCATGACTTTCTCTGCTTTTCCGACTTCATAATGAACATTTTCGATTTTATTATTTAAAGCATTGAACTGTGCATCTTCAATTGCTTCTGGAATAACTTCCATCCCATACACCTTATCCACTCTGTCTGCTAAAGACAAGCCAATCGTACCTATTCCTGAATAAGCGTCGATCACAATGTCTTTTTTATCTAACTCAGCAAACTTGATGGCTGTTTGGTACAGATACTCTGCTTGTTGAGTATTTACTTGATAAAATGACTTTGCTGAGATTCTATAGGTTTTTCCTAATAGCTGATCTTCGATATAGTCTCTGCCATATAAAACTTTTTCTTTGTCTCCTAAAATCACATTTGTTTTTTCTTCATTGATATTTTGGATGACCGAAACCACTTCTGGCAATTCTTCATGAATGGCTTCAGCAATTTCCTTGGATTTAAAGAATTTTTCTTTACGAGTAACTAAAACGACCATCATTTCATGGGAATAATGACCACGACGTATAATGATGTGACGAAGCTGTCCTTCATTTTTTTCTTCATTATATCCTCGTACTTGGAACCGTTGCAAGATATCTCTGACTACTTTGATTGCTTGATCGATGACAGGATCTTGGATATAAAAATCTTCGATAGGGACTAGATCATGGCTATTCTTTTTGTAAAAACCGGTGGCTAACTGTCCATCGATACGGCGAACAGGGATCTGTGCTTTATTACGGTAGCCGAATGGTTCTGCCATTCCGACAGTTGGAAGTACAGGAATTTCTGACATCTTAGCAATCTTCGCCATTACATGCTCTACTTGTTTTTGTTTGAAAACAAGCTGTTGTTCATACTTCAAATGGGCTAAAGGTGCGATACCTGTGCGAAGTAGTGCATTGTTTTCTACAGGCTGGCGATCAGGAGATTGTGTAATAAATGTTTCGACTTTCCCATATCCAAACTTATTGCCCGCTTTCACTACTAGTATTTCTACTTCTTCTCCAGGAAGTGCATTTTCGATAAATAATGGATAACCATCGATTTTTGCTACCCCCATTCCTTCATAACTCAAGTCGACGATTTCGACTGTATATCGTTCGTTTTTCTTTACTATTTGCTGTTCTGTCATATTTTGCTCCTTTAAGCCTATTTTTCAATCCTACTGAACTCTACTATAAATCAGTTAATTACACAACTAAAACCGGCACTGACCTTACTACGTTCAGCACCGGCTTTTGATTAATTCTTTTGATTAGGTGTTTCGTCTGCTATTTTTCCGTCACCGTCGATATCTTCATCCGTTAAACGTTCGACTTCTTTTACGAATTCTTTGCTGACAACCTCTAATTCTTCTTCATCTGTGCCTGTGATTGCTTCATCAGGAATCTGATCGGTATTGGCAAAGAACTCAATGTGCTGATGAAGATTTTGGAAATGCATCGGTGCTTCCCCGCCATATTCACCATCTAAGTTGATCATTACTGGTCGATTGATATCATCTTCTGTTTCGACGAACAAACTGCTTGTTTTGGTATAGATTACTCTTGGATCATCGACATGTCGACCGCCATTCAGCATGAGTGCCGCAATATGCAAGATCTCAAAGATATTTGCTGTCTTTACAATGATCAAAGAAAACTTGCCATCATCCAATTTGGCATCTGGCGCGATCTGTTCGAATCCTCCAACAGAGTTCGTCAGCCCTAGGAAAAACATCGAAGCATTTCCGATATATTCCCCTTCATCATACTTCAAGCGCATTTTGATTGGCTTTACTCGAGGTAGCATCTCTGCTCCTTTCGCAAGGTAGGCAAGATAACCAAAAATACTCTTTAGTTCTGATGGAACTTCATAAGTCAATTCTGTCAAATAGCCGCCTGCAGCGATATTGATGAAGTAACTGCTATCAGAAAGACCGATGTCCATTTTTACTGTTTGGTGTTTTTTTATTACTTCTGCTGCTGCTTTAATATTATCTCTAGGAATTTTTAATGCTCGAGCATAGTCGTTCGTCGTACCGGCTGGGATAATGGCCATTTTAGGACGGTGTTCAAGCGGAGCGATCCCATTGACCACTTCGTTGATCGTTCCGTCGCCCCCAGCTGCCACTACTAGATCAAAACCTAGTTCTGCAACTCTGCGTGCTTCATTCTTGGCTGAATCAGGTTCTGGTGTAGTGGCATAGGCGCTAGCTTCAAATCCTGCTTCTTCTAATGCCTGCAGGATATCCGCCAAATTTTTTTTCAATAATTCTTTTCCCGAGGTAGGGTTATAAATTACGCGTGCTTTTTTCATTTTCAGCCTCTAGCGTTTCGCTAATTCATCTTTAAGCAGCTTGTTCACGACACCAGGATTTGCTTGCCCTTTAGTTGCTTTCATGATTTGACCGACTAGGAAGCCAACCGCACGATCTTTTCCATTTTTGTAATCATCGACAGATTGTTGATTGTTATCCAAGATTTCATTAATGATTGGAAGAAGTTTGCTAGGATCAGATAATTGTACCCAACCATTTTTCTCAACAACTTCTTGCGCTTCTCCGCCATTCGTGATCAATTCACGGAAGACTTTTTTGGCGATTTTTGAGCTGATCGTTCCATCGGCGATCAAACGAATCATTCCTGCTAAGTTCTCAGGTGTCAATTTTGTCTCAGCTAATTCCAGTTTCTCACTGTTTAAGTAAGCAGAAACTTCACCCATCAACCAGTTAGATGCTTGCTTGGCATCTGCACCATTTTCCAAAACAGCTTCAAAGAAATCAGACATTTCTTTTGTAAGTGTCAATACCATTGCGTCATACTCTGGAAGACCAAATTCACGGATATAGCGTTCGCGACGAGAAGCTGGCATCTCAGGTAAACTAGCTTTTACTTTTTGAATCCATTCGTCATCGATCACGAATTTCGGAATATCAGGCTCTGGGAAATAACGATAATCACTAGAACCCTCTTTCACACGCATCAAAACTGTTTTATTCGTTGTTTCGTCAAAACGGCGTGTTTCTTGTTGGATTTCTCCTCCTGAAAGAAGAACTTTTGCTTGACGTTTTTCTTCAAAAGCTAAACCTTTTTTCACGAAAGATAAAGAGTTCAAGTTTTTCAATTCTGCTTTCGTACCGAATTCTTCTTCTCCATAAGGGCGGAGAGAAATATTCGCATCACAACGCATAGAACCTTCTTCCATTTTCACATCGCTGACTTCTGTAAATTGGATGATTGAACGCAATGCTTCTAGATAAGCGTATGCTTCTTCTGGTGAACGCATATCAGCTTCAGAAACGATTTCGATCAAAGGCGTGCCTTGTCGGTTCAAATCAACGTAAGAATAGCCGCCGATACCATGCATGTTTTTCCCAGCATCTTCTTCTAAATGGACCCGTTCGATCCGGATTTTTTTCTTCTTGCCTTCTACTTCGATTTCGATCCATCCGTCATGACCGATTGGTTGATCAAATTGGGAAATTTGATATGCTTTCGGATTATCTGGGTAAAAGTAATTTTTCCGGTCAAAATGAGTATCTTTAGAGATTTCGCAGTTTAATGCCAAAGCGGCTTTCATCCCGAATTCCAGCGCAGCTTTATTCATTACTGGTAGCACGCCTGGATAACCCCAGTCGATCACGTTTGTATTGCTGTTTGGTTCTGCACCAAAATGAGCTGGCGCTGGAGAGAAAATTTTTGAGTTGGTTTTCAACTCGACGTGGACTTCTAGTCCAATGACTGTTTCAAAATTCATTCGTCTTTCCCTCCTAAAATAGCTGGTTGTTGTGTGTGGAATTCTGTTGCTTGTTCAAACGCATATGCCGCTTGATACATCGTTTTTTCATCAAAATAATTACCGATGATCTGCAATCCAACTGGTAATCCTTCTGACAATCCTGCCGGTACAGACATACCTGGAAGTCCAGCCAAGTTGACAGGGATCGTTAAGATGTCACTCATGTACATCGTGATTGGATCGTTGATGTTCTCACCGATTCCGAATGCCACTGTTGGTGAAGATGGTCCGATGATCAAGTCATAATCTGCAAAGACTTTTTCAAAATCTCGTTTGATCAATGTACGGACTTGTCCTGCTTTTTTGAAGTAAGCGTCATAATAGCCCGCACTTAATGAGAATGTACCTAACATGATACGGCGTTTTACTTCTTCACCGAATCCTTCTGAACGTGAGTTGACATATACATCATCCAATGATTTCACGTTTTCAGAGCGATAACCATAGCGGATACCATCGAAACGCTGCAAGTTGGAACTTGCTTCTGATGAGGCAATGATATAATAAACAGCCACACCGTATTTTGAATGAGGTAAGCTGACTTCTTCCACAACAGCACCTAATGAACGGAATGTTTCTGCTGCTTTCAATACAGCTTCTTTTACGCCAGAGGCCACACCTTCGCCTAAGTATTCTTTAGGTAAAGCAATCTTCATTCCTTTGATGTCACCGGTCAGTCCCTCTGCAAAGTCAGGAACTGAAACGCCTGAAGAAGTACCGTCTTTTTCGTCATAACCACTGATAGCTGTCAATGCTAATGCGTTATCTTTCACCGTACGGGTCATTGGTCCGATTTGGTCAAGAGATGAAGCAAAGGCAATCAAGCCAAAACGTGAGACACGGCCATAAGTAGGTTTCATTCCTACAATGCCGTTGAAAGCTGCTGGCTGGCGGATACTTCCCCCCGTATCACTACCTAAGGAAACTGGGATTTGTCCAGCTGCTACTGCTGCTGCAGAACCACCGGAAGAGCCACCAGGTACTTTTGTTTGGTCCCAAGCATTTTTTGTTTTCTTGAAATAAGAAGTTTCTGTACTTCCGCCCATAGCAAATTCATCCATGTTTAGTTTTCCAACAGGGATCATATCTGCTTGATAGATTTTATCCATGACCGTTGCATCATAAATTGGTTCAAAATTGTAAAGAATCTTAGATGCAGCGGTTGTCAAGATATCTTTTGTTACGATATTATCCTTGATCCCAATCGGAATTCCAGCAAGGATGTTGCTTTCATCAATACCTTTTTCATCTAAAGCTTTTGCCTGTTCCAATGCTTTTTCTTCATTCAATGTGATGAATGCTTCGATCTCAGGTTCTGTTTCTTTGATTCGTTCAAATGTTGCTTTTGTCAAATCTTGTACAGTGATTTCTTTCGATACAAGCATACGATGCAGTTCTTCTAGAGAACGATTGTGTATTTTTGTCATTATGCGCCAGCCTCCCCATTATCGATGATTGCGGGTACTTTGATAAAGCCGTCTTCTGTTTCCGGCACATTTTTCAATAATTCATCACGGTTCCATCCAGCTTGCGCCCGATCTTGTCGCATCACGTTTACTGTTTCGACAACATTCGACGTAAATGGAACACCTTCCGTATCTACTTCTTCCAGCATTTCCACCATATCGATGATTTTACCTAATTGGTCGGTAAAACTTGCAAGTTCTTCATCTGCGAACGCAAGTTTTGCTAATTTGGCAACGTGTTTCACTTGTTCTTCACTAATCGCCATACTACCCCTTCTTTCTAAACGAGTTAAAAACTTTGCTCTCTATTTTAACATAAGAGTGCTCTGTCTGAAATTATTTATTGAAATTTGTCTGAAAAAACTCAATATTTATTCTTTTGCTGAGTGGCTTTTAGCCAATGCTTCTGCCATTTGATCTTCTGTCCAAACTTCGATTCCTAATTCTTGTGCTTTGGTTAGCTTGCTGCCAGCATCTTCTCCTGCTACCACGATATCTGTTTTTTTCGATACGCTACCAGTCACTTTCCCGCCAAGATTTTCGATCGTCTCTTTTGCTTCTTCACGAGTCAATCGTGTTAGTTTACCAGTAAGGACTACTGTTTTTTCTTTAAAAGGCGACTCGACTTCTTGCAATTGGGTACTTCGAAGCCCTTTGTATTCGAAATTGACGCCTGCTTGTTTTAATTCATTCATCAATTCATGGACTTCTTCGTTACTAAAATAAGTGACTACACTGTCGGCAATGATATCACCGATCGTATCAAGCGCAATAATCGACTCATAGTCGCTTCTACTCAATGTCTCTAGATCACCGAAATGTTCTGCTAAAATTTTTGCTGCTTTCGCTCCGACATGTCGGATTCCTAACCCGAAAATCAACCGCTCGACCGAATTATCTTTGCTGTTGTCAATTGCTGTCAAAATATTATTTGCTGATTTTTCTTTTATTTTGTCCAACGTCAATAACTCTTCTTCTGTCAATTTATAAAGATCAGCAACATCTGCGACTAGTTTTTTGTCATACATCTGTTCAAGCACACGTGGGCCCAATCCGTCGATATTCATCGCATTTCTTGAGACAAAGTGGTTCAAGCCTTCTTTCATTTGAGCAGGGCATTTAGGATTGATGCACCGTAGCGCTACTTCTTCATCCAAATGGACAAGTTCACTTCCACAAACTGGGCAATGTGTAGGTAATTGGTATTCTTCGCTGTCTTTAGGTCGTTTATCCAACACGACTTGCGAAACTTCTGGAATGATATCTCCCGCTTTATAAATCAGAACTGTATCTTTCAAGCGGATATCCTTCAACTTGATATAATCCCCATTATGCAGACTGGCACGGCTTACTGTCGTTCCTGCTACTCGGACAGGCGTCATGATTGCCGTTGGTGTCACTACCCCCGTTCGTCCGACTGTCCATTCGATGTTTTCGATCAGTGTTTCAACTTCTTCTGGGGGAAACTTATAAGCTGTTGCCCATCGTGGTGCTTTGACAGTAAAGCCAAGTTGATCTTGCAACGAGAACTCATTCACTTTGATGACGATCCCATCAATCTCATAGGGCAAATCTACACGTTTATCATGATATTCCTCAATGTATGCCCATACTTCATCAATCGAATGACATAGACGTTTTTCCCGATTCGTGTGGAATCCTATTTTTTCTAGCTCTTCTAGTGCATCATACTGTGTTTTTGCTTCCATAGGACCGAAATCAGCTACTGTGTATAAAAAAGTATCCAGATTTCTTTTCGCTGTGATTTTAGAATCTAACTGACGCAAGGAACCGGCTGCGGCATTCCGAGGATTCGCAAAGATATCTTTTCCCTCTGCTTCTCTGTCTTGATTCAATTGAACAAATGACCGTTTTGGCATGAAACATTCGCCTCTTACTTCGATGTTCATCGGTTCTTTTAATTTGATTGGGACTGATCGGACAGTCTTTAGGTTTTCAGTGATGTTTTCTCCTACAGTCCCATCCCCACGAGTCGCTCCTCTAACGAAGTTCCCATCTTCATAACGCAAAGAGACGGAAAGACCATCTATTTTTAGTTCGCAGCAATAGTCGACTACACGTCCCACTGCTTTTTGTACACGTTGATCAAAAGCTATCAGTTCTTCTTTGCTGAAAACGTCGTTCAAACTGTAAAGCGGAATATCATGAGTGACTTTTTCAAAACCTTCTAATACTTTTCCGCCTACTCGTTGAGTGGGAGAATCAGACGTTATCAAATCAGGATATTGTTCTTCGATTGCTACTAATTCTGCGTATTCTTTATCATAAACATAGTCTTCCACTGTTGGTTTATCTTCTACGTAGTATTCACGAGACCATTGGTTCAATCTTGTACGAAGTTCTTCTGCTCGTTTAGCAGCTTCGTCAATCGTCATTTCATGTTCCATCATTTACCCTCCACTACTAAGCTTTTTCAATTGGCGCAAAGGCAGCCAAAAGACGTTTTACTCCTTGACTTGGGAAAGCCACATCTAGTTCTAGATCCTTCGACGTCCCACTTACTCGGACGACTGTTCCTAGGCCCCATTTTTTGTGTTTGACTTTATCTCCAGGTTTCCAGCTGTTCTTTTCCCCTCCAGTGGCACTTTTAGAGGAAACAACCGCTGTCTCTGGCTGTTTATAGCTATATGCTGTTTTTTTTGCGAATACAGGTGTTTTTTTAGGCGTAGGACGCATGCCCTCGATTTCTAGCAATTCTTGATCGATTTCTTCTACAAAACGAGAAGGACGGTTATATTGCGTCCGTCCATATAATGTTCTGGAGAAAGCATTGGTTAAATACAACGCTTCTTCTGCTCGCGTGATTCCCACATAAGCGAGACGACGTTCTTCTTCCAGTTCGCTTTCTTCCATCAATGCTCGAGATAAAGGAAAAACACCTTCTTCTAGACCAATCAGGAATACAACTGGGAATTCTAATCCTTTGGCTGCATGCAACGTCATCAACGTCACTTGCGAAGCGTCTTCTTCTAAATTGTCAATGTCAGAAACAAGTGCCAGATCGTTCAAGAAGACCGTTAGTTTTTCTTCTGGTGCATCAGCATCTTCTTCATTTTGCTGTTCGAACTGCTTATCGAATTCTTGTGTGACCGTTAAAAATTCCTCCAGGTTTTCGATACGCGCTTGTGCTTCTAATGTATTTTGGATTTTTAAATCTTCCAGGTATCCGCTACGATCCAAAACCTCTTTCGTCAATTCTGTCACTGTCAAGTATGGGATCATCTGCGTGACTTCTTGAATCATCTCTCCAAATGAACCTAATTGCTGGCCTGCTTTTCCACCGATATTTGCCAGTTCCACATTTTGGGCTGCTTCAAGCAGTGGCCATTCATGGAGAGAAGCAAAACTGCGTAGTTTTTCGATAGATCCTGGTCCGATGCCTCGTTTGGGCGAATTAACGATACGCTCAAAACTGATTGAGTCTTGAGGATTTGCCAGCACATTTAAATACGCTAAAATATCTTTGATTTCTTTCCGATCGTAGAATTTGTGCCCTCCAACCATTTTATAAGGAATATTTGCTTTCAACAAGGTTTCTTCCATCACACGAGATTGTGCGTTCGTCCGGTACAAAATGGCAAAGTCGCCGTAATTCCGATGATTGCTTCGAATCTCTTCTTGCATCCGGTCTACGATAAAACGGGTTTCGTCTCGTTCATTATCTGCACGATAGTAAGTGATCTTGTTTCCTTCTTTGTTTTCTGTCCACAAGTTTTTTGGTTTTCGATTGCTATTGTTTTCAATGACTTGGTTTGCCGCGCTAAGAATGTTTTTCGTGGAGCGATAGTTTTGTTCCAGCAAAATCACTGCAGCATCTGGATAATCTTTTTCGAAATCCAAGATGTTCTGCATATCTGCACCGCGCCAGCCGTAGATACTTTGATCTGCATCTCCCACTACGCATAGATTTCTAAATCTACCTGCCAATAAATTGACCAACGTATACTGTGCGTGGTTTGTATCTTGATACTCATCTACATGAATATAATGGAATTTGTTTTGATAATATGTGAGTGAATCAGGATGTTCTTCAAATAACCGGATCGTATTCATGATCAGGTCGTCAAAGTCCATACATTGATTGTATTGAAGCTCTTTTTGATAAGCAGCGTAACATTTTGCCACAATCTCTTCGTAATAACTGCCTTGCATTTTTGCAAAATCTTGAGGGGTCTGCAAGCTATTTTTTGCTTGGGAGATTGTTCCTAATATGCTGCGAGGATCATATTTTTTCGGGTCAATGTTCAGTTCCTTCAGTATCCGTTTCATCAAGGTCAGCTGTTCAGAAGAGTCGATGATCGTAAAGTTCCGGTTATACCCAATAAAATCAACATCTCTTCTTAAAATACGCACACACATTGAGTGAAAAGTCGATACCCAGACATCTTCGCCTCCAGATGCGAGAATCGCATTGACACGTTCTTTCATTTCTTTTGCAGCTTTATTGGTAAAAGTAATCGCTAGGATGTTCCAAGGATTGACTTCTTTTTCCTCAATCAAATAGGCAATGCGATGCGTCAACACTCTCGTCTTTCCACTTCCCGCACCTGCCATCAGCAATAATGGTCCGTCAGTGTGAAGAACAGCTTCTTTCTGACGGGGGTTCATCCCGTTTAATAATTCAGCTTTGGATGACATTAACAACATCCTTTCTTTTATCAATCTTGTTAATTATAGCATTTTCTTGGCTTTCATTAAACTAGCTAATTCAAAATCATTTGTTTCTTTTTATGGATTTCTTCTTGTCAATTCGTTGATTTCGCGCTAAATTAAAAGAAAGCGAGGCGTTTGAATGGAAAAAAAAGGAAAAATCAAGAAATTAGATAAAACTCAGATATATTTTATTCTAAAAGGAATATTCGTTGGACTACTGACAGGAATCGTGGTTAGCCTGTTTCGTTTATCGATCGAAAAGTTAGGCGATTTTGTTCGAAGCATCTATGAAATAAGTCGGGAACAGCCGATTTACTTAGTTGGCATGGCTACTTGCTGCATCCTTGCAGCATTTTTTGTGGGTTATCTGGTCAAAAATGAACCGGATATCAAAGGAAGCGGGATTCCACAAGTAGAAGGACAGCTTCGAGGGGAATTATCAATGAACTGGTTCTCTGTTTTATGGAAAAAGTTCATTGGTGGTGTACTTTCAGTTGGCGCAGGACTTTTTCTAGGTCGAGAAGGCCCTTCTATACAGCTTGGTGCAGCTATCGGACAAGGAGCTGGACAATTGTTTCGGAGTCCATCTTCAGAAGAAAAGATTTTGATTTCTAGCGGAGCAAGTAGCGGACTTGCAGCAGCATTCAATGCTCCTATCGCAGGATTACTCTTTGTTTTAGAAGAAATCCATCACTCCTTCTCTCCTCTTGTTTGGCTGACATCTTTTGCTTCGGCCATCACAGCTAACTTTGTCTCTCTTTATTTTTTTGGCTTAAGACCAGTTTTATATCTAGGGGATCTTCCTTCTTTGCCGTTGAAATATTATGGTTCTTTGGTGGTATTAGGCGTACTTCTAGGCGTCTTAGGTTTTATTTATCAAAAGGTCCTGCTAGCATTGCCAAAATTTTACAACCGATTGCCTTTACCAGCTTATTTTCATGGATTCGTTCCTTTCTTGCTGATTTTGCCGATTGGTTATTTATGGCCTAGTACGCTAGGCGGAGGCAATCAAATCGTTTTAGCTTTTGGACATGCTTCATTGCCAATCATTATGATTATCGGTTTGTTTGTTCTTCGATTCGTTTTTTCCATGATTTCTTATGGTGGTGGTCTTCCAGGAGGGATTTTCCTTCCGATATTGACATTGGGGGCTTTAATCGGTAGCTTTTATGGAAACATCATGGTTGATTTCGGGATGGATCCAATCTACATCAAGGATTTCGTCGTGATTGCCATGGCTGGTTATTTCACAGCAATTGGGAAAGCACCGCTGACAGCAATTATTTTAGTGACAGAAATGGTTGGCTCTCTCAATCATCTGATGCCTTTAGGGTTGGCTGCTCTTGTTGCTTATATCGTCAATGATCTTCTCGGAGGGAATCCGATCTACGAATCATTGTTGGAACGTTTACTTGGAAACAATCAGACCGCCGCTCTTAAAGGCGCAAGGACAACTTTTGATTTTCCAGTAACGGCAGAGAGTTCTTTAGACGGATTAATGGTACGGGACTTCAATTGGCCTAAAAATATGCTGCTAATCTCTATACGCAGAGGAAATCAGGAAATCTTGACTCACGGCGATACGATCATGAATGTAGGAGATATTTTGGTAATCTTGACTGATGAAGCAAACTTACCAAGAATCAAGCAAGAAATCGAGGCTAAATCTTCGATCACAAATTTGAAGCAATCATTTTAACGTACCGGGAAGAACTATTTTATGGCACAACAACTATTCATCTATACTACTTTGACTCTACAAAAAAAGAAGAGGCTGGATTTCCCCAGTCTCTTCTTTTTATTTCTATGCTTCTGCTACTGCAGGAGCTTTTCTCAATAAACCATAAATCACACCAGAGACGACTGCTCCGATAGCAATAAACACCAAATACATGATTGGGTGACTCAGTAAGAATACAACAAAAATTCCGCCATGAGGAGCCAGTAATTTGATTCCGAAAGCACCGACTAATCCGCCAGTTAAAGCAGAACCAATAATAAAACTTGGAATGGCACGAATCGGGTCAGCTGCTGCAAATGGAATCGATCCTTCCGTGACAAACGAAAGTCCCATCACGATGTTCGTCAAACCAGCATCTTGATCTGCTTTGCTGAATTTATTTTTGAACAAACGTGTAGCAACGAAAATCGCCAATGGAGGGACCATTCCTCCAGCCATAACAGAAGCCATCACAACACTTCCGCCAGTGGCAACAGTCGTAGCTAAAGTTGCTGTACCAAATACATAAGCGGCTTTGTTGATTGGACCGCCTAAATCTGCCGCCATCATTCCAGCTAATAATGCACCAAGTAAAGCAGCATTCGAACCACTCATACTTGTCAAGAAACCGTTCAATGCATCATTGATTGCTTTCATAGGGACATTGACCAGCAACATCAGGAAACCAGTAATCAGTAAGCCAAACACTGGATAAAAGAGGATCGTTTTGATTCCATCCAATGATTTTGGTAAGTTCTTGAATAATTTACGTAAAAATACGATGACATAACCAGCCAAGAATCCACCAATCAGTGCGCCTAAGAATCCTGCGCCACCTGTATTAGCTAATGCACCAGCAGCAAATCCAACAATCAAACCAGGGCGGTCGCCGATACTTGAAGCAATAAATCCAGCTAATACCGGTAACATGAACCCAAATGCAGCTTGTCCGATTTGGTTGAACCAGCTAGCAGCTTGATTGTAGTTTCCCAGATTCGATAACTGGTCATGCGGCACGCCAATAAATTGGTCAATCATGAAAGAAAGAGCAATAGCGATTCCTCCACCAATAACGAATGGTAACATGTGTGATACGCCATTCATCAAATCTTTATAGATTCTTTGTCCGACAGTACCATCCGCGTTTCCTTCTTCTGAACTATTTTCTTTTCCGTCACCATGGAATACTGGTGCAGTACCACTAAGGGCTAGATTGATCAACTCTTCTGGTTTACGGATACCATCACTGACTGGACGATTGATCAATTCTTTTCCGTCAAAACGGTTCATCTCTACTTTTTTGTCTGCTGCAACGATCACGCCTTCTGCACGAGCGATGTCTTCAGCAGTCAATCGGTTTTTGATTCCTTCTGAACCGTTCGTTTCGACTTTGATCTCCACTCCCATTTCTTTCGCTTTTTTCTTCAAAGCATCTTCTGCCATGTAAGTATGAGCGATTCCTGTTGGGCAAGCTGTAACGGCAACAACGAATTTTCTTTCTGGATGAGCAGAAGCTTCTGCAGCTTGTGTTTCTTGTTCTGCTTTTTCTTCTGCTTCTTTTTGCTCTTCAGCTGTTTGGAACAAGTCTTGGACTTCTTCTGGTGTACTTGCTTCTTTTAATTTCGCTACAAAATCTGCATCAATCAGCAATCGAGATAGTGCTGCTAATGCTTGCAAGTGTGTGTCGTTCGCGCCCTCTGGAGCTGCGATCATGAAAAACAGATAAGTTGGCTGTCCGTCTAATGCTTCATAATCTACTCCTTTTTGGCTTTTTGCAAATAAAACTGTTGCTTCTTTGACTGCACTATTTTTCGCGTGAGGCATGGCGATTCCGTCACCAAGACCTGTAGAGGTTTGTGCTTCACGAGCTAGAATTCCTTCTTTATATGTGTCGATATCGGAAATCCGGCCGGCATCAAACATTTTTTGGACCATTTCATCGATCGCGCCTTTTTTATCAGTCGCTTGCAAATCCATGATCATTGCTTCTTTGACCATTAAATCCTTGATATTCATGATTATCCTCCTTGAAACTAATCAATTTTTGTGATTTCAACTTCTGGCAATAACTCATCAATCAGTTCGCGATCTGCCAAGTCATCAGAAAAAGCCGTTGCGCTTCCACAAGCAACTCCCCATTTAAAGGCTTCGATCGGATCTTTTGTCCGACTGTAAGCACCAATAAAACCGGCGATCATTGAATCCCCTGCACCTACTGAATTTTTCAACGGGCGAACCAATACATTCGTTTTATAAGTTCCTTGTTCTGTAAAGAGCAAAGCGCCATCTCCAGCCATTGAGATCAGCACATTCTGTGCCCCTTCAGCTAGTAATTTTTTCCCATACGGAATGATTTCTTCTACAGATTGGAAGGTTGTATTGTAAAGCTCAGCTAATTCGTGATTGTTTGGTTTGATCAACAACGGTTTCTTAACAAGTGCATTCTTTAGATCATCACCTGTTGTATCGATTACGAAATCTGCACCTTTTTCTCGAATGATATCAATCAGTTCTTGATAAAATCCTTTTCGTAGGCTGGCTGGCGCGCTTCCTGACAATACGACGATATCTCCTTGTTCTACTTTCCCTAGCGCTTGCTTCAATTCATTGATTTCTTCATCTGAAATAGCTGGACCTAAACCGTTAATTTCAGTTTCAGTATCTGATTTTAGTTTGATATTGATTCTTGTATCTTCTTGCACGTGTGTGAACAAAGATTTGATTTGTTCTTTTTCAAGCCACTTCGAAATAAATTCGCCAGTGAATCCTCCTAAAAACCCTAGTGCTGTAGATTGAGAATCGATCCGTTTCAAAATACGGGAAACATTGATCCCTTTTCCTCCAGGCAATTTGAAGTCTTCTTTCATCCGGTTCAAATCACCTAGTTTTAACCCATCTACGCGTACAATATAATCAATTGATGGATTAAGTGTTACTGTGTAAATCATTGTATTGCCTCCTTAATTGTTGTCTTTTCACGGAATTCATTGATGAATTCTAATGGACAACGCTCGGTTATGATCGTGGCTGCTTCCAAAGGTGCAACAGAGGTGAAAGACAACTGGCTGAATTTAGTATGATCAATCAATACAAAGGTCTCTTCTGAATTTTTCATGGCTAAACGTTTAACTGCTGCTTCTTCTGGATCCGGAGTCGTGAATCCTTGTTCGATATGTGCACCGTTCATTCCCATAAACGCTTTATTGAAATGAAAATGTTTTAGTTGTTCTATCGCATTAGATCCTAAAACAGCATTGGTTGACAGCTTGATCGTTCCACCTAAAATGATCGTAGCAAGCTCCAAATCGACTAAATTTGCCGCATGTTGAACGGAATTTGTCACCACTGTGATTTGTTTTCCTTGTAAAAAAGGAATCATTTCTAAAGTAGTCGAGCCAGCGTCTAAATAGATGACATCTTCGTCATTAATGGTTTCAGCTGCCAATTTGGCGATCTGCTGTTTTTCATGAACGTTTTTGAGTGATTTTTCACTCATATTCTGCTCAAAATTCAATAATTGCTCTTTCTTAGCGCCGCCATGGACTCTTTCTAGAAACCCACCATTCTCCAACTCTTGCAAATCACGCCTTATCGTTGATTCTGAAGCATTCAAAAGGTTTACAAGATCTTGTGATTTCACGATTTTCTGCTGTTCAAGCAAGTCTAGGATTTTTTGTCTGCGTTCCTCTGTAAGCATTTTCACGGTCACCTCAATACAAATAATAGCATATTTTTTTTAGACTCGCAACACAAATCAGTCAAAAACGTTCACAAAAATTATAAATCAGTCAAAAAAATAAAAAACCAGTCTTTTTTTGACTGGTTTCCTACTTTACTTGACTATTATCAAACTATTTTATCATTTGTTATTTTCGCTTCTTGTTTTTTTCATATAAACAGTAGCAGGTTTTCTTTCCTTATGAAGAAGGTAATAATAAAGTCCCATCCCACCAAACATAACCAAGAAACCGATGACTGATCGAATAGGAAAATTAGGGACAAAAAAAAGACAGACGGATAATAATGATGCTGGAACCATGATTCGATAATAAAGTTGTTTATCCATTTTCTTCACCTCATATTTTTTGTAAAGTAATCAATTGTTCTAATTCGCGATAATCTAAAAACTGCACACGCAGATGCTTCTCGCCTTTCTTGACATCAAATTGGACACTACGCCGTTTTTTCTTTATTCGTTTGAAGGCAATATCAGAGAGTCTGTGTTTGATTTCCTTTAACGGTAAATCCGGAAGTGCTTCAGAAGGAACATAGATTCTTAATGATAAAAGATAATCTTGATATTTCTCATCTGTTACCTCTACTTCTAGATATTCCCTGATGTAATAACAATACGCTTCGATTCCATTGTCCAAAGCAACAGTCGGATCGATGATCTTATAGCACATCATTCGCGCGCGATTCTCGTCAACCCAAGGAAAATACGCCTGAGCATTCAGTGTTCCGCGGACACGTCTTTCTTTATAATTTCCTCCTTGAATATCATAACTTTTCGTTACAAAGAACGAGGCATTTTTTTTGGGAACAGGTTGCATTTGCGCATTTTGATACTGGACAGATTGAATCGTATGATCAGTATAATTGTATTCAACAAATGGTGGTTTCAACAATCCCACGCCGTTATCCCAAGCAAGGTGGTCAAACCCAAGCTGGTCTCTAAAATAGGATTGGAATAGCTGATTGTTTGTTTTTTGCCAATTGAATGGGTCTCGATAAAGCTGGATATATATGACTTCATTATCTAATTCTTTCACTTTTTCTACTTGTTGTGTATCGAGAAAAATCGGTTTTGGGATAATCTGATGGTAATAGTGACTGTAATACATTTCCCAGCATGAGGTAAAACATAAGCCTTGATAAAAAAGATCGTAGCCTGGAAATTGATTGCAATCCACTACTACGTCGCCATTTTTCTGTTTCATTTTAGGTAAACGCTCGATTTCATCCATCGTCTCAAACAGCAGCCGCTGGGTGATCTCTTTTGTATTGTGATAGATAAACTCGCTATACGCTCTCATATAAGCAAACACACCATGGGCAATCATTTTTTTCTGAATGAAATCTCGAATCAAAAACTGGTTTTCTTTGAAAACAGAGATAGACAATACACTTTTTATCAACAATTGATTGCCTTCCAAACGAAAACTACACTCGTTCTCGTCATTCCCTACAACTAACCAGCTTTCGTCTCTTACCGATGCGAGCATTATTTTTTCTTGAAGTTTCCTAAGATTATACGGGTCTGCTTGTTGAGTGAAAGAGCGGATAAATGTTGGCTGGATCAACAGACGTGTCAAAACAGCCCAATCGCTTATTTCCTGTTTTTTTTCTTCATCATCTAAGTCTGTGAGCTGGATAGTCATTAATAATTTATCTTCACCAATCATTTTCTCACCTCTTTCAAATCTCTTTATAATTTAATTATAACGAATGATAAAGAAAAACTAAAACTTTTTGTCTTGGAAACCAATTTTAGGTATTACATGGTAAACTAAGTAAAAAAGGAACAAAGAGGTGTTCGCGATGGGATTGAAATTTGAACGTACAGACAATTTAGATAAACTTTTCGAATCATTTGCTGTCGATCCGGAAAAAACAGTTGCGCCAAAAGAAGAAATCGACCGGTTTCTAAAACCGCAACCACAAAAAGAAAAGAAAAAAGACAAGAAACAAAAGTAAGATAAGTTCTGTAAAAAAAGACTTACCAGCCAAACTTTTATGGAAGAGTTTGACTGGTAAGTCTTTTTTATTCTTTTTATGATTCGATTGCTTGTTCGATTGCTGCCCATGCTTCTTCTTTTCCTTGTTTTGTAACGGAAGAAAAAAGAATAAATGTGTCATTATGATCAAAATCCAATGCTTTTTTGATCTCGCTTTCATGCTTGTTCCATTTACCGCGAGGAATCTTATCTGCCTTAGTAGCAACAACGATCACAGGGATATCATAATACTTCAAAAATTGATACATCTGGATATCTTCTTGAGAAGGCTTATGGCGTAGATCTACTAAAGAAACGACCGCACGTAGTTGTTCTCTGGTCGTTAAATATGTCTCGATCATCTTTCCCCATTTTGCTCGTTCAGTTTTGGATACTTTTGCATACCCGTATCCTGGAACATCGACAAAATGCAACGCATTCTCAATCAAATAAAAGTTCAAGGTCTGGGTCTTTCCAGGCTTACCGGAAGTACGCGCTAAATTCTTTCGATCAATCAATGTGTTGATAAAAGAAGATTTCCCTACATTTGATCTCCCTGCCAGAGCTATTTCCGGCAATTGTGTCTCTGGATATTGTTTTGGTGCCACTGCACTTATGATGATTTCAGCTTGATGGACTTTCATGGTCTCTCTCCTTAAAAAGGTGATGAATAAAGCAAGCGGCTGTCGTAAAAGCCAAAATGACTTTTACGGCAGCCTCTTCTCATCAACCCGCTTTTTTCTCTGAATCTTTATAGATCACTGTTGGCTCACCAGACAATTCAGCTGCTTCCTTGGTAATAATCACTTTTTCGATGTTTTCATTTGAAGGGATATCAAACATCACATCCATCATGATTTCTTCGATGATAGAACGAAGACCTCGAGCACCAGTGTTGCGTTCGATTGCTTTTTTCGCAATAGCTCTCAACGCTTCAGGTTCGAATTCAAGTTCAGTATCATCTAGAGAAAGAAGCTTTTGATATTGTTTGACTAACGCATTTTTTGGCTCAGTCAAGATCCGCACCAGATCATCTGTTGTCAATTTCTCTAAAGCTGCCATAACAGGTAATCGTCCGATAAACTCAGGAATCAATCCGAATTTCAGCAAATCTTCAGGGATGATATGTTGCATGACGCTTTCGTCTTCAGAAAGTTTTTGGTTTTGTGTACCAAATCCAATCGTTTTTTCGCCCATACGGTTTTTCACGATTGTTTCGATACCATCAAACGCCCCACCTACGATGAACAAGATATTCGTCGTATCGATCTGGATAAATTCTTGATGTGGAT
Organism: Enterococcus sp. E5-162; assembly: GCF_035725965.1. Classification (NCBI taxonomy): domain Bacteria; kingdom Bacillati; phylum Bacillota; class Bacilli; order Lactobacillales; family Enterococcaceae; genus Enterococcus; species Enterococcus sp. E5-162. The sequence continues at coordinate 77,791 of NZ_JAPRFV010000001.1, read as the reverse complement.
GTTTACGTCCTCCCTGAGGCGGAACACTTGCAACAGTTCCTTCTAGAATCTTCAGCAAGGCTTGTTGGACACCCTCACCGGAAACATCACGAGTGATGGATACATTTTCGCTTTTACGCGCGATTTTATCGATCTCATCAATATAGATGATCCCTTTTTCTGCACGTTCCACATTGTAATCAGCAGACTGGAGCAATTTAAGTAAAATGTTTTCTACATCTTCACCCACATAACCAGCTTCTGTCAAACTTGTCGCATCTGCAATTGCAAAAGGTACATTCAACGTTTTTGCTAATGTTTGTGCCAAAAATGTTTTCCCTGACCCTGTAGGTCCGATCAAGCAGATATTGCTTTTTTGTAGTTCAACATCATCTGTGTTCTCTTGTGCTTGCTGATTGACACGTTTGTAGTGATTGTATACAGCAACAGCTAACGAGCGTTTTGCGCGATCTTGTCCAATCACGTAGTTATTCAATACTTCAAGAATTTCTAGTGGTTTAGGGACTTCAGTGAATTCGCGTACAGCTTCTTCATAAAATTCTTCATCAATGATTTCTTTACATAGGTCGATACATTCATTACAGATGTAGACCCCTGGACCAGCTACGATTTTTTTCACTTCTTCTTGGGTTTTCCCACAAAAAGAACAGCGTACGGTCTCATTGCTACTTGGATTGTCATACATGGTCTTCACCCCTTAACTTGCAAAAAGTATGCAAGAAACTATCAGAGACTTTACAGTCTTTTATTATCATAACATAGTTTAGTAAAAAGAAAAAGTGTTTAACAAAGGATCGATTGACCTATATCTTTGTATATTTTCACACTTAACAAAAAATAAGGGACTGTGACAACAAACATGTCACAGTCCCTTATTTCATGACCTGTATTACTTAATTTCTATTCTTTTGCTTCTGTCGCTGTACCCGTGATCAATTCGATTGCTTTTTTCATTGTCACATCATGTTCCAGCATATCTTCTGTCAACACGCGTTTGATTTGTTCGATTGGCATGTTGTATGTTTCTGATAATTCTTGGATTTCTGCATTGATTTCTTCTTCTGTTGCTTGAAGATTTTCAGCAGCTGCAATTGCTTCGATCACAAGATTTGTTCTTGTGCGCATTTCTGCTTCACCTTCGAATTGTTTATGCAAGTCTTCTTCTGTAGAACCAGTTAATTGATAGTACATTTCAGGAGAGATACCTTGACGTTGCATGTTGTTCAAGAATTCGTCCATTGAACGATGTACTTCATCATGAACCATCACGTGTGGCAATTCAACGATTTCTGCGTTTTCAACAGCCATACGGATTGCTGCTTCATCTTTTGCATCGTCTGCTGCTTTTTCTTTAGTTTCTACTAATTCTTTGCGATATTTTTCTTTCAATTCGTCTAATGTTGATACTTCGTCATCCACATCTTTTGCGAATTCGTCATCTAATTCAGGCACTTCTTTTGCTTTTACTTCATGGATTGTCACTTTGAAGACTGCTTCTTTTCCAGCAAGATCTTCTGCTTGATAATCTTCTGGGAAAGTTACATTTACATCTAGACTTTCACCTGATTTATGACCAACTAATTGATCTTCAAATCCTGGAATGAATGAACCTGAACCTAATTCAAGTGAGTAATTTTCGCCTTTTCCGCCATCAAACGCTTCGCCATCTACAAAGCCTTCGAAGTCGATTACTACTGTATCGCCATTTTCAGCTGCAGCATCTTCTTTGATAACTAATTCAGCTTGTGCTTCTTGTTCACGTTTGATACGTGCATCCACGTCAGCATCTGTTACTTCACGATCTTGTTTTTCAACAACTAGATCTTTATATTGTCCTAATTTTACTTCTGGTTTCACTGTTACTTCAGCAGTGATTACCCAGTCTTGACCTTTTTCCATGCTTTCAACATCGATTTTTGGTTGAGAAACAGGATCGATACCAGCTTCTTTGACAGCAGCTTCATAAGCTTCTGGTAATACAGCATTCAATGCATCTTCATATAAAGCTTCTTCACCGTACATACGGTTGAATACTTGACGAGAAACTTTTCCTTTACGGAATCCAGGTACGTTCAAGCTTTTTTTCACTTTATTAAACGCAGTTGTTAATCCTTTTTGGATTTCGTCTTGCGCAATCGTAAATTTTAAAACACCATCATTCGTGCCTTTTTTTTCAAATGTTGCAGTCATTTAATTCCCTCCGAGTTTAGAAATTCATTTTATACATCAAAAACGTTTCATGCATACCTTTAAATAGTACACTAACCCTTTCAAATTGTAAACATATTGAATGGGTAGAATCATTGTTTTTCATAACATTTTTATCTTTTTCACTGATAAAATCTAATGGAAGAAGATCATTTGCTCCAAAATTTTCTCTCGTTTTTTAAAAAAATTTTGTTTTTCATCTTCCGTACCATCATACATCGTTTTTCCTGTACATGCCTCTACAGTCAGTTGAAACCAACGCCTCGGGTCTTCAATGTATGTATCATAGACAGGATAAACGATTGCAGATTGCAACGTAAATTCTTCTTTCAGCACCGAACTAAGTAGCGCATCTTCATTCCCATAATGGTCTGATAACACACACAATTGTTGATAACTTGACTGTTGCTGTGGCTTAGGCAAATCTTTGGGTATAACTTTGACTAGTTTTTCTTCAATCGTCAAATAGAAAACAGGGTTGCATTCATTCAATTGCCTAAGCATCTCCAGCAATTTTGCCCTCGCTAAAATATGGACCTCTGGTAATACAATCAGTTTACTCGCTGTTTGGATAAACTCATGGTAAGGAAGCTGTTCGATCTCCTCAATAGACGACAGCTGACGTGCTGGTTCCAATGAAGGAAGTTCCTCCGATTTTTTATGGAGCGCCTTGACTTTTTGCCTCTCCATTTGGCCGGATAACTCTTCTGCAAATTGGATTTTTTCAATGATACGCTGCTCAAAAGATTCATAAAAATCTGTACTTGCTATCAATTTTCTAGCATATAAAAAATCTTGTGCACTGATTAACAAGTCAAAATAAAATTCAGCAAACTCCTCGTTTTGAAGATACTGTTTTTCATGTAAGAGTGCTTGTTTCAACGCTTCTTTTTTCTCGTCTAACTCATAAAGACAAAAAACAAGCAGGCTATTAGCCTCAAAGCTTTCTTTCAACTCGTAAGCACGTTGAAATAGTTCTTTTGCCTGCTGATATTGCTGGTTTGCTAGTGCTTGTTGGGCCACTCGCATTAAATTCTCATATTTTTCTGGAAAATCAATCGGCTTCACGCAGTGTCCTCCTCTTGCTTATGTTCAGCTCATGTTCAATAGTAGCAAAACAAAAAAAGCATGACAATTAAAAATAATCGAAGCATCCTCTAAAAGCTAGATTTTTGATCTGACTTTTATAAGATGCTTCAAACTACTGTTTTTTATGGATCATCAGCTGTTAACTTCTTGGTTGAATGCTTTGATCAGATTAATCGTAACGACACTTGTATTAGTGAAAAAATCTCCCAGATGCTGCTTTTTCTGATTAAAGATTGCTGGAAGATACCCTAACATCAGCAAAGGAAACTTTAAAATGAACCGGCAAGCACCTTCTCTAACTAAAACAGTTGACCAGCTAAGTTCTTCTTCATCAAAGCTGATGACTCGAATACCGAAGATCATTTTCCCAATCGTTTGGCCATGATTGAGTTTCGTCAATAAAACAAAATACGCTAAATAAATGAGTAATGCCGTGAATCCATAGAGACTCAAATACGAATCTGAAAAATTCAGCCAACCTAGATTTTTGGCAATACCAAGTGTTAAACGTGTAATAGCTCCGATACACAAAAGATCGATCAAGAAGGCAAACATTCGGATCAAAAAGCCTGCATAGAAATAATGAGGAAAATCATTTGCTTTTGGTGGTTCATTTTTTGTGTCAGTATACTTTTTCCATTTCCGTTGTTTCTTTTTGATTTCTTCTGATGTCATCGGTTCTCTTTCAAAAGAGCTCAGCACTTTTTGGGAAAAGCTTGGATCAGGTCCCACAGCAGGCTGCTGTTGCCTCTCTCTTCCTTGTTCCTTATTTTCGTTTGGAAGTTCCGTCATGCTTACTCACCTCCGTAATAATACATTGCTTTTGGTGATTCTGCAGTTCCGAGATTCTCAAGTATTGATAAGATCTGACTAGTTTCAGAAGATTTCAATCCTTGGAACTCTGCCAGTTTGCTTCCTAACCATGTGCTGGCAAATCCAGATGATGGGGAGGAATATTCTACTAATTCAGCATCTTCAAGCTTTTGTTCCTTTCGCATAGCTTGTAAGGCGTCTTCAGGGAATCCCAATTCATCAACTAAACCTACTTCTTTTGCTTGGACACCATCATAAATCCTTCCATCTGCTATTTTTTTGACTGCTTCTTCAGATTTATTCCGTCCCTCGCTAACGATTCTTACAAATCGTTGATACGCACTATCAATATACGCTTGAAGCACTGCTTCCTCTTCTTTTGTCTCTGGGCGTGTTCCTGATCCCATATCTTTCAACGCGCCACTTTTCACTGTTGTGTCTTCCACACCCAGTTTTTCTAAAAGCCCTGAATAATTCAATCCTGACATGATCACACCAATTGAACCGGTCACTGTTTCTTCGGTTGCAAAGATTTTATCTGCTTGAGCAGAAATATAGTAACCACCGCTAGCTGCCATGTTTTTCATACTGACATACATCGGGATATCATGTTCTTTACGGATCGTATCTAATTTCTTAGCGATTTCCGCACTTTCATAGACACCACCACCAGGAGAGTTTACTTCTAAAAAGATTCCTTTAACTGTTGGATCTTCTTCCACAGCTTTCAGTTGTTCCATGAAATTTTCATGGTTATAACCTTCAGAAGCAAATAAGCCAGAAGATCCTCCTGCAGCAATCGTTCCATCTACTGTCAGTTTTACGATTTTTTGCGTACTGTCTCCCTCTTCCAACACATTTGGTACTAACTCTTCATCCCCGTATAACCAACTGTTCAACCCTTCGACTTGATTGTTTTCCTGAGGGTTAGTCAAACTCGCCGAAACTAACGAAACCACAAATAATCCCGCAGCAATCAGAACTGCTGCCCAACGTTTTTTATTCATTCTTTCTCCTTTCTAATACAAGTTTTTTATGACGATTACAGTTTCTGACTGCTCGGAAGCGTCGAACCGCTCTGCTTTTTCTTCACGCGCATATCCGGAAAATGATTCTTTTGTCCATTCATCTTCTACCGTAAACTCTCGCGCTTGGACAACTTCCAAGGCATCAGGTGCGATTTCCTGGATGCTATCCCAACCAGTATCTAAAAATATTTTTGTATCATCTGATACACCAGCTGATGCTTCAAATTCGGACAATTGTTTTTTTAACATTCCAAGTGTCATGATTTCAATTTTTGAATCCATTTTTCTCCTCCTTCATCCTATTACTTTCCATTGTACCGAACTCCTGAAAAAGATGATAGACAAAAACCGATTATTTTTTGATACAAAACGCACACCCAAAAGGCAATTCGATATATACCAATTTATTTTTATTCTTTTTTTGTTGACAAAAACATTCGCAAAAGGGTATGATTTTAAATGTTTCCAGATAAAAAACAAAAAAGGAGGATAGTTATACCTTTTAGGATAGCGCCTGGTCTGTGTAAACAGATGACGAGGAGAGGGTTTATCGAAAGATTCGGCGGATGACCCTAGGGACTGCACTCTACAGAAGATCCACAAAAAGTATCTGCAAAGATAAAACAAAAGGATTTTCCTGCAGCTGGAAGCATTCATACGAATTCATTATAGAAAGTAGGATGTTTTTTATGTGCGGAATTGTTGGAATGATTGGATTAAAAAATGTAACACCAGGATTGATTGGCGGGCTAGAAAAATTGGAATACCGCGGTTATGATTCAGCTGGCATCTTTGTCTCAGATGGCACGACAGATCATTTAGTCAAAGCACAAGGCAGAATCCAAAATTTAAAAGATAGAATAACTTCTGATACTACAGGAAATATAGGCATCGGCCATACACGTTGGGCAACCCACGGACAACCATCTAAGGAAAATGCCCATCCACATACTTCACAAAGCGGGCGTTTCGTGCTTGTCCATAATGGCGTGATCGAAAACTTCGAAGAACTTAAAAATGCTTATTTAACAGATGATCACTTTATCGGTGAGACAGATACTGAGATTATCGCTCATCTGATTGAAACTTTTGCGAAGGATATGACGGCAAAAGAGGCATTTTTAAAAGCTTTGCGCGTCATCAAAGGTTCTTATGCTTTCGCTTTGATTGATCGTACAACACCTGATGTGATTTATGTAGCGAAAAACAAAAGCCCATTGTTAGTAGGACTTGGTGATGGATTCAATGTAATTGCTAGCGATGCAATGGCTATGCTTGCTCATACGAAGAAATTCGTCGAGGTCGAAGATGAAGAGATGGTTACCGTTACATCAGACAAAATTATTATCCAAAATTTTGCGGGCGACATTATGGAACGTTCTTCATTTGAAGCGCAAGTAGATGCTTCAGATATCGAGAAAGGCACCTATCCTTTTTATATGCTGAAAGAAATCGACGAACAGCCTATTATCATGCGCCGTATTGCTCAAAAATACGTAACAGAAGACAATCGGGTCCCTCTTGATCCAAAACTGATCGATACATTATCTGACAGCGATCGAATCTACATCGTTGCTTGCGGAACTAGTTACCATGCGGGATTAGCTGGTAAACAGACTTTGGAAGAATTGACACAGATTCCTGTCGAGGTTCATTTAGCCAGTGAATTCGGCTATAACACACCTCTTCTTTCACAAAAACCATTCTTTATTTTCTTGAGTCAAAGTGGCGAAACAGCGGACAGTCGGCAAGTGCTGGTAAAAATCAACCGTCTTGACTATCCTTCACTTACGATTACAAATGTTGCTGGCTCTACTCTTTCGCGAGAAGCATCCTTCACCCTATTGTTGCATGCCGGACCTGAGATTGCAGTAGCATCAACGAAAGCTTATACTGCACAAATAGCAGTACTGACTTTATTAGCCAAAGCTATCGGTGACAAAAAAGAATTAGAAACTTCTCTTTCGTTCGATATCACTCATGAATTGAGTTTAGTCGCAAATGCGATGGAATCGGTCATTGCCCAGAAAGATTATTTAGAGGAGCTAGCTGCAGAATACCTCAGTGACACAAGAAATGCTTTTTATATCGGACGCGGGGCAGACTACAACGTTTCTCTTGAAGCCGCTTTGAAATTGAAAGAAATCAGTTATATCCAGGCTGAAGGTTTTGCTGCTGGTGAATTGAAACACGGAACAATTGCTTTGATTGAAGAAGGAACACCCGTGATCGGAATCATCAGTGAAGAAGTGACTGGCGCGCATACTCGAGGTAATCTGAAAGAAGTCGAAAGCCGTGGTGCTAAAACATTAGTTATCGTCTCAGAAGGATTAGAAAAGGAAAATGACCAACTAGTACTGCCAGCAGTCCACCCTTATCTGTCTACTCTTGCTACAGTCGTGCCGACTCAATTACTTGCCTATTACGCCACACTGTTACGAGGGTTTGACGTTGACAAGCCACGCAATCTGGCGAAATCAGTGACAGTTGAGTAACGTTTCTGTACGGGAAATCATTTGATTTTTGCACTCTTTTGTAAAAAAATAAAAGCATAGTATGTACCGAACACCAAAAAATTTGATTTTTAGTGTTCGGTATTTTTACTTTATTTCATTTCCCGTTTACTTTTTAAAACCTCGTTTAAATAAATCGTTCACTTTCTCTGTCTATAATATTGGAGTTCCTTTAATAATTTGGCTTTTAATTCCGTTTCTTCAACTACTTCAAGTAAATCAAACCCTTTTTGCATTAATTTTGTATCGTTTTGGCAGTACCCCAATCTTACGAAGATCATGCCTAGAAAATCAGCTCGTTTTGCTCGTTTCGCCATATCTTTTGCTAGATTCAACATGTATCGGCCATCTTCTACAAGATTTTTTTGTATATATATTTGAGAGATATTCATCAAAAGTGTCAGCCTTACTGTATCGACAACATCCAATCGATTATATCTATCAAGCGTAGCTAATAGAATCGGATACATTATTTCTAACGTGCTGATTTCTAGATGAAATGAAATGATCGCAAATATTTGAATATCTCTTAATGTCCACACCTCTATTTTTGAAAGCCGCTGCCAAATCGGAGTCACCAACCCTTTGAATTCTGTTTTATCAAAGTCTATAGGATCAGCAGATAAATACAAGCGTAAAATCAACAGGATTTCTTCTATTTTTTTATCTGAACAAGTAGATGTAAATTCTAAACATCGTCTATACAACTTTCTTATCTGTGCACTTTCTGTATTTGAAATAATAGAATAAAAATCCTCAATAAGCCTTGTACGATTATCTCTATTATCTCTATTCTCTATATTTGCCAAATATCTAAATTCATCTAAAGATACATCTATCCTCTCTAATAAATAACAAGTATTTTCAAACCTTGGCTCCGTCTCATTTTTTTCAATCCGCGAAAGAGTTGTCCTATCTAAAAAATCATTACAAACTTCTTTTTGAGTCATTCCTTTCCCTTTCCTTATAAATCGATACATTTCGCCAAACCTCAATTTTTTCTCCCTCCAAAATTTTTGTGAGCTTATGCAACAAATCTACCAAAAACAATTAGATGATTATAAAATATAAGGGTAACAAAGAAACTATTATACTTATATTATAACAAAAACAAAATGGAGGTTGGCCTATGATAAGAAAAATGCTTATTATTTTTGTCACTACAATTGTTGTTTCCTCACTCGTCCTGACTTCTACTGCAATCGTCTCCCTTGCTTCTGAATTAGATACTACCACTATCAAGCCTGATGTTTACAAAAATGATAGTTATGAAGATGCTAACGGCAATAGAGGGACTGGTAGAATAACCTTGACTGAAGCACGCTGGAGTTCTACCTATGATTTTCGATGGTAACAAAATTAACGCTCTTACGCTGGTCTATTCTCTTTTTTGATAGTATAGTTGCTTCTCTTGTTTTGTACTTCCTTATTGCGGACGGGCAAAACTATTATTACGTCTATCTATTGGCTCAAATTCCTAGTTATATTATTCTTGATCATATCCACAAAAAAATAGGATTAAAAGCAGATAAAGCACGCAAACGTGCTATTTTACTAGTGATGTTGAGTTTTTTCATCTCTTACATTGGTATAATATTTCTTACACAATATGTTTTTAAATAAAAGAAAAAGCAAAGACCAGCGACGAATAACCGTCACTAGTCTTTGCTTTTTCTCTTCTACCTTAGGTTCTTAATCTAGACCGATTTCTTCTTTGACTACTGCTGCGATTTTATCGACATAGTAATTGACTTTCTCATCGGTAGGCGCTTCTGCCATCACACGAAGTAATGGTTCTGTGCCGGAAGGGCGAACTAGGATTCTACCTTCTGACCCCATTTCAGCTTCTGCTTCTTCGATCACTTTTTTAATTGCTGGAACATCCATCGCACCATTTTTATCACTTACACGGATATTCACTAATTTTTGCGGATAAATCGTTACCTCTGCTGCAAGCTCAGATAATTTTTTACCCGTCTGTTTCATAATATTCAACAACTGAATTCCTGAAAGCATCCCATCACCAGTTGTGTTGAAATCTAAGAAAATCATGTGTCCAGACTGCTCGCCACCAAAATTATAATCGTTTTTGCGCATTTCTTCTACAACATAACGATCACCGACTTGTGTAACGACATCTTTCAGACCGATTCCTTCTACCGCTTTGTGGAAGCCTAAGTTGCTCATCACAGTTGTAACGATGGTGTCTTTTTTCAAGCGATTTTTTTCTGCTAAGTATTTAGCACAGATAAACATGATTTTATCACCATCGACGATATTCCCAAGTTCATCTACCGCGATGATGCGATCGCCATCGCCATCGAAAGCTAGACCAGCGTCCGCTCCTTTTTCAACGACCATCTCAGCTAAACGTTCTGGATGCGTAGAACCTACCCCATCATTGATGTTTAAACCATCTGGATTTGTGCCCATTGTATAGAAATCTGTTTCAAGATCAGCGAACAAACGATTGACACTTGTTGAAGTTGCTCCGTTTGCTGCATCGACACAAATCGTCAAACCGGAAAGATCGCCATTGATCGTTTGAACAAGGAATTGAGAATATTTCAATAAACCTTCTGGAAATTCTTCTACAGTTCCCAAACCGTCAGCTGATGGACGAGGCAATTCATCTACTTCTGCATCCAACAATGCTTCGATTTCTAGTTCTTGATCATCTACTAATTTAAAACCGTCTGCACCAAAAAATTTGATTCCATTATCCTGCGCTGGATTGTGAGAAGCAGAGATCATCACTCCTGCACTTGCTTTTTGTAACCGTGTCAGATAAGCAACACCTGGCGTAGAAATCACACCTAGTTGGAACACTTCGATACCCACCGATAAAAGTCCTGAAATCAGCGCTTCTTCTAACATTTGACCTGAGATTCTTGTATCCCGCCCCACTAGTACGCGTGGGCGTTTTCCTTCTTCTTCATGCTGGCTTAGGACATAACCTCCGCATCGTCCCAGCTTAAATGCAAGTTCTGGCGTAAGTTCCTTGTTGGCTTCACCGCGGACGCCGTCTGTTCCAAAATATTTACCCATAGTTGTAAAATTACTCCTTTAACTTAATTTTCCGAGGAATTTGTTCTGCTCATTTGTGTTGATTCGCTTGTTTGCGACGTTTCTTCTGTACTCGTGGATGAACTGCTTGTTGCAGATTCCGAACTAGAAGAGATGGACGTTGTTGTTGAAGGTACCGTTACTGAATCAGCAGATGTGGTGCTTGTACTTATATTTGTATCTTCTTGTGTCCGACTGCTCGTCGAAGCGGAGCTGCTGCTTGACGTTTGCATTACGGGTGTAATCTCCACACTGACTGATTTAGGTTTGATACTTAGTCCTTCTTCTACTGGTATTTCGATTTTACGAGTTGTTCGATGACTGATTCCTGAGACATTGATTGGTACAACGATACTGTCGCCGATTGACGCAAGCAAATCGCTAGATCCGCTTACTTCTGCTTCCAGGTCTGAAAAACTGAAATCATAGCTTTTAACCCCAGCAGCTGGTGTTCCTTGTTGCGTCCCATAAAGTCGTACCGTTTTGCTTGGTTTGATTGCATCAGCTTTCACAGTTACTTGCACTGGATCGGAAATGATACTTAATATTTCTCCTGCTGCGTTCAGCGCTTGTATCGGCACTTCACTATTGATTCCATCATCCGTGACCATCGAAGCATCTACATCAGCTACTACTCGTTTGATTTCGGCCAACGTTTTATCACCTGTAGTGATAGAGACTTTTTTAGGACTAACGGAAGTATCATCCAGCTCATATCCAGATGGTGTGATCGTTGAAGGAATCAATGTTTCCACATCGAAATCTTTTGTCACCTTTTTCTCAACCGTTACTGTAATAGTTGATGGTTCCATCTTTGCTGTGACAGCACTGCTCAAGTTCTGAATTTTCAGCGGAACTTCATGTGTTCCTTCGCCAAGCTTAGTGATATCTGCAGTGATGCGAAACATCCGTGTATCTTCGTTTGCTTCTGCATTCAACTGGACTCGGTTTGCACTGGAAAGTTTGACCGTCACTGTGTTTTCATATCCATGGATATAATAGCGTTGCGAATCATAAGAAATTTTGATTGGCACACCAGTGACTGTTTGATTATACGCTTCATTTCCAGAAAGCGTGTTTTGAACGGACTGTCCATTTGCATTGAAGTACAGTGCAATACTGAACAGCAATGCAATAAAACTGTAAAGAATGCTTGTCCGTTTCTCTTTTGAGATCATTTGCGATCCCCTCCCTTAGTCATACCGTCTAGGAAAGATTGAATCACGTTTTTCTTATTTTTTGTTTTCTCTTCAGCAATTAATTCTCTACGCAAGATTGCCAAATATTCTTGCTGGGATAAGCCAGCCATCAGTTCATTATCTAACGTGATGCTGACGTCCCCGGTTTCTTCAGAGACAACGATGGTGATCGCGTCGCTGACTTCGCTTATACCGACAGCTGCCCGGTGTCGAGTCCCGAATTCTTTAGGGATCAACATACTTTCTGATAGAGGAAGATAGGCACTTGCTACTGCGATCTTTCCTTCTTTTACAATAACTGCACCATCATGCAGCGGTGTATTAGGAATAAAGATATTGATCAGCAGCTCCCCAGTGATATCTGCATCTAAAGCAATCCCTGTCTCAATATACTCATCTAATCCAGTATGACGTTCGATAGTGATCAGCGCACCGATTTTTCGCTTGGACATATATTGGATGGCTTTGTCAAAAGACAAGATCATCTTCTCATCTTCCTGCTGTTCGCTTTTTGATTGTTTGAAAAGCGAACTGCGTCCAAGATGTTCCAGTCCTCTCCGGATTTCCGGCTGAAAAATCACGATAGCAGCTATCACCCCGTACGTGATGACTTGGTTCATCAGCCAAGACAAGGTGTGCAGACCAATGATTTCTGCTACGATTCGGATAACAATAAAAATAGCTACACCTTTCAGAAGCTGAATCGCTTTTGTGCCTCGCAGCAGTTGGATCAGTTTGTATACAAGATACCAGACAACCAGAATATCAAGTATGTTCACCAAAAAATTCAGAGAGAACAAGTCACCGGAAAACATTTGCTGCCAATAGTCCAAATTAAAAAGTTCCCCGATTTGAAATGACATAAAAAGCCTCTCTTCTCTTTTGAGATTTCCTCTCTAGTATATCATATGTTTTAATTTTAGAGGCTGATCTGCTCGTTTTTTTCTTGAGAAAAACACATAATTATCAAGAAAATTACAAGTATGCGTTTTATTTTTCTCTAGAATAAAAATTTTTAAACCTCAGAGAATTATTCATTACATTTTTTCTGTTATTTTTCACTTTTTTCTTCTGTAACGTGTTCCATTTTTTTACGTCGTTCTGCTCGAGCGGCTCTTCGGGCAGCTCTTCTTTCTTCCGCTTCAAGATCCGTCGTTTTTTCTTTTCTCGTTTTAACGACTACATCAATGGACTCTTCTGGTTCAAGTCTTTTCTTGATTTTTTCTAATTCTCCTGACAGTGCAGCATAGTTGTAAAAACGTTTTTTAGCATCTTGGACAGTCTTTTCAAATAAAGCTTTTGCAAGATTTGGATTTGCGTTCTCTAGTGAAGAAAAGCGAACCTGTTTCCTCATGAAATCAGGCATAGTAGAGAAATCAGGTTTTTTGTAGTCCAAAGTCATTGGTTTCTTGTTTTTTTCGACCATTGTAGGGTTATATCGATATAATGACCAATAACCAGAAGAAACAGCTTCTTTTGCTTCTTTAAGCGATTCTTTCATTCCACCAAGCAAGCCATGTGTGATACAAGGTGTATAGGCAATAATCAAAGAAGGGCCAGGATACTTTTCTGCTTCTTCAAATGCTTTGATTGTCTGCATTTGATTGGCCCCTGAAGCGATTTGTGCTACATAGACATTCCCATATGTCATCGCCATCATCCCTAAGTCTTTCTTTGAAGCATATTTTCCACTAGCTGAAAATTTAGCGATTGCCGAAGCTGGTGTTGCTTTTGAGGTTTGACCGCCAGTATTGGAATAGACTTCGTTATCCAAAACAAGGATATTTACGTCTGCTCCGCTGGCAAGTACATGATCGATCCCGCCAAAACCAATGTCGTAAGCCCATCCATCTCCGCCAATCATCCATTGGCTGTTTTTTACGAATAGATCTCTTCTCTTGTATATATCTTCCAGTTCAGGGACAATTGATCGTTCATTTTCGATCGCTGCTTGCAGTTTTGCTGCTCTTTGTTGCGTTCCTTCACTCTCAAAGAGATGTTCCAACCAGTCTTCCATCAATTCTCGCAGTTCTTCTGACACTTTTGGCAATACTTCTTTGATTGAATTTGCCAAAGCCTCACGACGAGTCTGTGCCGCCAGAAGCATACCATAACCAAATTCAGCATTATCTTCCAATAAAGAATTTGACCATGCAGGCCCTTGACCACATTCGTTTGTCGTATAAGGCGAAGCTGGAGAGGCACCGCCCCAAATAGAAGAACAGCCTGTCGCATTCGCAATCATCATTCGATCGCCGAACATTTGTGTCAATAATTTTACATAAGGTGTTTCGCCACAGCCTGAGCAAGCGCCTGAGAATTCAAGAAGTGGTTGGTTGAATTGTGTCGATAAAACCGTATTTTTCCCTTTCACTGGATTTTCTTTTTGTCTTAGCGTCATCGCAAAAGCCCAATTCATAGCTTGTTCTTTCTGTTCTTCATAAGGTTTCATCACTAAAGCTTTGCCTTTTGCGGGACAAGCCTCTACACACAGACCACAACCTGTACAGTCTTCCACTGAAACTTGGATACGGTATTTTACGCCGTCTGCGCCTCTCATTTCTCTCACGATAAATCCTTCTGGTGCTTCTTCCATTTCCTCTTCATCTGCTAAAAATGGACGGATGGCAGCATGTGGACACACAAAGGCACATTCATTACACATCGTACAGCGATCACTAATCCACTCAGGTACTTCTAAAGCGACACCTCGCTTTTCAACAGAAGCCGTTCCTAAAGGCATTTCGCCAGTTGTCATTCCATTTGCTACAAGCGTACCAACAGAGAGATGATTCCCTTCCTGCGCATTCACTGGCTCAAGGATTTCTTGTACATACCCCTTGTTCCTTTTATTGATTTTTTCAGGCATCTCCAATGTTTTCCAATTTTCTGGAATCACAACTTCATGAAGCAGTTCGATTGTCCGATCGATTGCCTGTATGTTTTTTTCTACGATAGCCATTGATTTATGCCCGTAGCTTTTTAGTGCTTCTTCTTTTAGCAACGGAATCACTTCATCAAATGGAATGATGTCAGCTAATTTAAAAAATGCTGTTTCCATTGCCGTATTGATCCGTCGTCCCAAACCAACTTCTTGGGCCAATCTCATGGCATTGATCGTATAGAACCGAATGTTATTTTCAGCCAAGTAACGTTTTAATTTTATGGGCAGATGCGTTTCTAATTGTTCGTCACTCCAAAGAGTATTCAGTAAAAAGATTCCACCTGGCTTCAATCCTTTGACTAAGTCATAGCTATGCAGGTAAGCTGGTGTGTGACAAGCAACAAGGTCCGCATGCTCGACAAGATACGCTGAACGTATCGGCGTATCTCCAAAACGCAGATGAGAGACAGTTAGACCGCCAGATTTTTTCGAATCATAATAAAAATAGCCTTGAGCATATTTGTCTGTGTGATCCCCGATAATCTTGATGGCTGATTTATTTGCACCAACTGTTCCGTCAGATCCAAATCCCCAAAACTTTGCCTGGAATGTTTGCGGTTCTGTTAAATCTAGACTTTCTTTTGTTTCCAAAGATTGATAAGACACATCATCCACGATCCCAATGGTGAACCGTTTTTTGCGTATACTTGGATCTTTTTGCAATTCATCAAAAACTGCCGAGATTTGATCGGGTGTCACATCTTTCGAACCTAATCCGTAGCGACCACCAATAATAGCCGGGCGAAATTCAGAATCATATAACGCACTTTGAACGTCTAATAAAAGGGGTTCTCCCCCTGCTCCTGGCTCTTTACTTCGATCAAGAACAGCGATTGCTTTTACTGTATGAGGTAACTTTTGCACAAATGTTTCCACTGGAAAAGGTCGATAAAGATGGATATTCAAAAAACCTGTTTTCCGTCCGTTTGCATTCAAATAATCAACTGTTTGCTCAATCGTCTGTGCAACTGATCCCATCGAAACAATGACCTCTTCTGCATCAGCTGCTCCGTAATAAGTCACCAAATCATAAGAAGTACCTCGTAATCGATTAATCTCTTTCATATATTTTTGTACGATTGCAGGTAACTTATCATAATACGGATTGATTGTTTCCCGTTGTTGAAAATGAATATCTGGATTCTGGTTCGTGCCACTAACTGTCGGATGATTGGGATTCATCCCACGTTTACGAAAAGAAGCTAACTTCTCCTGATTGACCAAAGGAGCTAATTCTTCATATTCCAAAACTTCGATTTTTTGAATTTCGTGACTCGTACGGAACCCATCAAAGAAATTCAAAAAAGGCAATTCGCCTTCAATGGAAGCAAGATGGGCAACAGGTGTCAAATCCATCACTTCTTGCACACTGCTTTCAGCTAGCATCGCAAACCCTGTTTGTCTTGCAGCCATCACGTCTCCATGATCTCCAAATATATTTAAAGCATTCGTCGTCACTGCCCGACTAGCAACGTGAAAAACACTTGGCAGTAGTTCCCCAGCAATTTTATACATATTCGGTATCATCAAAAGCAACCCTTGTGAGGCGGTATATGTAGTTGTCAGCGCACCAGTTTTCAGTGAACCGTGAACCACGCCAGCTGCTCCTGCTTCGGATTGCATTTCCACTACTTTTACTGGTTGACCAAATACATTTTCTTTTCCTGCTGCTGACCATTGATCGACTAATTCAGCCATGGTCGAACTGGGCGTTATCGGATATATTGCAGCAATCTCGGTAAAAGCATAAGAAATATACGCGGCTGCCGTATTGCCGTCCATTGTTTTCATTTTTCGCATGATTCATCATCCTTGTTCATATTCTCTCTCATTATCTGTTCCATTATAACGTAAAATATTCCATTTTTTCTTTTATTTAGAAAAATATTTCACATACGTCTATTTCAATCATTTTTTTAGAAAAACAATCTAAATCGTTGCCTTTTTTTGTCAGACATGTGTAAACTATAACCGAAAGAGGTGTTTTTACATGGATATATCAGTGATTGATGCAACAAAAACAACTACAGAAAAAGGTATTACTTATGGTTCATCAGATGCTCCTAAAAAAATGATCGAATTCATCAACTTAGCTTGCCCATATTGCCGACAATGGTTTGAAGAATCTCATGAGCTATTGGAAGAAGCCGTCCAAAGCGGTCAATTACAGAGAGTGATCAAATTATTCGATAAAGAAAAAGAAAGCTTGCAGCGAGGAAACGTGATGCACCGGTATATCACGATCAGCGATGGACAACAAGCAATCAAAGAGATCAAACAAATATTCGATACTCAAGACGAGTGGAAACATCTTTCGCTCCAAGGAGTAGCGGATTTTGCAGCAGATAAATTAGGGCTGGCAGAACAAAAAAACGAACAGCTGAGCCAAGCTATCATCAACGAAGCTGAGCAAGCACATATTCGATTTGTTCCAACCGTCATCTTGGGTAAAGAAATCTTTGATGAATCTATTTCAAAAGAAAAACTAAAAGAATTGATCCAAGCAAAATAAAACAACAAGGGGGCTGTGACAAAAGTCTTGTCACAGCCCTTTCCTAGTATGTTTTTTCCGAATAAACGGTGTTCCAGAAGTAGCTTCTGTCACAACCTCTCCACTAAACAGTATTCAATCAGATATAGTTTCCAGTGATCGTTTGTGCGTTCTTTAATCCTCCTGGAATCCCTTCATAAAGAATATTTCCACCACCAGATCCACCTTCTGGTCCAAGATCAATGATCCAATCAGCACTTCGGATCACATCTAGATTGTGTTCAATAACAATGACCGTGTTCCCTTTATCCACTAAGTTATTGATAATTCGAATCACATTTTCGACATCTGACATATGCAGTCCTGTTGTTGGCTCATCTAGAATGTATATTTGTCCATTTGTTTTCAATTCATTAGCTAATTTCAGCCTTTGTGCTTCTCCGCCAGATAAGGTGTCCATCGGCTGTCCAAGAGTCAGATAACCAATACCAACTTCTTTTAGATTCTCAAGCTTTCGCTGGATCTCTTTCTCATCAAAAAATTCAAGTGCTTCTTCTATGGTCATATCCATGACTTCTACGATATTTTTTCCACGATAACGATAATCCAAAACAGCTGGATCATAACGTTTCCCATGGCAATTTGAACAAACTACCTCTGATTTGTCCATAAAGGATAGATTAAGCTCGATTACACCCATTCCTTTGCATTCTGGACAAGCCCCTTTAGAATTGTAGCTGAAATATCCAGCATCAACTTGATTTTCTTTACCAAAAGCTTTCCGAATGTTATTCATGATCCCACTGAATGTGGCTGGATTTGACCGTTTGTTCGTATGGATTGGATTTTGATCAATAAGTAGGCTTTCTGGAAAGTCTTTTAAAAATACTTGATTGACCAATGTACTCTTGCCAGAACCAGCTACCCCAGAAACAACGGTAAAAACACCTTTAGGGATTTCTAAGCGAATATTTTTTAAATTATGCAAAGAGCTCTGGCGGCTAATAAAGGTTTCTGAAAATGTCCGTACTTCTTTTTTGATTGGTAATTGATGTCGCAAATAGTTTCCCGTTAACGTACCAGAATCCAGTAACCCATCATAATCCCCAGTATACATGATCTCACCGCCGTGACTTCCAGCATAAGGTCCTACATCCACGATATGATCGGCCACCTTGATGACATCAGGATCATGTTCGACTACCAGAACTGTATTCCCTTCATCTCGGATTTTTTTTAATAAATCATTAAGTAGATGGACATCTCTAGGATGCAATCCTGTACTTGGCTCGTCAAAAATATACATCATATTAGTCAAACTGCTAGCTAATTGCTTCACCATTTTTACTCGCTGTGATTCCCCTCCAGATAAACTTGAAGTCTCGCGTGTCAATGTCATATAGCCTAATCCAATATCAATCAAATCTTGGATACGTTTTTGGATACTGGCAATCAACGGATGACGCTCTTTGTTATCTAACGTTTCTAGTATTTGTAATAGTGAAGATAATTCTTTTGCGGTCAAATCGTATATATTATAACCGTTTATTTTAGAGTTTAGGACTTCGTGTGAGAAACGTTTTCCTTGGCATTCTGGACAAGTGTCCATTTTGGTATACGTCTCCAGAACCTTTGCTGTTTTTTTCGTTGTTTCTTTTTCAGTATGGACATTGGTTCGCATGAATCGAGTGACAATCCCTTCATAAGTCACATTCATATCTCCCGCACTTGGTATATTGATTCTCTCTGCTTTTCCATACAATAATCGATCGTATTCTTCTGATGTGTATTCGGAGATTGGTTTGTTTGGGTCGAATAAACCAGTCTCTGCATACATTTTCCAATACCAAGTCCCTACCGTGAAATTGGGAAGCAAGATTGCTCCTTCATTTAGTGAGCGTGTCGCATCTACAGCGGCATCGATATTCAATGTTATCGTTTTTCCAATTCCTTGGCAGACAGGGCACATACCTTGAGGATCATTAAATGAATACGCGTTGGCATAACCTAATGGCGGTTCAGCAAAGCGTGAAAATAAAATTCGAAAAAGTGCCTGAATATCCGTTGCAGTACCTAAAGTGGATCGAGCATTTCCTCCCAGTTTCTTCTGATTGATCAAAACAGCCGTGGATAAATGCTTGATCTCATCAATATCAGGTCTGCTATATTTAGGCAAAAAATTACGTGCAAAACTATTAAAAGTCTCATTCAGTTGTCTGCCCGCCTCCTGTGCAATCGTATCAAAAACAATAGAAGATTTGCCAGACCCTGATACGCCAGTAAAGATGGTAATTTTATTTTTTGGGATACGCAAATCAATGTTTTTCAAGTTGTTTTCTCGTGCATGAATCAATTCAATATACTCTGTCATCCTTGTTTCTCCTTTAAAATCGATTTTTAAACAAATCTATGGCGAACAACGGGCAGTAATAGGGATTTATAGTTTGACAGAAGAAGAAAAGAAAAGCAAGTGATATTTTGTTAAATAAAAAAAACTGATACATCCGCACCTCTGCTTCATGTATCAGTTTTTACATTGGATTACACTGCTTCTTCACGTAGTTTTTCCGCAAATTCATTGATTTTGCGTATACGGTGATTGATTCCCGATTTGGATATCGTACCTGAGGGAATCATTTCCCCTAACTCTTTCAAACTGACTTCTGGATGCTGAAGCCGGAGTTCAGCAATTTCCTGAAGTTTTTCAGGAAGGGCATGCAGACCGACCTTTGCTTCGATCAATTCGATGTTTTCAATTTGTTTAGAAGCCGCATCAATCGTCTTATTCAAATTTGCTGTCTCACAATTAACTAGGCGATTGACCGAATTTCTCATATCCCGTACGATCCGCACGTCTTCAAATCGAAGCATCGAATTAGTTGCACCAATCAGTGTCAAGAAATCAGCAATCTTTTCTGCGCCTTTTAAATAGGAAATATAGCCATTGCGTCGTTCAAGCGTTCGAGCATGCAGTCCGTAATAATTCAACATATCGCAAATGTCTTGGTTATGCTGTTCATAAATGGAAAATATCTCTAAATGGTAACGGCTTGTTTCTGGATTATTGACTGAACCCGAGGCCATAAAAGCCCCACGTAAATACGAACGCATTTTTTGCGAATTCCCCATAATCTCGTCCGAAACGTGTCCATTGAACATCATACCATCCATAATATCAAGATCCATCAACACATCTTTTGTGCCTTGCTTCAAGCGGACGATATAGACATTGTTCTTTTTTAATTTCATTTTTTTACGAACGAGTAGCTCACTTCGTACCTGATAATGATCTTTCAAAAGAGAATAGATACGTCTGGCAATTGCAGCATTTTCTGTTTGGACGTTCAAAATAAACTGCTGGTTCACAATACCTAAAGAGCCGTTCATTCGCAACAAAGCAGCTAATTCTGCTTTCGCATGTTCTCGATGAACTTCCAAACCAGTTAGTTCTTTCTTCACATCTGCAGCAAATGACATCCTATTCTCCTCCTTTCTCCAACAATAAATTGCTTAATATTTTGAACCGAAAACTAATCGGAATAATTCTTCTACCACTTTGTCTCCATCATGGAAGACACCACCGTCTTTCAATTCTAAAAAGTCGGTAGAAATCACTCGACAGCCTTCATTTCTCAATCCATGGAAATCATGTGCGACTTGTACTAAGTACTCATCATAGATTTCCGGGTCCATATAATCTTCTGGTACTTTTTCCGTATTGACTAGTACCGTGTCGATAAAAGGCTGCTTCAAATGCTTGTGTAAGACACGTATATGATCGGCATCGGTGAAGTGTTCAGTTTCCCCTTTTTGGGTCATGATATTACAGATATACACGGTTTCAGCAGTTGTATTAATCATAGCTTCGCCAATTTCTGGTATCACTAAATTGGGAAGGATGCTAGTGAATAAACTGCCGGGACCCAAAACGACCATGTCGGCATCCATAATTGCTGAAACGACTTTTCGTGCCGCTTTAGCTTCACTTTTATCATTCGTGTTGCAAACATAGACATGATCGATCGTTTTGCGATCAATCGCGATTTTAGATTCTCCTACTGCAGTCGTTCCGTCTTTAAAGACGGCATGCAAGGTCAAAGGCGTTTCTGAAGAAGGATAGACGTGTCCATCTACATGCATCATTTTCGCTAATAATTGAATCGCTTCATATGTGCTTCCTCGCATTTCGGAAACTGCAGCAATAATCAGGTTACCGATCGTATGATTGGCTAAGAACTGATCTTCTTTTTTAAAACGATATTGGAAAATATCTTCATAGAATTGCGGCATATCTGATAACGCTACTAAGACATTTCTCAAGTCACCAGGAGGAGCCATAGCGATCGATTCTCTGATTGCGCCGCTGCTTCCACCATCATCCGCAACAGTTACTACCGCCGTGATATCTGCTCCCTGATTTCGTAAACTTTTTAGGATAACCGGCAGACCCGTGCCACCGCCGACCACTACGATCTTTGGTTTTCTTATCCGGTAGGTTTTCATTTTCACGACCGGTTCACCGTCTCTTTCCTTTTATCCTTGTCCCGATGTGTCACATTGACTTTATATGTTTTTCCTAAAGCATTTGCCAAACGTTCAGTCAACGCCACAGAACGGTGTTGGCCGCCTGTACAGCCGATTGCAACTGTCAAGCTGCTTTTTCCTTCTTTGATATATCCAGGCAATACGGTTTCCAGAAGATCCAAAAATTTATGATAGAAAGATTGTGTTTCATCAAAGGACATCACATAATCATAGACTGGCTGGTCTTTACCAGTTAGTGGTCTTAGTTCTGGAATATAATGAGGATTTGGCAAAAAACGTACATCCATCACGATATCAGAGTCAATCGGCAACCCATATTTAAAGCCAAATGATACAAATTCGATTCGAAATCCTTGGTCTCCCTTTGACTTGAAAGACTCGTTGATTTTTTCGCGTAATTGTCGTGGTGTCAATGTCGTGGTGTCAATGATCACGGAAGCTTGTGCTTTCAAGTCGTCTAATATTGCCCGCTCTTTACGGATTCCTTCAGTGATCAAACCGTCCATTGCCATCGGATGCGCTCGTCTTGTTTCTTTGTAACGAGCAACTAGTTCTTCGTCCGAAGCATCTAAAAACAAGATAGAAGTGTCGATGAAGTTCGTATTTTCGATTTCAATCAGCATGTTTTGAATTTCTTCAAAGAAGGAACGAGAACGTAAATCTACTCCTAAAGCCATTTTTGTGACTTTACCTGATTCTTTGATTAATTCCCAGAATTTTGGAATCAATCGAGGCGGCATATTATCGATACAAAAATAGCCCATATCCTCAAAACTTTGGATAGCTACTGTTTTTCCTGCACCGCTCATACCTGTTATGATGACTAATTGCAAATTATCTGTCATATTTACGAACCCCTCTCACATTGTACATAATAAAATTATATCATTCCGGGCGTATCATTACCAGCTTTCTTTCTCTTTTACAAAAAGATTTGGACCAAATATCTTTTAGGATATTTGCCCCAAATCCAAGATTTTTCTACTTTTCAGATACTGTATCTAATGCTTCGTTTCTTTCAGCTAATGCACGTTCGATCGTCCGATCCGCTAAAATAGATTGAGCATCGATCACTGGGTAATGATTATCTTCAGCAAATTCATGCATCAAAGATAATTCCGTGCAACCTAGGATAACTTTTTCACAGTTTAATCGCTCTACCGCTTCCTCCAAAATCTCATAGTAGAGTTCTTGATTCAAGTGATCTGACTCTTTGATTTCATGATAGATTAAATAATTGATTTTTTCTTGAAGCGCAGTATCAGGAATCACTGTTTCGAATCCAAGATTTTTGACTTCGCGTTCATAGATTCCAGCTTTCATACTTCCTTCTGTTCCTAGAATCGCTACTTTCCCTGTCGTATGCTGACGGACAAGTTCATTTGCTGCTTCTCTTGGCATATGCAGGATAGGAATATCCGTTGCCGCTTGTAATTCTTCAAAAAAGTAATGTGCTGTGTTACAAGTCAACACAATGAAGTTTGGTCGCAATAAATTTTGTTTCTCAATATCGTCCAGCAGAAACGGCATTGGATTTTCTTCTGATCGATCTAAAATATAAGCTGTACGATCAGGAACTGTTGCATGATTGAATAAGACATAATTCAAATATTCTTGATCTTTTGTAGCTTTCGTTCGGTGGTTGATTAAGCGAACAAAACTTTCTGTCGCCATCGTGCCCATTCCGCCTAAAATACTGAAAAAATTCTCCATGAACTAGCCTTCTTTCACATGAAAATACTTTTTGAATCTTGGAATATAGTTATGGAACATATATTTCATCAACATCCAGCGCTTGATTGACCGATCTTTTTCATAAAATACAGTAGTGCCGTAACGATTTTCTTTGATCATTTGCTCAGCTAGTTTTTTGTCTTCATTTTCCCGAGCATATTCTAAAAAGATTTTTTTGGGCACACCCATCCATAATCTTGCTTTATCTGATTGATTCGTTCCATAGGTCGTTTCAACAAAGGGTTTGTTGAACACTCGATCTTCTGTGACGAAACGAGCCAGATTCAAGCCGTTCAATGTCACAAAGAAACTGCTACGTCCTTGTCTCAAATTGATTTCAAATAATTTATATTCTCCATCTCTAGGATCATACTTCATATCGAAATTGGCAAAGCCGGTATATTCGATTTTTTCCAAAAATGCTTTAATGGTTTGATAGATTTTTTCGTTATAATCTGGCATGATCACAACGTAATTTCCAATCGATGCTGGTGTAGGATCTTCTAAAAGTGGATGACCAAGACACATCATCCGAACTTGATGATCTTCATCTACATACGCATTTAGCACACGCATATTACTATCATCACCCGGGATAAAATCTTGTACGATCATTTCACTAGTATAACCGGCTTCATAGATCCGACCTAAAATCAAATCAAACTCTTCTCTCGTTTCTAGAATAAACGCTTTTTTTCTTCCTTCAAATTGAACAGAAAGGTACTCCACACTGTTTGCGGGTTTCAAAGCAACCGGGAATTCAAAAGGCAATTCCTGTTCTAAGCGTCCATTTACTAACATTTCTTCTCTGACGATCAATGTTTTAGGATACGGAAGATCATATTCTTCACAAACTTCATAAAAGCTTACTTTATTGATCAGTCTTTCAAATAAAGAATAATCAATATACGGACAGATAAAATATTCTGACAGCTCTTGCTTATGTTGAGAGATCAATTCTGCATACCCATCACCACAAGCGATCAAAAGATATTTTTTACTCTTATCAGAATATCTTTCTTTTGCCAAACGAAGCATCGTCTCGATAAATACAGGGTCTTTATCAAATCCTGGAATGACTTCTACATTGACGATTTTACTGTAGCGGGTAGGGGCTAATTGATCAGAAGCATATGCTTGGCAGACTTTGCCGTATGCTTCGTTAAAAGAACGTGCCATACCATAAACGTTCATGTCGCTTCCTAATAATATAGGGATAAATTCTTCATTTTCAATACTGTTCATCATTATCTCTCACTTACTCATAATCTCTTGTTTTTCTTTTCTAACTACACAAGGAATATCATACCATAAAGAAAAAAGCAATCAAAGGAAACTCCTCCGATTGCTCAATTCTTTTTTGAACGGATTGAACTTATAGGAAGTTTTTATCTATACCAATCAGTGTAGAAAGAACTACCATGTAATGATTCTAGAACACTAGTATTAAGAAAACAAGCAAAAATTCATTTTTTTATGTTTTTTTAACTATCTCAGCGATCTATCTTCTTTATACCATTATTTTTTTCAAATAGTGACCTGTATAGCTTTCTTTTACATCAATGATTTCTTCTGGAGTTCCAGTCGCAAGGATCGTTCCTCCGCCTTCTCCGCCTTCTGGTCCTAAATCAATGATATGATCGGCTGTTTTGATTACATCTAGATTGTGTTCGATCACTAAAACTGTATTACCAGCGTCTACTAACCTTTGTAACACTTGCAACAAACGGGCGATATCGTCGCTATGAAGACCAGTCGTTGGTTCATCTAATATATAGAAATTCTTTCCATTAGAGATTTTGTGTAATTCACTGGCAAGTTTCATCCGTTGCGCCTCGCCACCGGACAATGTCGTTGCTGGTTGTCCCATCGTCACATACCCTAAGCCAACATCAACGATCGTTTGCAGTTTGCGATGAATCTTTGGAATATGCTTGAAGAATTCTACAGCATCTTCTACCGTCATTTCCAAAACATCTGCAATGCTTTTTCCTTTGTAATGCACTTCTAATGTTTCAGAGTTATATCGTTTGCCATGACATACTTCACAAGGAACATAGACATCAGGCAAAAAGTGCATTTCGATCTTAATAATCCCATCCCCGCGACACGCTTCACAACGACCGCCTTTTACGTTGAAACTAAAACGACCTTTCTTATATCCCCGCATTTTTGCCTCGTTTGTTTGAGCAAATAACCCACGGATATCATCAAAGACACTCGTATAAGTCGCTGGATTACTTCTCGGCGTCCGTCCGATTGGGCTTTGATCGATGTCGATGATCTTTTCGATACTTTCGTAGCCGGAAATTGTCTTGAATTTACCTGGCTTGGCAGAATTCTTATTTAATTTCTGCGCTAATGATTTCTTTAAGATACTATTGACCAATGTACTCTTTCCAGAACCAGACACACCTGTTACTGCTACAAATTCTCCTAAAGGAAATTCGACACTGATATTTTTCAGATTGTTTTCTGAAGCACCAGTAATCTTGATTGCTTTCCCATTACCTTTACGGCGTTCTTTTGGCACCGGGATCGATTTTTTCCCTGAAAGATATTTCCCTGTCAAAGAATTTTCATCATTAGCTACTTCTTCAGGAGTACCTGCAGCAACGATTTGTCCGCCTTGTTCCCCTGCTCCAGGTCCGACGTCAATCAGATAATCTGCTGCCCACATCGTATCTTCATCATGTTCGACCACAACGAGTGTATTGCCAAGATCACGCATTTTCTTCAATGAGCCAATCAGTCGATCATTATCGCGTTGATGTAATCCGATCGATGGTTCATCTAAAATATACAGAACTCCAGAAAGATTCGATCCAATTTGCGTAGCCAATCTGATTCGCTGTGCTTCTCCTCCAGATAACGTTCCCGAAGCACGACTCAAGGTTAGATAGTCTAATCCGACATTTTCTAAGAATGAAAGTCTGTCATTTACTTCTTTTAAAATCGGTTTGGCAATCACTTTTTCTTGTTCAGATAATGTAAGGTTTAAGAAGAAGTCTACTGCTTTTTGGATAGACAATTCATTTGTTTGCCCAATATTCGTTCCATTGATTTGAACAGATAATGCTTGAGGATTCAAACGATAACCTTTACACGTCTGACAAGTCAATTCGGTCATATAAAGACGCATTTGCTCACGCGTGAAATCACTGTTCGTATCATGATAACGACGTTCGATATTTTTCAATACTCCTTCGAAAGTTGTTTCTACATCGCGAACGCCACCAAAATCATTTTCATAATGGAAATGGAAAAGTTCATCTGTTCCATTTAAGATGATTTCCTGATGTTCTTCCGGTAATTCTTCGAATGGTGTATCCAAATCGATACCGAAACTTTCGCAAGCCTGCGCTAACATTTGAGGATAATATTGAGAGCTGATTGGATTCCATGGAACGATTGCACCTTGACTAAGCGTCTTCGTTCTATCTGGAATGACTAAATCTTGATCGACTTCTAATTTGACGCCTAAACCGTCACAGTCTGGACAAGCTCCAAAAGGCGCATTGAAGGAGAACAGTCTTGGTTCTAGTTCACCAACAGTAAATCCGCAATAAGGACAAGCATAGTGTTCGCTAAACAACATTTCTTCTTCGCCAATCACGTCAACCAAAGCATAGCCGTCTGCCAGTCGCAAGGCTGCCTCTAAAGAATCAAATAGACGAGAACGAATTCCTTCTTTCACAATGATCCGGTCGATGACGATTGCGATATCGTGTTTTTTGTTTTTCTCCAGCTCAGGTACTTCACTTAAATCATAGATTTCGCCATCGACTCGAACGCGTACGTATCCCTCTTTTTGGATTCGTTCGAATATTTTTTTGTGTTGACCTTTTTTCTTTACCACGATTGGTGCCATTACTTGAATCTTTGTGCGCTCAGGTAAAGCCATTACTTGATCGGCCATTTGATCTACTGATTGACTGGTAATCTCGATATGATCGTTGGGACAAATCGGATGTCCTACACGAGCAAACAACAAGCGTAAATAGTCATTGATTTCTGTCACAGTACCTACTGTCGAACGAGGGTTTTTACTTGTTGTTTTCTGATCAATAGAAATCGCCGGACTCAATCCGTCGATGCTGTCTACATCTGGTTTATCCATTTGACCTAAAAATTGGCGGGCATACGCTGAAAGACTTTCTACGTATCTCCGCTGTCCTTCTGCATACAGTGTATCAAATGCTAAGGAACTCTTTCCAGAACCGGACAAACCTGTAACGACCACGAATTTGTCTCGTGGAATCGTGACATCTATATTTTTCAAGTTATGGGCACGTGCACCATGAATCGTAATTTTATCGTTAGCCATGTTGTCCTCCTACTTCGAAGCTTTTAATTCTAAAATCATATCTCGTACATTAGCGGCTGTTTCAAAATCCAAAGCTTTTGCCGCATCTTTCATTTCTTTTTCTAATTTCATCAATAACGTATCTTTTTCTTCCTTCGTCATTTCTTCGTACGAGACTTGTACCGCTTCTTTTGTATCATCTTCCGATTCTTTCGTAATAGAAATCAAATCTCGGATTTCTTTAATGATCGTTTTTGGAACGATCCCATGTTCTTCATTGTACTTCTGCTGAATCGTACGACGTCTTGACGTTTCATCCATCGCTAAACGCATAGAATCCGTCACCTTGTCTGCGTACATGATTACTTTCCCTTCTTCATTACGAGCAGCTCGCCCAATCGTTTGGACTAAGGAACGTTCGCTACGTAAAAAGCCTTCTTTATCTGCATCCAAGATAGCAACAAGAGAAACTTCAGGTACATCTAATCCCTCACGAAGCAAATTGATTCCGACTAACACATCAAATTCGCCTAATCGTAGATCTCGAATGATCTCTGTTCGTTCCAACGTTTTGATATCACTATGCAGATATTTGACTTTGATTCCTAATTCTTTGAAATAATCTGTGAGGTCTTCTGCCATTTTTTTCGTCAGTGTCGTTACAAATACCCGTTGATCTTTTTCGACCCGTTCATTTATTTCGCCTACTAGATCATCGATTTGTCCCATGATTGGACGGACTTCGATTACTGGATCAAGCAGCCCTGTCGGACGGATGATTTGTTGGATAACGGTATCAGTTTGTTCATATTCATATGGTCCTGGTGTCGCAGAGACATAAATGATCTGATTGACATGTTTTTCAAATTCTTCTAGACGAAGCGGTCGATTGTCTAAAGCAGATGGCAAACGGAAACCGTAATCTACTAGCATCTGTTTTCTCGCTCGGTCGCCATTATACATTCCTCTGATTTGAGGCATGGTCACGTGCGATTCGTCAGCCACGATCAAAAAATCTTCAGGAAAGAAATCCAATAGCGTATAAGGCGGTTCGCCTTCTTTACGTCCGTCCATATGCCGAGAATAATTTTCGATTCCTGAAGTGTAGCCCATTTCTAACATCATTTCAATATCATAATTGGTTCGCTGTTCTAAACGTTGAGCTTCTAGAAGTTTGTTTTCATTTCGTAAAACAGCTAAACGCTGCTCTAATTCTGCTTTGATATTCGCTACGGCATGCTCCATATGTTCGTCATTCGTCACAAAGTGAGTTGCCGGGAAGATTGCTACATGTTCCGTTTCTCCTAAAACTTCACCTGTCAGCGCATTGACTTCTCGGATACGTTCGACTTCATCTCCAAAAAACTCCACTCTTAAGGCACGTTCATCTCTTGAAGCCGGGAAAATCTCCACGACATCACCACGCACTCGAAAACGACCGCGCTGAAAATCTATATCATTTCTTTCGAACTGGATACTGACTAAGTCACGAATCAACTGGTTGCGATCTAATTCTGCTCCTTGTCGAATCGAAACGACTTGTTTTTGATACTCAAAAGGCGAACCTAATCCAAAAATACATGAAACGGATGCAATGACGATCACATCATTTCTTTCTAATAATGAACTAGTAGCCGAATGTCGTAATTTATCGATCTCATCATTTACACTTGAATCTTTTTCGATATACGTATCGCTTGAAGGCACATAAGCTTCAGGCTGATAATAATCATAATAAGAAACAAAATATTCAACAGCATTGTTAGGGAAAAATTCCTTGAATTCCCCGTACAGCTGACCAGCCAATGTTTTGTTATGGGCAATAATCAGTGTTGGTTTATTCACTTTCTCAATAAGATTGGAAATCGTATATGTTTTCCCTGTTCCAGTCGCACCTAATAAAATTTGTGCTTTTTTCCCGCCGACTACGCCATCCACTAATTGGTTAATCGCTTCAGGCTGATCACCAGCCGGTTGGTATTTCGAGACAAGCTCAAAGCGTCGGGAGGTATCTCTTTCAATCATTCTTTGTCCTCCTTTTCATTCATTCCTTTTCATTTTACGACCAATAAAAAGAAAAGGAAAGCAAAGGCATTCCTTACTAAAAAATTATACCACACCGAACATACTTTCGCCACTTTTTTCTCTCATTCTTCATGTTATTTTTTATAACATACAATGTTAGAAACTCGCATTTTTTTCATTTTTTCGAGCCTACAGTCTTGTCTGATTCAGCACTTTTCGCCTATAATAATAAAATATTGGAAATTTAGGAGGTTGATTATGAAAAGAAAGCATTTATTTCACTCATTTGTTTTCTTAATGACAGGACTTGTGACACTTGCATTTGGTCATGTTGCACAAGCTGACAACACTACAACGGCAGAGTCAAGCACAAGCGAGACAATGCAAAAAATAGAGCCCAAAAAAGACGTATACGTAATTGCTAGCGACTCTGCTTTTGCTCCATTTGAATTTCAAAACGCAAACGGCGAGTACGAGGGCATCGATGTAAAATTGATGGAAAGCATCGCCAAACTGCAAGGATTCAACATCCGAATGGACTATCGTGGATTCTCCGCTGCTTTGCAAGCTTTAGAATCAGGACAAGCAGACGGGATGATTGCCGGAATGACGGTAACGGACGAAAGAAAGAAAAGCTACGATTTTTCTGATTCTTACTTTGACAGCGGAATTCAATTAGCTGTCAAAAAAGGCGACACTTCGATCAAGTCTTATGAAGATTTGAAAGGAAAAACAGTCGGAGCAAAAGTTGGAACCGAAAGTGCAGAATTTTTAAGCGATCATGAATCTGAATACGGCTATTCTATCAAATATTTTGATGCTGCAGATCAATTGTATGACGGGTTGAAAGTTGGCGCAATTGATGCCATGATGGATGATTATCCAGTAATTGGTTATGCGATCAAACAAGGACAAGAATTGGAAACACCAATCGAAAAAGAATCTGGCGGAAAGTATGCATTTGCCGTCAAAAAAGGGCAAAACCCTGAACTTCTTAATATGTTCAATGAAGGATTGAAAGAATTAAAAAGAACAGGCGAGTACGATAAGATCATCAAAGAATATGTAGCAGATGGTTCAGAATCTTCTAGTGATTCTTCCGCAGCTGATGAATCGACATTTCTTGGACTTATCCAAAACAACTATCAAGCATTGTTAAAAGGACTTTGGCGAACGATTCTCTTGACTTTGATCTCCTTCGCTTTGGCTATAGTAATCGGTGTGATTTTTGGATTATTCAGTGTAGCACCAATACGCGCGCTTCGCACGGTTGCTAGCATTTATGTCGATATCATCCGTGGGATTCCGATGATGGTTCTTGCATTCTTTATTTTCTTTGGATTGCCTGGTATCGTTGGATTTACGATCCCCGACTTCATCGCTGGTGTTATCACCTTGACTCTTAACGCAAGTGCTTATATCGCAGAGATTGTTCGAGGCGGAATCAATGCCGTTCCTGTCGGACAAATGGAAGCTTCTAGAAGTTTGGGTCTTTCTTATAATCGGACGATGCAAAAAATCATTTTACCACAAGCGATACGCATCATGATTCCATCATTCGTGAATCAGTTCGTTATCTCATTGAAAGATACAACGATCATTTCCGCAATTGGTGTAGTCGAATTGCTACAAACTGGTAAAATCATCGTTGCACGTACGACACAAAGTACGTATGTTTATTTGATCATCGCGATCATGTACTTGATTTTGATTACAGCATTGACAAAATTAGCGAAAGTTTTAGAAAAGAAGGTGAAGTAAGATGGCAGAAAAAATCTTAGTTGAGCATCTAGTCAAAAAATACGGCGATAACACAGTATTAAACGACATCAACGTATCCATCAACGAAGGAGATGTCGTCTGTATCATCGGCCCTTCAGGTTCAGGAAAAAGTACATTCTTACGTTGCTTGAATCGTTTAGAAGAACCTTCTGACGGTGAGATCATTATTGACGGCGCCCACTTGATGGATAAAAGCACAGATATCAACTTGGTGAGACAACATATCGGAATGGTATTCCAGCACTTTAACCTATTCCCTCATCTTTCTATTTTGGAAAACATCATTTTAGCACCGATGGATCTGAAGAAAGAATCCAGAGAAGAAGCAGAGAAAAAAGCAATCAAATTGCTACAGACAGTTGGTCTAGAAGATAAAAAAGATATGTATCCTGAAATGCTTTCCGGTGGACAAAAACAGCGTGTAGCTATCGCTCGTGCTCTAGCGATGAATCCTGACATCATGCTTTTTGATGAGCCTACTTCTGCACTCGACCCTGAAATGGTCGGTGATGTCTTGAACGTCATGAAAAAATTGGCAGAACAAGGTATGACGATGGTTATCGTTACGCACGAAATGGGGTTCGCTAAAGAAGTAGCCAATCGCGTCATGTTCATTGACAACGGTAACTTTTTAGAAGATGGAACGCCTCAACAAATCTTTGAAAATCCGCAAAATGAACGGACAAAAGATTTCTTGAATAAAGTATTAAATATTTAATAAAAACCAAAAATGCACGGTCGCCATGAAGGGACCGTGTGTTTTTATCTTCTTATTTTCTCACCTAACTGTATCAGTCGCATCGCTTGTTCTCCTGCACAAACAAGCAATCGCTCTACCTGTTCCATCGCATAAGAAAGTTCCATCGGTTCATTGATGATATCAAGTACATAGTCGATACCAGTTTCATAAATGGTCGAAAGATTAGCCGAGGCACTACCGACGATAGCTATAACAGGAATATCATATTTTTTGGCTAGAATAGCAATCCCAACTGGTGCTTTTCCATTCAAAGATTGACCGTCCATTCTCCCTTCACCTGTAATGACAACATCTGCCTTTTTCATGTATTCTTCAAGCTTTAAAAGTTCAAGGATTTTCGAGATTCCTTGACACATTTCTGCATCGCAGAACGCCAACAGACCTGCTCCTAAACCACCTGCCGCACCTGCACCTTCCATTTCTAGAACGGTTATCCCTAACGTTTCTTGGATCTTTTGACCATAATGACAGAGTGCTTCATCTAATTTTAACACTTGCGCTCCAGAAGCTCCTTTTTGTTTCCCATAAATAAAAGAAGCGCCGTTTTGCCCACATAGAGGGTTGGAAACATCAGATAAAATGTAAAAAACAGTCTCTTTCAACCTTGGATTAATATTAGATATATCAATGGAATCAATCATTGCGATTTCTTTCGCGCCAAGCGCTATCTCTTTTCCATCGGCATCTTTAAAAGACACTCCCAAAGCTTGGGCCATACCCACTCCGCCGTCGTTCGTTGCACTTCCACCAATACCGATATAAATTTCTTTTACACCATGGGCTAGTACTTCATTGATGAGCTCGCCTGTTCCATAAGATGTTGCTTCCATCGGATTCATCTGATTGGTTCCAACAAGCATCAAACCGGAAGCTTGAGCCATTTCGATCACGGCACGCTCGGTATCAATCAACCCAAATTTTGCTTGAACCATTTGCTGATACGGTCCAGTCACTGTGATGTATCGATATTCTCCACCGCACCCCTCAATGATTGCATCAACAGTACCTTCTCCACCATCTGCAATCGGGATCTTGAGTACATCTGCTTGTTTCTCCACTCGTTTGATTCCTTCTTCAATAGATGCTTCTACTTCAAAAGTCGAAGCACTTCCTTTATAGGAGTCTGACGCAATGATGATTTTTTTCTTCATGCTACACCTGCTTTTTCTACCATAATCAACATGACTACTTTAAGCTATGGACGTACTAAACATGGCTTTTTGTGATCAAACGTCCATCCTGGAATTAAGAATTGCATTCCTACTGCATCATCTCTTGAATCTAATTCGTTGTCTAAATAGAGCTGATGTGCCTTTTCTACTTTCTCCATATCTAGTTCTACACCTAAACCAATGATTTCTTCTGTCAACTTGATTTTCCCATCTCTAATAACGAATGGTCTTTTTGATAATTCCTGTCCATCTTGCCAGATCCAATGAGTGTCGATGGCTGTGATCTCACCAGGTGCCGCCGCTGCTACATGCGTAAACATCGCAAGTGAGATATCAAAGTGATTATTGGAATGAGAGCCCCAAGTCAATCCAAAATCATGACACATTTGCGCTACTCTGACCGAACCATCCATTGTCCAGAAATGGGGATCTGCTAATGGGATAGATACGCTTTGCAAAGCTACAGAATGTTGCATTTGTCGCCAGTCTGTAGCTACCATATTTGTGGCTGTTGGTAATCCAGTTGCTTTTCTGAATTCCGCTAATGCTTCTCTTCCCGATAATCCATTCTCAGCCCCACAAGGATCTTCCGCATAAGATAAGATACCATTCATTCCCTTGCATAAATCAATTGCTTCTTGCAAAGACCATGCGCCATTTGGATCTAGCGTGATCCTAGAGTTTGGAAAAGCTTTTTTCAAAGCACAGATCGTCTTTATCTCTTCCTCACCTTCTAAGACGCCTCCTTTTAATTTGAAATCCTTAAAACCGTATCTTTCATGTGCAGCTTTCGCTAAAGAGACGATCGAATCAGAAGTCAATGCTTCTTCTCTTCTCAGTCGACCCCATTCATCAGACTCATCGTCACCTAGCAAATAAGGCAACGTCGTTTGTCTAGAATCTGCAATATAAAACAGATATCCTAGAACGTCTATCTCATCTCTTTGCTGTCCATTTCCTAAAAGCGCAGCAACTGGAACTTGAAAGAACTTGCCTAATAGATCAAGAAAAGCTGATTCAATAGCTGTTACTGCGTGAATCGTTGTGCGCAAATCATAAGTCTGCAATCCTCGACCACTACTATCCAAATGATTGAAATTATGATGGACTTTCTTCAACACATTTTTATATTCACCGATTGTTTTACCAATAAGCAGTTGCTTTGCGTCTTCTAAAACCTTTTGGATATTTTTCCCTCCCGGCACTTCTCCTACACCGATTTCTCCATTGTCTGCTGTCATCAAAAATAGATTTCTCGTAAAATAGGGGCCATGAGCACCGCTTAGATTCAGTAGCATACTGTCATAACCTGCGATTGGTATAACTTTTGTATCAATTATTTTCGGAATCATCTTTTTTCTCCTTTTTGTTTTAATTTCTAATTGCCTAGCTTATTAAAAAATTCCTATAGCAAATCCTACCAACGTCCAAAAGATGCTGATTCCCCACAATTTGAAGAAAGAAAAGCGAATATACTCTCTAATTGTTTCTCCTCCAAGGTCGCAGGCCATGATGATTTGAGGCTGTGCCACGATAGAAGCAAATGCACCAACATTGAAAAATAACGCTAACACGATAATATCTGCAGCAACTCCATATTGTTCTCCTACTGCTGTTATAATGGGAACTAAGGCAAAATACCAAGTATCATTAGTGAAAATGAACATCAAAGGTGTACTCAACAGTGCGATAATGATATGAAGATAGGGTCCCATAGAAGAAGGCACGATCTCAACTAAAGTCATGACCATTTGTTCCATCATCCCCGTTCCTTCCAATACACCAACTACGACTCCTGACATAAAGACGATCGGTGCTATGGGATAGGTAGCCGCAGCATATTTGCTGACCAGCTTGTTTTGCATCTTGCGATCTGGATAATTGATCACTAGTGCAAGGATTAAACCAACGGCAAAAATATAAAATTCTGGAAAAGAAGTAACGATAAGTAGCGTGACCACAGCTATTGTCAAGCAGAGATTGAACCAAAAAAGTTTAGGTCTTGACATTTCGGAAAGCTCTGGTTCTTCTCCCACTAATGTACCTGCTTCTATATTCTTTTTAATGAATCCATTTCTTTTTTGGCTTTTCTTTCCTAAAAAATAAGCGAATATCATGGTCAAAATCGTCATCAATATCATCAAAGGAATTAGTTTTAAAAAGACATGCATCGCCGGACTATCGACATTTGGCAACAATGCAGCAGCCCGGAGCACCCGTGCATTCCAAGGTTTAATCGTTCCTAACATCGTACCAAGTGAAGTCAAAAAAACCAGAATCATCGGATCAATCTTTAATTTTTTAAACAACGGTAATAGTAATGGGATAACAATCAAATAAGTAGACATGACACTCCCGTCTAATGTTGCAAGGATAGCCAACGGTACAGTAAAACTACACAGGATTGGTCCACCAATCTTCATTTTCTTCAGCACTTTATAGATCAAAATCTCAAATAATCCAGCATCTGTCATTAATGCAAAATACGGTAACGAGAACATAATCATTAAAAAGATACTTCTAGTGAGATCTAGTCCAGATATAATATGTTCTGTTGTCTTGGATAAATCAGCACCGCTTAGAAATGAAAAAACAAGGGGCAAAATCGCAAAACAAACCAAAATATTCAGTTTATCTTTCATTAGCAGAAAAGTGATGACTCCCATCATTGCGAAGCCTAAAATTGCTAAATAACTCATGCCGTAATCTCCTTCAACCATTTTTTCATAATTGATCCAGCTGGCAAGAATAGGAGAAAAGTCAGCTAGTTTCATCAATTATCTTTTATTACATGTTTAGCGCACCAAACAAGGTCTACTTGAATCAAACATCCAACCTTTAATTAAATATTGCATTGCTAACGAGTCATCACGATCCCTATATTTCTTTTCAATTTTTTGATATAGGTGATGCGCTGATTCAAGTTTTTCCATATCTATTTCGATGCCTAATCCAGGCTTATCTGTCACTTTGATTTTTCCATCACGAATAACTAAAGGATCTTTGCATAACGCCTGTCCATCTTGCCAAATCCAGTGTGTATCAATAG
The DNA here is from genome assembly GCF_035725965.1 of Enterococcus sp. E5-162. Classification (NCBI taxonomy): domain Bacteria; kingdom Bacillati; phylum Bacillota; class Bacilli; order Lactobacillales; family Enterococcaceae; genus Enterococcus; species Enterococcus sp. E5-162. Next base: position 41,067 of record NZ_JAPRFV010000001.1, on the reverse strand, counting down.
GAGTGATTTTTCCAGGAGCCGCTGCTGCACATTGCGCAAATACAGCTAAGGAAATATCAAAATGATTATTAGAATGCGATCCCCAAGTCAATCCGAAATCAGCTAATATTTGAGCCATACGAATACTTCCATTCAACGTCCAAAAATGAGGATCAGCCAACACGATATCTACAGCTTTTGTTTCTAAGGCATGATAGAATTGTCGCCAATTCGTCGCAATCATGTTCGTTGCCACTTGATGCCTTGTAGCTGTCTTGAATTCTGACATGATCTCACGACTAGAAAATCCTTGTTCAGGACCACATGGATCTTCGACATAGGAAATCATTGATAATTTGTCTTTACACAGATCAATTGCTTCTTCTAAAGACCATGCACCATTTGGATCGATATTGATTCGTGCATCGGGGAAAGCGTCGTGCAGTGCTTCTATCGCTTTCATCTCTGCTTCCCCCGAAAAAACTCCGCCTTTCAACTTGAAATTATTGAACCCATATCTTTCTTTCACCGCTTTTGCTTGAGCAACAATTTCTTCAGGTGTCAATGTTTCTTTTCGACGAAGTTCGTCCCATTTATCTTTACATGAAGATTCCACTAAATATGGCAAATCAGTCTTCTCGCAATCTGCGATATAAAATAGATAGCCAAGGACTTCAACTTCGGCTCGCTGTCTTCCATCTCCAAGCAATGTACACATCGGCATATTTAGATGCTTTCCTAATAGATCAAGCATAGCGCATTCAACTGCTGCTTCTGCTTGAACAACAAATTTCATATTTTTCAAATCTAAACCTTGCAGACCCTGTCCATCATTTCCTTTTGCCAACCAACCTTTTTTACGAATAGTTGTAATCACTTGTCGGTAATCAGCAATTTTCTGACCTTCTACCAAAGGAATATAACTTTCTAGCATCTTTGTAATATCTTCTCCGCCATGAATCTCTCCCACTCCTCTTTGACCAGTCTCATCTTCTAAAACAACGATATTCCTTGTAAAGTAAGGGGCGTGGGCTCCACTGAGAGTCAGAGTCATACTGTCATAACCTGCTACTGGATAGACAGCCATTTTCATTATTTTGGGTATCGTATCAATCGTTCTCATACACTAGTTCCTCTCTCTTTACGAAAATCAAACTGTATCTTTACTTTCGATTGTCAAGTTATTTATTTTTTCGTAGTAACACGCAATAGCTGAATGATCTTTTTTCTCCAAACCGTCATTTTTTAGTACTTGCATGATTTCCATCAATTGAGCTGTCAAAGGAATTCCGGCATTTATCATATGTGAGGTATCTAACGCATTCTGTAGATCTTTGATGTGCAACTCTATTCTGAATCCTGGATCAAAATCTCGGTTCAAAATCATCGGTGATTTAGCATCCATAACCGTACTCCCTGCTAATCCACCACGAATCCCTTGATAGACCAACTCGGGATCAGCACCTGCTTTAGTAGCAAAGGATAAAGCTTCACCGACAGCGGCGATATTGATTGCGACGATTATTTGATTAGCTAGTTTAGCAATGTTTCCCGCACCTACCTCACCTATATAAGTGACTGAACTTGCCATTGATAGGAGCAACTCATAGCATTGATCAAAAACTTTCTTTTTCCCACCGACCATAACAGCGATTGTTCCGTCAATTGCTTTTGGTTCTCCTCCAGATACCGGCGCATCTAAGAACTCTACTCCAAGTCCTGCAAGCTTTTCTGCAAATCGCTGACTAGAAACAGGATTAATCGAACTCATATCGATTACGATCTTGCCTTCACTGATTCCAGCGGCTATCCCTTCTTCTGAAAACAATGCGGCTTCCACATTCGGAGAATTCGGTAACATAGTAATTACGATATCTGATTGATTTGCTAACTCCTGACTATTTTTTGCTGTTGAAGCTCCAGCTGCTGCAACTTCATCCATATTCGATTGATTGAAATCATAACAGATAACCTCATAACCATCTTTTATTAGATTTTTTGCCATTGGTTTACCCATGATTCCTAGTCCTACAAATCCGATTTTCATTTCTTATTCCTCCATATCTCGTTTATTTATGATTTTTTCAAGTACTTCAGACATTTCTTTCTTTAATTGATCGGAAGACGTCGTGTTCGGTAAAATACTTGCTCCAACATCTAGTCCAATCAAATTACAAGCATCTTTTGTAGCTATTGGAAATGATGCACGGTCAAACATATTCCTAAATTCTGTCAATTCAAATTGCGCGTTTCGCGCGGAAGACAAGTCGCCAGTGCAATAATGTTCATAAATAGAGACGACTAATTCAGGGACAACATTCGCTGTAGATGCAACTGCGCCGACCGCCCCATAGACAAGAGATCCTAAAATCAAGGTGTCTCTTCCAGCCATTACTTTGAACTCCTCATTCTCAGTACGTCGAATATATTCTGCTGTCAAATGTACATTCCCACTACTATCCTTAATTCCAACAATATTCGGATACTGGGAAAGACGAACGACCAAAGAAACACTTAGACTATATCCAACTTTTCCAGGATTGTTATATAGCAAAACAGGTAGATGAGGCACAGCCTTTGCAATCGTGATTATGTGTTGATACAATTCGTCATCTGTAGGAGAAATGAACATCGGTGGCAAGATCGATAAACCATCAGCACCGTTTTCCTCTGCTGTTTTTGCCATCAACACTCCTTCCTTCGTCGTGATCGATCCAATACCCATATAAACTGGTACACGTTTATTGGCTGATTTAACGATTGTTTGGAGACCTTTCTTTTGTTCCTCTTTATCAATCGCAAAAAACTCTCCGTTACTTCCAAATGCTAAAATACCATTGACGCCTCCTTGAATCACATGTTCAACCATTCGTTCTAATGGTGCAGTTTTTATCTGATTCTCTTGATTTACCGGTGTAACAATTGGGACGATAATCCCTTTGACTTTTTCAATATCCATGCATTCTCCTCCTAGGGATGTTCATCACAACATAAAAGTGATTTTTTTCACAATCGTTTCTTCAATATTCATGCTACAAATCAATATCGCAATAATTATAAGAACGTTTTCATAATAAAAAGTATATATTTTCACAATGATTTAGGGTATGGTACAGGTAACAGAAATAATTCATCTTTTGATAAGATTATTCGTTATCCATCACAATTATCGATGATTTCTACAGGATAATAATCATTTTTTTTAAAAATAAATGTTATATTAGAAGTCTTGTTGATTTATTATTGAATTTCCTTTATATTTTTATGTAAACGTTACCTTTTGCTGTTTTACTGTATTTTCTTACAAGGAGAACTAGATGAACATCTCTAAACAATTAGCACGGAATATTGTCAAAAATCTCAAAGATGTACTAAAACAAGAAATCAACTTTATCGATACAGAGGGCATAATCATTGCAAGCACCGATGAGGAACGGATCAGGACCCTCCATGAAGGGGCAAAAATCGTTTTGGATACGAAAAAAGAAGTTTTTATCAGCGAAGACGGCCAATTCAAAGGAACGAAGCGTGGAATCAACGCCCCGGTGTATTTTGAACAACATATCATCGGTATAATTGGACTGACCGGTGGAAAGGAAGTGAAAAAGTATGCTGAAATTTTAAAAAAAATGACAGAAATACTCATAAAAGAGGCATATCTGAAAGATTTTACTTTTCAATTAAGGGAGAGACATCGTCTGACGATCGAATCGCTATTGTTTCCTTTCAGTCATTTTGACTCTCCTCACTTGATCGAGCTTGATTTTTCTTCTCCATATTATGTAGTTGTGGGGCAACTTCCTGACAATCAGGAATTGTATCAAGAGCAGATCACCCCTTTATTAGAGTTACTTGAAAGGGTCTTTTCTTACTACAGTCAGGCTTTGTTCACTGTACATAGGCAACAAATCATTATCCTAGTCAATCGCATTTCCAGAGCCTTATTGATATCGTTACTTGACAAAGTCCAGACAAATTTTGACAAATCGTATCAGTTACAACTGAACTTCGGAATTGGGTCGCTTTGTTATACAGAGCAGGAGACACCGCAATCTTTCCTTCATGCCCAGCATGCTTGTGAATGGATAACTTTCCATCAATCTGTGAACGAGATCCGCTTTTTTGAAGATTTAGACCTCGGGATCCTTTTACCAGCAATCCCATCAGGTCAACGATCATTATATGTAAACCGTATTTTGAAAAGCTTGACAGAAGAAGAAGTACATTTATTCAAGAAAACTTTGACATGCTTCAGTAAAAATAACGGAAGTATCAAAAAATGTGCAGAAGAATTATTTATTCATAAAAACACCTTGCAATATCGACTGAATAAACTCCATTCTCTCACTGGTTATAACCCTAGAAACTATGATGATTATCTTATTCTAAAGCTAGCTTTTTTGTTGATACAAATATGACGATTACAAAAAACCAGATGAACATAAGGTTGTCCGTCTGGTTTCTACTTATTTCTCAGTAGGACTGCTCCACATTCGTTGTAATTTTTCCATCGTCCATATATAAATAATGATGCCTATACCGATAATCACAATATATTCTATACCAAACTCAACCCGCGTCCCCGAATTGATCCTAAAAGTTGAAGCGTTTGTGTTAAATATTTTAGGATATAGATATAACAAAATATTCTTGAGATCATATTTTCCTAGTGGTGGCAAAAAAAGAAAATAACTTCCTAAGAGACATAGGCTGACGAAAGAATTCTTTACGACTGTTGTAAAATAATAACAAACTAAAAAGGAAAGAAATGCAAACCCCAATAGGACACTCAATTGAAGCGGCGCTTTCTCAAGATAAGATATTTGCCTAATTAACGCTTCATCGATTTGTGTCGATTTGTCAGCCTGAACAAAAAATCTTGAAAAAGACTGCAACATCAAAAATAAAATGAGGGAAGCAAGTATAAAAATAATTAAACTAAGAAACCCCGCTCCTATCTTATGACGATTGATTTGCCATTGAGAATCCAAACAGCGCCTGATTTTCATTGTATGGTATTTGATATCTGCATTTGCTATTACTATCCCGTATACCCCCGAAAAAAAAGGAAAGAGAACAAAAAACGAAGAAGACAATAATTGGTTGACCCCGTTTTGGACATTTAAAGCAGCAAAACTGGAATGATAAGCAACGTAATGATATTTCAACGGATTGTCAACTATTTCAGTATTTTCGTTCATACTGATAGAAAAAGGTTGTTCAAGTATTTCTTGGATCGTTTCACCCCTTGCCAAGGCTTCCTCTACATAATATTGGAAATGACGAAGATGACTTTGAATGAGCATTACTTGAGAAACGAACATCAAAGTAGAAAGCAACAATATTATTGAAAGAAAAAGGTAAAATATTTTCAAACGTCTTTGATAATAAAATTCAAAAAGCATTTTTACCTCCTTTTTGTTGAAATAAAAAAGCTGCGTAGATCCTCGGATGTGATAGGTTCTATTTTTCCGTTTTTTACATTTAATAACTCATCAGCCATTTCCAAGTAATATTCTTCATGACCACTTAAGATGACTGTAGCTTCTTTTTTCAGCTGAACCAAGCAATAAAGCAGCACTTTCCGATTCTTTTGATCTAATCCATTCAACACTTCATCTAATAAAACAACTCGGGGCGCAAGCAACAATAGCAATAGCAGCGAAAGTATCTTTTTTTCTCCCAGAGAATAGTTCTTGACTTTCACATACGATAAAAATGAAAGGGGTAAAAAATCGATTTTTTGTTTAGAGATTAGTTCTTTTATTTGCCGATTTTTTGTCAGTAAAATCAGATTATCTAATCCAGTTAGATTCAAGTAAAAAGGGGTAGAGTCAAAAACACAAAAACAACTACCTGTTTTTTCAATCGTTCCCGAGTAGCTATCAATACCGACAATGCAGCGAAATAAAGTCGTTTTGCCAATGCCATTATCCCCATAAAGATAATAGATTTTATTTTGATCAAATGTGAATGACAGATGATCAAATAAGATTTTTTGCCCAAATCGTTTAGAAAAATCAATAAGTTTCATAGACAAACTCCTGAATAGATTAGTACCATGTAGAACCACCATTACCATGTACTCCAACCATATACTTTTTTAATTTCTTCAATCAAAATGAACTAATTCAATCAATCGAGTTTTTTATTTATTTATATTTTACCAAAATATAGTAATGGCTCATTATCAACTTTTTATCAATATAGAAAGTGATAGCCATCCCCTTATTTCATTTCTTAGATTCCTTTTTCCCCTAATAAACGCTATTGAAAACTAGCATTACTAAGTGTTAATACATAAAAAAATAAAAGACTTACCATTTTTTCTAGAAATAGAAAATTTTGGTAAGTCTTTTTGACACTTGTGTTTTTTACTAGAAAAGCTACTTCCGCTTTTTCCCACCAAAAGCATCTTTGAATTTATCGAAGAAACCATCTTCTTGTTGTTCTTCTACTTTGATGCCGCCAGCTTCAGCGAATGCACGTAACGCTTCTCTTTGTTGTTCATTTAGATTTTTCGGCGTGATCAGTTTTACTTTGACATGTTGGTCGCCTGTTGCACCACCACGTAACTTTGGAGCGCCTTTTCCACGTAAACGGAAGTTCGTACCTGTCTGTGTACCAGCAGGAATCTTCAGTTTCACATCTCCATGGACAGTTGGTACTTGGACTTCATCCCCCAAAGCTGCTTGTACAAAACTTAAAGGCAATTCATAGTAGATTTCAGAGCCTTCACGGTCAAAGATATCACTTTCTTCTACACGGAAGACCACATACAAATCACCAAATGGTCCGCCGTTTTCTCCGGCTTCTCCTTGACCAGCTAAACGCATTTGTTGTCCTTCTTCTACCCCAGCTGGTACATTCACTTTGACTGAGTGAGCTTTCTTCTCATGACCTGAGCCATGACAGGTTGGACAAGGTTCTTTGATTTCTTTTCCTGTACCATGACAAACATCACAAGTTTGACGGCTCATCACTCGTCCAAGCGGTGTTTGGCGTTCTACATTGATCGTACCTGCACCATGGCATTTATGACAAGTAGTTGGTTGCGTACCTGGTTTTGCCCCATTTCCGCCACAAGTATGACAGATTTCTTCCCGATTGTACTTGATTTCTTTCTCTACGCCAAAAATTGCTTCTTCAAAAGATAAGTCGATCGTATATTGCAAATCAGCACCTTGACGAGGCGCATTGGGATCGACTGAACGACCTCCCCCTCCAAAGAACGAGTCGAAGATATCTTCAAAACCACCGAAGCCGCCGCCAGAGAAGCCGCCGAATCCACCAAATCCGCCACCAGCTCCACCAGCACCGTAATTTGGATCTGTACCTGCATGCCCGTATTGGTCATATGCAGCGCGTTTTTGCGGATCACTTAAAATTTCATAAGCTTCTGATACTTCTTTAAATTTTTCTTCTGCATCAGGTTCTTTATTGATATCAGGATGGTATTTTTTTGAAAGCTTACGATAAGCTTTCTTTATTTCATCTTCTGATGCTCCTTTTGAGAGCCCTAAGACTTCATAATAATCACGTTTTGTTGCCATAGGCTTTCCTCCTATTGGTTCTCATCATTTTCACGTCGCTTGTTATCATATCATATTTTGTTTGAAACAAAAACCGATACTTCAAACTATTTTTCAAAAGAAAAAGCCAAAGTAGCAACTTTGGCCTTCTCTCGAAATTCAGTGAACTGATTATTTATCGTCGCCATCGACTTCTTCAAAATCAGCATCAACGACATCATCTGCTCCGCCTTGAGCTGCTTCTGGGTTTTCTTGAGCTTGTTGTTGTGCCGCTTGTTCATATAGTTTAACAGTCAAGTTTTGAACGATTTCGTTCAATGCATCGCGTTTAGTTTTCATTTCTTCAATGTTGTTTGCTTCAACAGCGGCTTTCAATTCATCGCGAGCTGTTTCTGCTTTTTTCACTTCTTCTTCGTCTACTTTGCCTTCTAATTCTTTCAATGTTTTGTCCACAGAGAATAGCAATGCGTCTACATCATTACGTAGGTCAACTTCCTCTTTACGAGCTTTATCTGCTTCAGCGTTTGCTTCTGCATCTTTTACCATACGTTCGATTTCTTCGTCTGTTAGACCTGAAGAAGATTTAATCGTGATTTTTTGTTCTTTTTGTGTACCTAAATCTTTCGCAGATACATTTACAATCCCGTTTTTATCAATATCGAATGTTACTTCGATTTGTGGGATACCACGAGGAGCTGCTGGAATATCTGTCAATTGGAATCTTCCTAGTGTTTTGTTGTCAGCAGCCATTGGGCGTTCACCTTGTAATACATGGATGTCTACTGCTGGTTGATTATCTGCTGCAGTTGAGAACACTTGTGATTTACTTGTTGGGATCGTTGTATTGCGGTCAATCAATTTAGTGAATACACCGCCCATTGTTTCGATACCTAATGACAATGGCGTAACGTCAAGTAAAACAACATCTTTTACATCACCAGTGATCACGCCGCCTTGTATAGCAGCACCCATCGCAACTACTTCATCAGGGTTAACTGATTTGTTTGGTTCTTTTCCTGTTTCTTTACGTACTGCTTCTACAACTGCAGGGATACGAGTAGATCCACCGACCAAAATAACTTCGTCGATTTCTGATTGTGATAAACCTGCATCTTTTAGTGCTTGACGTACTGGTACTTTCGTACGTTCTACTAAGTCAGCTGTTAATTCATCAAATTTTGCACGTGTCAATGTCATTTCCAAGTGCAATGGTCCAGATTCACCGGCTGTGATAAATGGCAAACTGATTTGTGTGCTTGATACGCCAGATAAATCTTTTTTCGCTTTTTCAGCGGCATCTTTCAAGCGTTGTAACGCCATTTTGTCTTGAGATAAGTCAATGCTGTTTTCTTTTTTGAATTCTGCTACCATGTAGTCGATGATTTTGTTATCAAAGTCATCCCCACCTAGATGGTTGTCACCAGCTGTTGACAATACATCAAAGACACCGTCTCCTAATTCAAGGATTGATACGTCAAAAGTACCACCACCAAGGTCGAATACTAAGATTTTTTCGTCACGATCTGTTTTATCCAAACCATAAGCAAGAGCAGCTGCAGTTGGTTCATTAACGATACGTTCTACTTCTAAACCAGCGATTTTACCAGCATCTTTTGTTGCTTGACGTTGTGCATCGTTAAAGTAAGCTGGTACAGTAATAACTGCTTTTTCGACTTTTTCACCTAAGTAATCTTCTGCAAATCCTTTAATATATTGAAGAATCATTGCTGAGATTTCTTGAGGTGTGTATGATTTGCCTTCTACATCTACTTTGTAACCAGCTTCACCGATATGGCGTTTGATTGATGAAATCGTATTTGGGTTTGTTACAGCTTGACGTTTTGCCACTTCCCCTACTTGGATTTCTCCATTTTTGAATGATACAACAGAAGGTGTTGTACGGTTTCCTTCTGGGTTAGCGATGATTTTTGCTTCGTTTCCTTCTAGTACTGCTACTGCAGAGTTAGTCGTACCTAAGTCAATACCGATAATTTTACTCATAATTAACGTCTCCTTCTTTAATTGAAAGTGTAAGTTTTATATCCGCACAATTATTGTGCAACAATGACCATAGTTGGTCTTAACACGCGATCATGTAATTTATAGCCTTCTTGTAGTACTTCTACAATCGTATCGGCTGGTGTATCTTCAGTCGCTGGAACAGTTTGTACTGCTTGATGAAGATTAGGATCAAAGGATTCTCCTTTAGCAGGGATTTTCTCGATTCCTTCTTCTTCCAGTGCGTTACGTAAACTTTCCAAGACCATTTCCACGCCTTTTTTCAAGCTTGCTCCTTGATCATCTGACACTTCTGTGGCTAATGCACGTTCCAGATTGTCAATTGATGGAAGCAATTTTTTGGCTAAATCTTGTGAACGGTATTTTTGTAATTGCTCACGTTCATTTTTTCCTCGATTTGCCATATTTGCGATTTCCGCACGAGCCCGCAAATATTTATCTTCCATTTCTTCTAATTCAGCTTTTAATTTTGCTGATTCGAATTCTTCCGCTTCAACTTCTGAAATGCCTGAATCTTCTGCAGCTTCGACATCGATTTCCGGTTCTGGCTGAGCATCTGTCATTTCTTTATCTAGTTCTTCTTGATTTTCTTTCACGATACAGTCTTCCTTTCATTATTCAGTCAGCTGTTTGATTGCTCTTACTAAGAAAGAGAGAACGATCAGCTGCAAATAGCTTCGTTATTCACATTACGAGTTTGACAAGTCAAGTGATCGATAGTAATCAGCAAGCTTAGCTGCTAGTTCTCTTCGATAAACATCCACTAGACCAAACATCCGAGAATAAGGCATACTAGTCGGCCCCAACAAGGCTATTGTACCTCTTCCATGACCATCTATCTCGTAACTTGCTTGAATCATGCTCATATTCTGCAATAAATCATTACCTAATTCAGCACCGATCTTGATACGAATATTACTATCCATCGGAGTGATCATTTGTGTAAGTCCATCGGAGTCTTTCATAAAAGAAAACATCGATTTAAACTGATCAAGATCTTGACGGGGCTCATAATCCAAGAGATTCATTTGTCCACTGACATAAACTTTTTCTTCAAACACATGACCAAGAACGGTGTCAAACAACTGGGACATTCCTTCTGTGGTCTGGAAATATTTATGAAGAATCATCGGAATCTCTGTACGTAGTTTATGGTATACCGTCATCAGAGGATCCCCGACTAGACGGTCGTTTACAATTTGCACCATTTTTTCTAGTTCCTGACTTCCCATGTATTCGGGAAGAGTGAACACTTGGCTTTCTACATTTCCCATATCTGTCACGACAATCGCAATGATCTGTCGATTATTCAAGGGTACGATACGAAAGCCTGTTAGTCGGCGGTCTTTTATTTCAGGTCCCAACGAAAAAGTCGTATAACTTGTCAGCTCAGATAAGATCTCAGCAGATTGCTTAATGATCTCATTGATCTCATGAAATTCTCTACCTAAAGACTGACGTATCAGCAGCAGGTCATCTTCTGCTACGCGAGCAGGTTTTAACAAATGATCCACATAATAACGATAGCCTAAAGCAGATGGAATCCGCCCAGAAGAAGAGTGAGTCTTCAACAGCAACCCTTCATCTTCTAATGCCTTCATATCATTGCGAATCGTTGCTGAACTGGCCTTGACTCCCTCAGACATCAATGTTTTGGAACCAACGGGCACGCCACTACTCGTATAGTGTTGGATGATCAGACGTAAAATGTCGTTTTGTCGCTTTGTTAACATCTTCCTCACCTCTCATTAGCACTCATATATTCTAAGTGCTAATCCACTTATAAATATAGCAAGAAGCCCTTCTCCTGTCAAGAGAAATACTTCATTTTTTAGCACTCTATCGTCCAGAGTGCTAATTATGAGCAATTGCTATAAATTCAGTTATATCAACGTTTCAATAGTTCTTTATTGTATTTTTGAACTTTTTTTATTTAAATTCCGATAAAAAACAAATATTCTTTAAACTATTTTTCAAACAAAAAACGCTCAAACACATTGTTTCCCAAAAAAGTCCCTCTAGGTGTCAAATAAATACGTTCTTCTTCATTAACAAGTAACCCTTCTTCCTCTAACTTCATCAACACATCTCCATACACCGATTCAATCGTTTGTTGATAGCGATCATAGAAGTGTTTTTTAGCAATCCCAGTTTTTTTTCTTAGCCCCAAGAACATTTCTTCTTCTATTTGATTTTTTCGTGTCAATTTTTCTTCTTCCAATACTGGGCGTTCATTGACTCGTAATGGACGTAAATAGTGTTGGATCGGTCCTTTGTTGCGATAACGAATATTTCCAAGATAACCGCTAGCTCCTGCTCCAAACCCAAAATAATGGTCATTGTTCCAATACATCAAGTTATGCTGCGACTCGTGTCCGGAAAGCCCAAAGTTACTTATTTCATATTGGTGACGTCCATGCTTTTCCATTGCTTCAATGGTCTCTTCAAACATTTTAGTTTCCGTTTCCTGATCAGGCAGTTCGAGTCTTCCTTGTCGTACCCAGTTCATGAACATTGTTTTGTTTTCTAGGATCAATGAGTACAAAGAATAGTGAGGCAGATCCAAAGCCAAAGCTTTTTCCAAAGTATCCCGATACCCTTCAAGTGTTTGTCCCGGTAATGCATAAATCAAATCGATGCTTACATTGGTAAAATTTTCTGCTTTTAAAAATTTCATCGTTTGATACACATCTTCTGCGGTGTGTTTACGTCCAATTTTTTTCAGTAAGCGATTGTCAAATGTCTGAACTCCCATGGATAAACGATTGACGCCATAGTTTTTCATCACTTGAAGCTTTTCACGGGTCAAATCGCCAGGATTCGCTTCTACAGTAAACTCCTTACCATCCTGGAAAGGCAAGATCTCTCTAGCTCCTGATAACAATCGATCAAGTTGTTTAGCAGATAAAGAGGTCGGTGTTCCGCCCCCTACATAAAGTGTTTCCAAATTCGCTGTCGGGTGACTTTCCAGCATTAATCTCATTTCATTCAGCAGCATTTCCACATACTCATCTACCGGTTGCCCTTCTAAAAAAACTTTATTAAAGTCACAGTAATAGCAGATATGCTCGCAAAATGGGATATGAATGTACGCAGAAACCTTGTTTTCTGCGGGATTTATTGTTTCTATCATTGAACTTCTTTCTCCTTACGTCGAAAAGTCGTACTGATTTTCGACCTTCTTTAAACGGTGTTCAAGCACCAGCTCCTTGAAATAAGCCGCATGTTTATAATCTAAGAAGTCTAGTTCCAAAAATGCTTGCTTATTGTCATCGGAGCTACATGTGGTTTTCACAACCTCTCGATAAACGGTGTTCACAAAGCTGACCTTCGGCATTAACTCAAAATCTGCAAAAATATGAAAAGCTATTTTCACAGATTCCTCCTTAAGTGCTCAGGTCACAACGCTTTGCTTACAACCTCTCATATACGCATACTAAACGTATTTGGCAAACAAATCCACTAAAAAATCCAAGAATCGACTTCTTGGATGATTTTTTCTTTCATTGAACTGGTTACCTGATTATATATCTCTAGGGTTGTTTTCATGTCTGAGTGACCAACACGATCCATGATTGCTTTTATGGGTAACCCAGCTTCTGCTAATAAAGAGATATGGGTGTAGCGGAATGTATGTGTACTGACCTTCTTTTGGAATTCTGGGTATTTTTCTTTCAAGATATCTTGGACACTACGAACAGGTTTTTTATTGTTGCCACGACCATTCAGAAATTCATTTAGCGAATGGTAAACAACTGGCGTACCATTTTGTGTTTGGAAGATCGTTTCAGAAAAAATGAATTTTTTCGAAGCAGCTATCCTTCTATTATAAGTTGCGTTTTCTGTTCGTTTGTATGTTTGATAAAAATTGCCTTCTTCTCGTTGTTTCATTTCTACTTGGCGTGCTTGATTGATCCTGATCCTATTTTGAATAATTTCGACAGAGCGTGTATCTAAAGCAATTTCTCTAATGGAAGCAATTGTTTTTGGTGGACTGCGTACATACTCTTTTACGGATCGTCCTGCCGCCACTACTCCTTCGTTAATTAAAAGCTTTTTCGTAGAAAAGTCGACTTTCTCAATCGTTAAAGCACTTACTTCTCCAATACGCAGACCATTTCGAATCATAAATTCAACTAAGTCTAAATAAAGCATGCCCATTTTGTTGATTTCTTTATTAGTTTCGTATTTTTCATGGATTGCTGCTAATAAAATGCGTACTTCCGTTTTTTCTAGAAATTTCTTTTTCCTACGCTGAATCGCTCGAATTTTTCGATCATTGGGAATTTTTAATACAATCTTATTCAAATCGAATAAGATTAAATCATGACGGTGCCCATAGGAAAGGATTTGTTTGAGTAAGGAGCGGATCTTTTCTAACGTTGCTTTTTCTAAAAGGGTTTTGGTTTGTTTCGAGCGAACCATCAGTATATCCGCCCAAGCCCCTTCAACAAATAAAGGAGTCAGCTGTTTCAGTCGCAGATTGTCTAAAAAATGCGGTTGGAGGTATCGGTGAAGAATCTCTTTCTGATAATGTACAGTAGTTTGACGAACCGTTGGCGACCACGCCTTCAGCCAAAGAGCCGTCAATTCGCCAAACGTCTCACATTGATTTACATCAGAAAACATTGTATATTTGTTGAACTCTTTTTCAATCTGTTCTTTCAGATAGCGTAGTGCTTGTTTTTCACTCTTGAAACCTTTTGCTTTCCAATTGACGCTTTTCTTTCTCGTCTTTCCTTTGACCGGATCATAATAAGCCTGGAACGTACGCAAATAATTCTTTTTATCGATTGTTGTATACGAACTTCGCAAATACTGTTTCCATTCTGAAGACCGCAGCAACTCCTCCTCCTTTCGTAAAAATAAAAGCACATGAGAAAAGGAAACAAATGCCGTCTCTCACGTACTTTTTATCTTAAAAATTCAATTATTTTCCAAGTAATTTAGATATCTATTTTTATAGAGAATTATCTATTCAAGCTGTTTGTTTATTGGTATACTAAAATTTAGTAGAAAGTTTGTGGCGGTTGGCAAATCCAACTGAAGGGACGTGGTGCCTATGAGCTTAGTTGCTTGTTGGTCAGACTCTACAGAAAGGAAATGCCTGATTTGTTCTCTATGGATCAAATCATTGCCATTATTGGATCAGCTGCAGTAATAATTACTGCAGTAGCAAAAGCAAGTGATTCCGTTTTGGCATGGTTAAAGTTCAAAAAAGAGCAAAAAAAATAGAGCCGTCTCAACTTTTGGCAGAGTAGACAGGCTCTAAACTTGTTAAAAAATGCCATCCGCTTTGAACGGACTACACTTAGGAACTGTTCGCGCAGTTCCTTTTATTTTATTATAGTATCATGATAACATAATTTTTTTGTATTATCTATTGAAAATTATTACTTATACCTTCTTCTAACTTAATACTCCCTCTTCAACGTATTATAGGTCATTTCTGCTATTTTGTTGTCTTCGACTTTTGCAAGCAGTAGGATTCGGATGGGCGATCCGTTTTGAATACAGTCTAGTAAAACAGCGTATTCGTCTTGATCGTTTTGATAAATAGACGTGACTTTGCCTTCGCTTCCTAAGGCGTTCCCAGTCTCGACATCGATGCCGTTCATTTGGATACATTCTTCTGTCATTAAGTCTTTTAGTTTTTCATTGCGGTGATTGATTGTTTTGAAATTCGCATAAGCTTCTCCATATGCTTGGAGTAATTCCATATGATCTTCTATAGGATTTTCTCCTCTATCCTCTTCTACGATTTCTTGTGTTTCTGTTGGTTGACTAGACTCTGCTTTTGCATTCTCAAGCTTCAAGTTACTGTTTTCTACAGCTTCCATGATACTTGAATCTTTTACACTCTCAGTAGTTTCAACTTGTTCATCTGGTGAACTACAGGCTACCAAAGTAAGTACGGATAAGGTCGTTCCTATTAGAAATACTATTCGTTTCATCTTCTTCCCTGCTTTCTATTTGATGTCACTCGAACCACTTCTTTCACAAAAACGATCTGAGAAAATCTACCTGGTGAAAACTTTACCCGATATTCTTTATTTCTCAATGATACTAAAAAACCATCTTCAAATCTTCTGGCAACAAATTCGTTTTGTGAACACTGGAATTTGGCGCAGATTTCCTTTACTTGCCTTCTTGTTAATCCTGGGTGAGTAAAAAACATAACTGATCTCCTTTTATTTTTTCCGCACAACACTGGCTACTCGTTTGAATTCTCTCCCCCATTGCCGTGCGTATTTGGCACAAATTTGTCCTTGTTCTGCATTTTGTTCATAGGTAATAAATTTCCCTTCACTTTCGACACTTGCAATGATTCCTGTATGTCCATAGATTCCTGGAGATAGAGCTTCTCCTGCATACCAATTAATGACGTCTCCTGCTTCGATTTCTGAAGGTTTAGGATCAAATATGACCGCCCATCCGTATTTTTGCCAATCATAATCGCTGCCGATCGATTGAGCATACATAAATCCTGAACCCATCATCTGTGGTCCACCTAGTTTTCGAACATAATAAGCCGTGAGCCCATAACATTGACCACCATTGATCGTTTGCCCCATGACAGATTCTAAAATATCGATTTTGCCTCCACCAATATTAGAGGAGCCTCCTCCTAAAGAACCTTCGAATAATCGTTTATACCAATTTACGGCACTTGTCTTTCGCTTATTTTGTTCGACTGGATCATCTTTTGTTCCGGCGCGTTCCCAATATTTCAATATATCGACTGCCAGCTTTTCAATTTCTGTTCCATTAGACATATTCTTCAATAAGTCACTATCCGATCCGTCATGATACCAGGCAAAATCCATTTGAAAAGCCACTGCCTTCCAGTCTTCATTTTGCTCTCTGGCAAGGTTCAACATGTTCACACGGCGACTACTATCCCACTGTGCTAATCCCATCGCATAGCCACCAATATCAGGATTATATGCCCATACTGGATTAAAGGCCAAATCACTTTGGATACGGGAAGGGATCAATCCACTCTCATGTTCCATGTTACCGATCCATGCTGCTGCAAATTCTTTTGTTCCTCCTTGTTGTTGCACATATTGAGCCACTTCTAAAGCAACTTGTTCTTGAGGTGTACCTGGTTCAAATTCTGACGTACTTCCATTTTGATTGGCGGAAAATATACCTATAAATAAAAGAAACGGTAACAAAAAGGCAAAACAAGTTCCTAAAATGATATACGCAATTTTTTTCATTTTTCACCTCGCTTTATAAAAAAACTTTGTTTATCTACAAAAAAGAAGACTGATCAATTACCAGTCTTCCATTGGTTCCTGTTGTTCTTCTTCCCATGCATCAAAAAATGTTTCTTCAGACTCCAAACTTTTGAAATTCTCCTCAATTTGATGAATCGGTTCTACTTCCGACGAATAGTTGGCAATCAACTCTGGATCATATGCATGATCAAAATAGGCTTGTTCCTCTTGTGATAATTGCAGTTCGTCAAAATTATCGACTGTCACATTCATTTTTTCAGATAAAACCGTTGGATCAATTGGTATTTCATTCTCACTCATTGCTACCTCATCCTGTTCAAACAACGCTTCTGTGTCATTCGTCAAATCAGAATCAGATAAATCAGACATAAGAACATCATCCGAAACCAACGCATCTGATTCACTTAAGGATTGATCAAAAGTCGGATCTGCTTCATTGATTTCTGCTAATACATCTTCTAATGCTTTGTCATCTACTTCTTCATCAACTAGCACTTCATCTTCTACTTGCTGATCTACTTGATCCATTTCCATTTTATCTTCTTCAGGGATAGACAATTCTGTATCATCATAATCAGACGGACGGAATAGGGATCCCAATCCTTGCTTGACACCAGTAAATTGATTTTCTTCATCCAAAAAGTGTTCTTTTCCAAGAGTCATTGCTTTATCCGGTAGTATTTTTGATAACCCATTTAAGGCTATGTTCGGATTTCCTGTGTACGCACCAGCAGCTAATTGCGCTGCCCCTATGCTCGCACCACTAATTTGTTCTGCTCCTTCCTTAGTCTTTTCGTTTACTTTCTTTTCGAATATCGGCTGTTGTATCTGTCCATCAGCAAAGAATCCTAGTATTCGGTAACGATTTTTCCACACTGTACTTATAAAAACAATTTTTACAAGAACCATGATCAATCTAGTTCCTAATAGAAGAATACTGCCTGATAAGACATTCAATAGATTTTCATTGATTCCTTGAGCAGCATGTAAAAATACTTGATCGATTAGTTGATTGACCCAAAAAAGAACTGAAATAAAAACACCATAGATCACTGGCATAAATAAAATGCCAATCAGTGTTTTGAAAAATTTAAACATGAGCATTTGACATCTAGGAAAAAAAGAGGCTAATGCAAGGATTGGAAATGCAAGAATCAATAGGTTCACTAAAATCTGAATGATAGTTAACATCATATTAATGTATAAAACTGGTAAGGCTAGGATAAACAAATTCGCAACGCCTACCCAAATCGCAAAGCTTTTTTCCATTGTCTTTGTCCCATCTTGAGCAAAATAAGGATTTTCATTTTCAAGTGAATCGATATATTGTTCTCTATCTTTTTTGAAAGTCTCTTTTTC
Organism: Enterococcus sp. E5-162; assembly: GCF_035725965.1. NCBI lineage: Bacteria > Bacillati > Bacillota > Bacilli > Lactobacillales > Enterococcaceae > Enterococcus > Enterococcus sp. E5-162. The sequence continues at coordinate 22,931 of NZ_JAPRFV010000001.1, read as the reverse complement.
TTCTTTGGACAAATTCGGTACTTGTAATAGTTTTGCCTCGTCCAATTTCTCTCCATTTTCCATCGTTCCATCCAATGAACCACTATTCACAAAATAAAATGTCTGTTTGACTGTTGCATCAAACATCGGGCTTTGATCTGAATCTGAACCATAATTCGTGCCAGAAATAAACTGATTTTGAACTGTCTTTACTATACTGTTGACAGATTGGATAAAGAAGCTAGACATATTATATGTTCCTTGCCTAGTGGTAATTTGTCCAAACCAACCAAAAAACAACAAAAGAACTACGACATAGTGCAATAAAGATTGAGAAAAATTATGTCGATTGGAAAAGAAATGATACAGCAAGTAGTAAGCGCTTAACATAATTGCTAACCCCATCAACGTGCCTCTGCCAAATCCTGTGCCACCAAAATTCCTTAAAATTTGTACAGACATATCAAACATTTCTGCTTGTTTAGCGATAAAATAATCTGACTGATTCAATACACTTTCACAGAATAAAAAGAAGGACACACATAGTTTCAGAAAAAAGAAAGGCAAGCCTACAAAGAACCAATTAACAACTTGCCACCCTTTATCTAATAATCCACCACCGACCATATAAGCATCATAGCTATCGATCAAAAACTTCATTGCAGTCCTCCTTTCTAAACAGCAAAGTGATTTTCCATTACTGAGGCATCTGAATCGTCTACTGTCTTGAAAAGCTCCAACCATTCATCAAAAAGGACATGGACAACCACTCGATTGACTTGGTTGAACATGTCTTTTAATAAGCATTGACCTTGCACCATATTCGAGACCCACTTCATATTTTGTTCGTTTATCGGCAAATTCAAGTATTGTAAGATTCCCTCTCGGTTCTGCACTTCATCAAAGCAAATCACCGTACCAAATCCTGTACCATCTTCTTTATCATCCAGATCATTGACCGATTGCGTGATTAACACTAAGAAGTTATTGAAGGAACGACCTATCCGTTTCATAGATTTCAAAATTGCTTTTCCTTCTGGCGACGATTGAAAGATCCAGCTTTCATCAAAGAAAGTCACTGTTTCTTGTTTTGGATTGCGTGAACCGAATTTCGAACAAAAGGTGCCCAGTGCAAACATCAAGGTTACAGACAAGCGCTTGTTTTCGTCCATATGTTCATTTTTATCTGTTGGCAGATCCAAATCTTCAATTTCTAAAATCGTCACTTTCTTTTCAAAGGATAGACCTGGAACTTCTCCATGAGAAAATGCCAACTCTAAAATCGATCCTTTAATTGTCGAAATCAAAAATCTGCCCATATCTTGTACATCTGGAATACTACTGGAAGCTAACTTTTCAACAACTTGCCAAAAGCCGACTTTTTTGCCGAATTTGCGTTCTTTTACGATCGCTGCAATGGTTTCATTGATCTCCGTTTTTTGCTTTAAGTTCCAAATCCCTTCGTAGATATTGGTCAGCATGGCTTTGGCTGTCGCAATGGCTTCTGTTTCATCAAATAAAACGATTGGGTCAAGGACGCCCAGGTTCTTTTTATCTCGTACATCTAAAGTCACAAAATTAAAGGAGCGGACAAAAGCTGTATCTAAAGGATATTTTTTCTGATACGCTGGATCGTTGATTGTTCGCATGAATTGTCGCCGCATCTCTTTTTTGGGATCGATATATAGCACTCGATCTTTCAATGTAGCACATTCCATGAACAGCTTTTTAGCAGTTACTGATTTTCCATTTCCGGTATCACCAGTTAACGCCCAATGTGGATTATTGGTTTTCTTACCGACAATATCTTGTTTATTCGCTAAAAAGAGATTCATATAGATCAGGTTCTTAGAATTTAATAAAATACTTTTTCGGTCTTCTTTTTCTTCCAACGTCGTATCGACACGACCAAAATAATAGCCTAAGTTTGTTCCAGCTTTAAGCGAAGTGAAGAAATTCAACTCTGCAAAAGATTCAATGGTACTCGTATGTTGCCATTTTTTGTCTTTCATTCGCAGGAAATTTCCAAATAAAGTAGATTGGAAAAGATAAGGATCATCGAATGTCGCTTTTAATAATGGAATTCCTAATCCATCAAATCGATTGATCAAATATTTTTTACGTGCCTGCAGTTGTTTTTTAGTGTTACCACTAACAACTAGGACAGCTTTCCAATCAAGGATATCGACCCCATCATCGATTTTCTGATCTAGATCGTCTAAAGAAAGCTGTCCTTCTACGATTTTTCGTTTTTGCTTTGATCCGGCTAAATGCGCTTCTTGCATGATATTTTTCGTCCGAGTACGTGCACGAGCAGAACGACCAGATAATGCTAATTGCCCTTTACTTTCCGCAAAAGAAGCTTGGATTTTCACTTCTACTGGAAAAGGCATTTTTTGAACGATTTCCAGTAAATGATTTCCATCTAAAAACACACCGATATCTCCGACTGGCAAATAAGAGACATAGCTTTCGCCATAATCACACTGAAAGTGCAAGCCACCAGAAAAAATAGGTTGGATCTTTGTTTCCATCAAATTCTCAAATGTTTGGCTGGCTAAAACATCTTGACGTTCATGAGGAATATTCTTCAGAAATTGGTAGGCTTGATAATAATACAGTTCGTCTTCTGTCAAACGTTCGATCAATAGTTCGGATAAATTCTGATAGATTTCTTGCTCCTGTTCCTGGTAATCTTTCGCCCACTCTTTTTCCAATGCCACATCAAATCCTAGCCCTTTCACAATTGTTTCTGTTACATGATTGACTGCTTTGGAAATATTTTCTTTTAGATCGATAGCAATCTCTTTTTTCACCAATGGCACCCCAATGATCCAGGCATATTCATAGACCATGCCCATTTCATTTTCTAAAATTTGTGCTGTTTTCATCAATTTATCAACACCTACTGCGTGATTTCCAGGATCGATCAATGAACGCATGGCGCCCATCTTCCCTCGAATATCTGCATTTACAGGTAATAGATTGATTTCAAAGCCGCCGCTGCCTTTTAACCGTTTCAGCGCACGGGCAACTTTTTTCTTCGTTTTTTGTTTCTTTTCAAAATCCGTCAACATCACCGTTTCAGAACGAATCCTGTAATAAGCAATCGCAGTTTTCTCTTGCGTCAGAAGCATATTTTCATGCATATATTCTGACAAAGGGTATTCTAATTGCATCTCATTCTCCTTTTCTTTTTTATCGTTTGAATGAAAATTCTTCTAGTTGATCCACTCGTTCAAAAGCTATGATTGGACGCTGATCCACCACAAAATTCTTTAAATAAACGATAAAATCCTTCAAAAACAAATTCGTTGATTTACCGTCTAATTCTGCCTCGGAGTACCATCTCGCTACTTTATGGGGAACAGAAAGCATCAGCAATAAATTCAGGTTGATTCCAGCTATATTAGGAATCCTTACTTTATACCAAAAGACCCCTGTGACAAAAAGCAAAAAGAATAACATCAATAGATAAGACATATTCAATGGCTGAGCGAAGACCCACAGCGCCTTCCCTTTTGGTGACGAGATCACCTGGATCGAGTATGGGGCTTTCAGTCCTCTGGAGTAATCGTAATGTTTCATTGTCCCACCTCACATAGTAATTCCAAATAGACCAAGGAACCATTTCACTAAATTGAAAATGTTCCTTCCTTGATTTGTAGCAAAATCATTTAAAATCAATGCAATCAAAATGACCGAACCAATCTTAAGCCATTCTGCTCCTCGCCAATGTTTAAAGATCAGCAAAATGACTGCAAAACTTAAAAGCGTGATAAAACCTGTTCGCATAAAATTGTCTAAATTACTCACATTCATAAATTAATTTCCTTCCTTTTCCGTAAAGTAATGTTTGAGCGTACGCACAAAATAAGAATTTTCTGTTTGAGTAAGCCACAACGAAAAATCTTCTGTGTGGGTCATTCCTGTTTGTTTATCGGCAAAAGTGACTGAAACTTGTATTCCCTTGACTTCTTTTTGCTTAGTTTCAAAGTATTTGATTTCACTCTCATTTAACGAAATAAACTCTGTGACGCCAGAAGTTTGAATGGGTTTTTTCATCAATAACATCAACTCTTGCTTCTCACCGTTTGCATATTTTTCAAAAAATAGAGTCAAGAATTTTTCGATAGCCTCTTTTTCTTGCTGAGGTACGTCTAAACTCACTTCTGCTTGTTTTAGTTCTGTTGTTTTACCTTGTGGCAAGGTGGTAGCTAAGAAATAAGGGCGCCCGATTATCGAAAATAACTGATCTTCTGTTTGGATCGGTAACACCATTTCTTGCGTTACCGTTTGTTTTGTTTCCTCGTCTTCCGTTTCATAAATGATATTCAAAGAAACCAATAAGCACTCTGATTCCTCTTTGATTTGAACGACTGCAGCACTCTTGAATCTTCGAACAAAATCCTCTTGGTTCTTACTCGTCTCATCCACTGCATCCACATCAACTGATAAATACTTCTCTAAGCGATCGAGTCGCTCTTTTTTCTCTTCTTCATTCGCTGAAGCGTCGTAATTTAGATATTCTTCTGCAAAACTAGTCGCATAAAAAGAGAGCGCTGAATAATCAAATACTTCTTTTTGTATCGACTTTTCATTTTTAGATTTAGCTAACTGATCTACTTTATCTGTTAGATTATCAAAATTTGTAGCTACGACATTGGCTCGAATGACACCTACTGCAGAAGCGATCATTAGTAGACTCATACCTGTAAACACAATTTTATTTGCTCGTTTTTGTGATAATTTTTTGACTTTCGGTTTCTTTTCTTTTTTCTCTTTCTTTTTGATGGTTTTTAGTTTCATGGGTCCTCCTATTTCTTTTTTTAGGCAAAAAAATAGACCTAGTTAAACTTGATTTTTCAAGGAAATAACTAGATCTATATGCTATAAATGACAAAAAATAGCCGTTAATTTAGCTAAGACTACTTTTTGGCTCTGCTTAGCCACACGAATACAACTAATGTAACCAGCAAGCCCCCTAGTACTACACCAAGAATCGCGTGGACGCTTCCCGTTTTCGGCAAGGTCGTTTGTTTTTTGGGCGTCTCTGACTTGTTTTCTTTTGGCTGTTCAGGTGTTTTGAAGCTAACGGTTTGTTCTTTGTTGGTGAGATCATCTTCTCGAGCAACTTCATTGAGTTGATCTTCTTCATAATATAAAACGTGTGTAGCAGTCAGTTGATCTCCGTCTTTTACCGTATTGGCTTTGAGATCTAAAAAGACGTCGAATTCATCTTCTTTGCTTTTTGCCGTATACGTCGAGGTGGCTTCACTGACCACTTCTCCTGTTTTGGTGTTCTTATATTGCGTGAAGACTGTGTAGGTATGCCCGACCTCGATGGCTGCTCCTTTGACCCATACCGTGTCCTTCAAACGATGATCAACCGTTGGATCAAGTTCTTTCTTCCCATCCATATCCGTAAATAAAGATGTTAATTCCAATTGTTCTCGTTCATTGTATGCCTCTAACACAATCAATTCCCCATCGTTTTCAACCGTAACTGAAAAATCGATTGATTCTTCTAATGGTAAGTAACCTTCCAACGGTTCGCCTTCCACAAACTTATATTCTCCATAAGGCAATCCTTCGATTTCGACTTTCCCTTCTTCATCAGTCATCAATTCATCAATAAGAGTTTCCACACCGTCTTTTTCAATCTGATATAAATGAAACGGCACGTTGGCTAATGGTTGTTCATTCAAACGATCTCTTTTGATCAATTGGATATTTTGTCGGGCTAAGCGATTTGGTACTTCCAGTCGGATCAATGCACCAGCATCTTCTTCCGTCACACTGAAGACAAGCGGTTCTTCTAATGGCACATACCCTTCTGGTGCTTTGATCTCATGGAGTTCATACCGGTCGATTCCCCAATCCAGACTTTCAGTTGTGACGATTTCGCCTTTTTCGTTGGTTTCAAAAATATCGGTGCTTTCGGTGTCATTCGGACGTTGCATGGAGACAAAATCGCCTTTACCGTCATTGGCCCAAGTATCGAAGATTTTGAATTGAGCGCCGGCATACGGAATATTTTCTCCTGTCTCCTCATCCACTTTGACAATGTGCAAACGAGATTCAATGATCTTGTCTTCCAACAAGAAGAAATGCGTGTACCCTTCTTCGGTAATCGTGACTTCAAAAGGTTCAATCAACAAGTAACCATCGACGCCTTTTGTTTCTTCGATGGTATACGTGTCATAGGGCAGATTTTCAAATTTGAAGTACCCATTTTTGCCAGTCACTTGTACATATTCTTGTCCTGTGGTATGAGAGGTGGCAGTTAACTCTACGCCTTCTAATGGTGGTTTGATATCTTGATTTTTATTGCCAATTTGGTTCAAGATTTCGGTGATCGTTTGTGGTATCAATGGACGAGAACCGAATTTATAACCTTCGACATGTCCTTTAATCACGCGATCAGTCACCGTTTTACGATGGATTGCCACAGTCTCATTCTGTCCAGCATACGTTAAATGAACGGTATATTTGGTTGGATCTAAATTATATCCTTTTGGCGGTTCAATTTCTTGTAGATAATAGGTACCTAATTTTAAGCCTTTCAATTCTGCTTGCGCTACGCCATTTACATCTTCCATCGTCAATTTTCCGATTGACTTTCCACTGGAATCGATCAATTCATAGACTGCACCAAATAATGAAGCAGCGCCTTGCGGTGTATTCCCTGTTTCTTCATCTTCTTTGATTACCGTTAGATTCGCCAGTTGTTCTTTATTATCCAAGGTGACCGTCGTTGTTTCATTGGCACGAATCGTGATAGTTTGTGGCGTTGAATTCAAGATATAGCCATTTGGCGCTTTGATTTCTTGAATGGTGACACGTGTGTCAACTAGCAAGTCATTCCAGGTCGCATAACCATCTGATCCAGTGGTAATTTCTCTCGTCTGGTTATCAGACGTAGTAAAACGAAAAACGGCTCCTGCCAACGGTTGTTTAGTCGTTTCGTCGACCTTACGAATGCGGGCATTGCCGTTTTTTAAGACGTTGATATTTAGATTTATCCATGTAGGATCATTGATATATCCTAACAATACATTTTGTGTGTATGGATGTTCATAAACAAGTGGTGCTCCTTTGTAACTTGGTAAAATATCATATATATACCTAACACTACCATTTACGTTTGAATTTCTATGGGCAGTTATAGTAATGCTAGATCCATTTTTTACTACATCAACATTAGCAGTATTGACTATCGGCGTACTTTCATAATTATTAAAAGCTCCAGTTGAATCCGTTAGCGTGATACTTTCTCCAACCTTTAGCGTAACTGTTTGTCCACTAAATGACGGCTTAGTATAAAACTTATTTACATTAGCCATCACGTTTGATTTGAAGGCTTGGTAATCAGCCATTGAAAATACTCCAGAAATACTAGTTGGATAGATTCCTTGTTGCTCATAGGTCAATATCTGTGTCATGATCTCTCTTTGAAGTGTGTGTCCAGGTAAAATTATTCCATAATACTTAATTAATGAGATACGTTCCATTAAAGCTGTATTTTGTAAAACAGCTGTATACCCGCCATTCGATCCTACATTAACCGCCACTCCTTGTTCGATACAAAGGGCAATTTGACCGTTCACACGTTTTCCATACCACCCATATTCTCTACTACCATTCGATAAATGGATATCAATATTTGCCACATTCGTAGATGGATCTACGTATACTACTTGATTCGCTGCTTTCGTCAATCGGTTGCCAGACAGAATATCATGAATCGATTCATTGACATAGGTTGAAGGAGTCGTGGTATACAACTTTCCGTCCTCTCCTCGAATCAAATTGTTTTTTTGAAGAAACTGTTCTACTATGTCTGGTTCGTTTTCTTGTTCATTTTGGACACTTTCAGTTTTTTCCGATTGTCTTTGATCATTAGTAATAGCTAAAGTTGTCATGGGTTGACTCAAAAATGAGCCAAATAGAATGCCGAGCATGAGCCAGATTCTCAGCTTGATTTGATATTTTTTCATATATTCCTCCAGTTTTTAGTTGATTGCACGAGAAAAAGCCCTTCAACAAGAAGGACTTCGACAATAGTTACTCAATTTAATAGTTCACCTCACAAAAAAAGAAGACGAATGCTCGTCTTCCCATTAATAAAATTCTAAATAATATTTTTCTGTACCATCAGACCATACTTCAGTATAAATTTTATAACCATTAAAAGTAGAACTAGGGTTTGCAGCTTCTGCCCTACCAGCTGCTGTGGCTGCCCCATGACTAGCATAAAAAGTGCCACTTCCTCTATAAGGATTCAAAGCATACGGCGGTTCTGGTGTGGGTGCTGGCGTCGATCCACTGGAGTTTCCACCTGTAGATCCACCACTCGTGTTACCTCCAGGAGTGCTTGTGGCTCCTCCTGTATTTGAACCACTTCCTGGATTCGCTGGCGGTGCCACGGGCGTTGTGGGTTGTACTGTAATATTTTCAGTTACATTTTGAACTGGTGTATTCGGTGTTGTAGGAGAAGCTACAGAATCAGTTGCTTCAGATTGGGTTTCAGGTACTTCTGTTTGTTGCATTGCTTGATTCGCAACTGCTTGTTCTTCTTGACGTTTGGCTTCTTCTGCAGCCACTCGCTCAGCCTCGGCTTTTTCGTCTGTTGTTATTTTTTCTTCAATAGCTTTTAATGGTTCATTAAACGATTTTTTTGCTTTTTCGTTTTTAATTAATTCCACTTCTTTTTTCGCAGATTCCAATGTTTCCCTGGTTACTTTATCTGTTGGCTTGTCATCCTTATAAAGTTCTTCGACTACTTTTCGAGCTCTTTCAATTTGGGATAGTTGATTTCCAGCAGCTTCCATCGCTTGGGTAACAATTGAAGTAAACTCATTTTCTTCTAGATTTTCAAGTTCAATTTTTTCTTTCTGTTCTTCAATCATTTCACTATTTAAATCATCGATAATGATTGCTTCTTCATTGATCTCAGCATTTTCGATATAAGGTGTTGAAAATAAACTGTTTACTACTTGCGTTTGATCAAAAATCATTTGAACTTCGTTGATTTTCTCGTCTAGCTTCGTAATATCTGCTAGTTCTTTTTGACAAGTTTCTTGGTCTTGTTTTCTTAACGTCTCTACTTTCTTAGCATGGGATTCAGCTTCTGATTTGTATTTTTCAATCGTCTTCTTCAATGAATCAATCTTCGCTTGAGTTACATCACTGGATAGAAACTGTTTATGCTCATCGGCATATAGACCAGCCATTTCCGTCTCGATTCTTAGCAATTGTTTTTTGTGTGTACTCAATTCACTAGTCACAGCTTCTACTTGTCTACTATAATTTTGCTCATTGATCGTAAAAACAGCCATTCCTCCAGCCACAATAAGTGTGGCACCAACAACACCCCAATGTACTTTTTTCTTCATCTCTTCTCCTTTTTCAGTATATATTTACCTCATTTTCAGTGAGATTTGGTATCATTCAAATTAACATAGCTCTAAAACTTCAAATTCTTTTTACTCACATGGAACTCCTCTCGTTCTTAAAAACAGCATCAGACAACTTTCTTTTAGAAATCGTTTTCTATATAGTAGCATGTTCAAGCTTATTATTTCTTTACAGTTATTTTAAAATACATTCATTTTTTAAAAAGTTAAAACGTTGGAGCGCTCGTAGGACATGTTTTCTATTGGATTGCTCGCAATACATGTTTATTTTTTGTGCCCGATCTCCATAAAAATAAGTTGCTTTATAAAAGCAATACTCCTGTCGAAGGACAACGCCATGATTATTTCTTACACAAAGTCCTTCAATAATTAAATACGTATATTTCGATATTCTTCTTTCATAGCAAACGTCTAATACGGGGCGAAAAGGCAGATCAGGTCGCTTCAGACGTTCCCGAACTTTCTCATACACTTCATAATCTTTTTGAATCGGACTGGCCGTCAACATCACAAAGCCATAATCGCGTTTTAAAATTACCGATAATGGTTCCGAAAACGGCATTGCTTCTCTCACCTCTTTTCTGTTTTTCTTAATGATTGGATCAATGAGTCTTCTAAAAATTCTTTTTTCAACTTTTTGTACGCTAGCTGCTGAATGTGTTTGTTGACTGAAATACGATCCTGTTCGTAACCAGGAAGATATTCATCTTGCATCTCAAAGTATTTCTCTGCCCGATTACGTTCATATTTTTCGACAAAAAAAAGATCCTGTTCTTCAAAAACAAGACCTGTCAGCAGCTTTTCAATTTTCAGTAATTCAATATATTTATGAATGAAATTATCAACGGAAAGAATTTCTTCTGGCTGAAATAATTCTAACCGATGTACTCCAAATTCGGTAATTTTCCTCTGCAGAAAAGCATAATCAGGCTCTCTACGATTTTGATCATAAAAGATATAAAAAGAAGTTTCTGCTTTACGCATTTCTGCTCTTAATAATGCTTTTATTTTTTCTGCATCAAAATCTACAAAAGATAATTCACTTAACACATGACGAATCATTTCTTCGTAACGATCCATATATTCGCCAAATTTGATTGGTTCTCCAAGTTGTTCAAAGTTCATCATTATCGTTACTCATCAATAGTTAAACACCATCCATACTCTTCCCACACTTCTCGCAAAAGCTCTTCATATCGAAGTTCTCTAATTTGATGAAATCTTTTCACCATAATCTGACGGCTATCTCGTAAAGTCATTAAACCATGTATTATTGCTGCATCATCTTCATGGAAACTAATTTTCTTCGCTTCCCAAAAGTCTTTTAATTGTGAATAAAATAAGCAATAATGCTTTTCGTAAACCGTTGGAAGATCGATATGCTTACTAGTAAGTCCTTTTTTACTTAAGTCATTCCAAAACTTGTCTTCGTGTTCAGACATTTCCAACTCAAAAATCTCATCAGCCATCAAACTAATTCTTTCTCGTACGTCTCGCATTTTCTCACTCCTGTTCTATTTTATATTTTCATTTATCCTGAAAAAACTTTTTTAACTTATTAATAGCTATTCAAATAAACACCGAAAAAAGCAAGAACTAACATTCTCACTCTGATAAAGATTATTCTCATTGTTCGTTCTCTCTTTTGTTTTTTGAATTAAAAAGAGAATTAGTTCTTTCAATAAAAACTACTAAAAAAGAGATACCCAAAACTGTTTGAAAAATATCTAATAAATAATAGGGTAAGGCTAAAAATATGATTAAACAAGAAAATCCTAGACTATAGACAGTAACTTTAAAATTTGAAAATCTAAACTCAATTTCCTGATCAGTAACCTTATTTTTCCATATCTGCCAAATATAATAACAACCATGAAAAAAAGTTAAAGAGAATAAATTTAACATGATCAACATGGCACCTAATAACATAGTCATACTACCAATTATTTGATATATTTTTGCATGTTCAAAATTTAAATCACTTTGCTGAGGAAAATGGAAATTTAAAATAATCAAAACTGTATTTCCCAGTAATACTAAAAAAGCAATTGAAGTCACTGGGGATAAAAATCTCCAGATCCAAACATCATCCGGCTTTAACTTTATCTTAACTTTCATGATTACTGCTACTAAATTAATTAAACTGATACAAAAGCAAAAAATCAACCAAGACCAAACCTCACTACTCATCCCATCATCTCCAATAAAATTTATTATTACTGTCATTTTATCAGAGAATATTAATCATTTTTCACTATGTTTTTATTTAATTATAAATATATGATTCGTTATTTTTCAGACTATTTCATTGTCTTTTATTTCCCATTCAAACCATTCTGCAAAATCTTGTTTGAATCCATCTACTCTATGCTTATTCTGTAAATATGCTTCTTTCTCATTTGTCGGATCTAGATATGTCGGTTTATCTTCTGGACGAGCGTATACCCCAATCCAAGTGACATAATCTCCTTCAAAGTAACCATCCACGATATAGCCCATTTTATTCAAAATAGTGATTACTTTCTGTTTCAACCCTTCACTGTTTGGCGGTGTATAATATTTATACTGCTCTACAAAATTTTTAAAATCTTCAACGACCAGATGAAATTTCTTTCTTAGTTTCATATAGTCAGACCAGACAATTGTATCCCGCCAATTATCTTCTTGTTTCCCTAGAAAAGTTAAAGAGTTGATTCGTTTTATTTCATTGTTGCATGCATCTATTTCAGAAGCTCTTTTCTCAATTATTTTTTTCAAGTATGGCAGGGTCAATTCTTGCGATTCATCTAACGCCTTCACTTTGTTCATTGTGTTTAATAAACGAGTAATGACCTTTTCCAATGTTTCTTTCGTCCTAAAACTTTCCCATGTGATTCTTTCAATAAATTTGTGTTCTACCACCTATCTTACCTCCTTTTTTAGAGCTGATATTCTTCTTCCAAGTCAAATTCTTGTTTCATGTAGTTACGAACTTTGCTTTGTGTTTCATTGGTAAATAATAAGTCTTTTGCACTCACACATACCTGTTCAATCATTTCTTCGTGTTTTTCTTTCAATTCAGCAAAATCGATCCGTTCCATCAATTCATTGGTTCCTAAACGAAGATCAATCAGTTTGAGCATTTTTAGCGAAGGCGCAAGATAATTGGAGACCCAGCGCAACGTTTTATCGACGGATGGTTTTTCTCCCTGGACGGACAATTTCAGACCTTCCATTTTGTCTATTACGTCATACCAGGATTTACAGTAAACTTGCATCCCATCTTCTATTTCAAAGACTGTTAATGATTGATTGACTATTTCCTTGACCAACCAATCCAATGTTTCACCACTGGATAAAAAATATTCGACAAATAAAAAAGCTTTCTCATCAGAAAGCCGAATTTCATATCGATTTTTGATTTCATATTTTCTCCGTGCTTCTTCTACGGAAAGACTTTCTTTTCGTGCTAGTTCAAAATCTTTTTGATAGAAGTTGAAGTATAGCGGAGATTGTCGACTGCCAAAATATAGAGACAAGCCTTTATTGACCATTTGTCCTTTTTCATACGAAAAGCCACCACTAAAATCAAAATTTTTGAATCTGGTATGGACCAATCCTTGCTCCATTTTTTCTTTCAGACTGTAAAGATCAAAATTTTCTTTTCCTTCAACAATCAATTCATCCAAAGCAATATCGATCCGAGTGATTTTTGTATCCACGATAAGATTTTTACCAAAGATATCATCCTCATAGAGCGAACGGAAAAACTCCGTCCAGCTTCGGTCATTATCCTCTTCAAAAATTTCTTCCAACTGACGACAACCTTCACCAGACAGATCCAACATGATTCCCATATTTATATCTTCTGGATTTCGAAATAATCGAATAGCTCCATAAGAAAAGGTTTCTGTATAATGATAAAATCCACGAGACTCATGTGTGAACCAAGCTTGATCCATATGCAGCAGCTTTTCGATAATCGTTTGAACATCTAATGTTTTGAATCGAATTCTTAAAAAATCGATCTTGGCTTCTACTGTAGCTTTTCCACCATCTAAATGGAGAACATCAATGATTTTTGCCTCTAACTCTTTGGAAATGAGACGTTTGCCAGATTCGATTTTAGAGATCAAACTACGTTCGATTTCTAGTTTAACTGCTAATTCTTTTTGTTTTAAACCTAATTCTTTTCTAAATCTCTTTAAATCAACACCTCTCACTGTTTTAAACCCTACTTCCAAAAATGTGACAAGATTCCTTAAAAAATGTGACAAAAATCAAAACGCGCAATCCCTTGTGGGACAAGGCTTGAACGTGACTCTTTATAGTGGTAATTGAAATTCTACCCCCATGTTATAAAAGGGGGGTGAATGTGTGTGGCGGGACAAGCCCGCCACACACAAACCTTGCAGTACTTGGGATATTTGTTACTACTTACGGCTACAAAGAATAGAGGGCGAGCGCTCAGGCGCTGCCCTCTATTCTTTGACCGAAGGACGCAACAATCCCTGGCGACTGCTCGTTTAACTAAACTTTTTGACATTTGTTAATGTCCTATTCATATCCATCCACCTATTTATCGTTCAATTAATAACCAAATAAAATAGCCCCAAGCAACCAAACAATTGTAAAAACGATCCAGCTGATACTTCCCACATAGAAGATTTTATTTTCATCTTCAAACGATTTTGGTGTAATTCTATCCAAAATCGTTTTTTGTATTTGAAATAATTTTTTTATAAAAAAGACATGCAAAACAACCCATATAAAGAACGCAATGATCGGCACTAATCTTATTATTTCTTCAATCATTTAAGATTTTATCCTCCAATTTCAGCAACCTTTCTTGAAACTCTGTATTTTCTTGTAAAAGATTTTTGGTCAACATGATTAGTTCTTTCATATCTCTTTTATTCTCTTCGTATTCCAATTTTGAAAGTAAAATCTCTTCCCGTTTCTTCTTCTCACTTTCAGACATAAATACTTTTTTCATAGCTTCTTCTAAAGGGATGTTTTTTTCTCTCAATAAAATGAGCTGCTGAAAATCTTCTAGATCAGTTTCTGTAAATACTTTGTAGCTATACACATTTCCAGCAGTATTTTTGGCAGAATCTCGTTTAAACTTTCGATCAGTTACCTTTTCAATTTTGTTTGCCCAATTTTTCAATGTTTTTATTGAAATGGCAGCATTCAATTTCGAATGAATATCCTCAAATGAATAATACATTCCTCACCTCCCAACCAAGTTAAGCAGCATATTTATCACTCAGCTTATTTAGTAGATTTTTCTTAGAATCTAATTCTTCATCAATTTCAGCTAGTGCTTCTTTGTCTACGTGTTTTTCTAATTTAGTTGAAACTTCTTGTTTGATTGCTGAAGAGACATTCTCAAAACCTAATTCATTATTTATTTTGATAAATTCGTTGATAAAATCAAAAGACATAGGTACTTGTGGACTATAGAATTCCCGAGCGATTTCACCGCCTCTTGCCAGGTACCCACGTCCATAAACTTTTTGTCCGAGAATCTTTTCAACATACTTGAATTTTTTGTTTTTGTTCTCTTCACCAAAAATCATCAACGTACCAACTTCTGAGATTCTTCCTACTGACAGACGGAACATGAACTGATCACGTAAAGCCGTTTTTATAAATTCACCATCTGGTCGCTGCATAGCTACAATAAAGTAAATTCCACATTGGCGTGCTTTAAGGATTAACTGAGTCAAGTAATCATCGACTTCACCTTCCGTTTTATAATCAGAACCGATTTCTGCTTTGAATGCAGCAAATTCATCAATAATGACAAATTTTGGACGCAAACCATAATAGGCATAATTTTTACCCATTTTGTACTTTTCATGAGCATTCATCAT
This sequence comes from Enterococcus sp. E5-162, assembly GCF_035725965.1. NCBI lineage: Bacteria > Bacillati > Bacillota > Bacilli > Lactobacillales > Enterococcaceae > Enterococcus > Enterococcus sp. E5-162. The sequence continues at coordinate 7,675 of NZ_JAPRFV010000001.1, read as the reverse complement.
GGAGAAACGAGACTCCATTAAATCTACCGTGTTTTTCAAGCAATTAGTAATATCGACTTTTCCTGTATGAACCTTACCAGCGAATAACGGTATTTTCCCTAATGCCATCAGGTCACTATTTTTAGGATCGCAGATTTCAATCTCTCCCACTCGGCAAAGGGCATAAATCAAGGAAAGGATGGTAAATGTTTTTCCTCCTCCAGTACCTCCGCCGAGTAACATATGTGGATCTTTATCAAAGTGCCAATATAGACCTTTCATCAATTGGACTTTTCCTTCATCTGCTTGCATTTCCGTAATAGAAATCCGTTTGGCATAGACATCGGATGCTAGTTCATAAGTCACAAAGCCTTTTTCATCTACCTTGCCAATATTATCAGCATGAAAGGTTGTCTCTAAAAAGCCGCCGATTGTTTCAAACTTCTCCTGGAATTTATTTCCACCTGTCTCAAAAGTGATAAAGAAACTGTGTTTCTTAGCTTTATAATAAATTTTTGGTAGCTTGATTTTTTCCTTTGTCCTACCATTAGAAGTCTTGACCTGTTTTTTCGTGTAATAGCCATTATCAATCACCATTCTTGTCAGAACTTGTCGCTGCTCTACTCTTGAAAAGTAGCCACCATTCATAATGGACAAATGGATACAAAAGATAATGAACATAATTGCCAAAATAGACAACACTAAGAAAATCACACTAGGAACAATATATTTCTGCCAATCAGTATTCTTATCTTCAACAAACGGATACACCCACTTATAGCCAATAAAGTAGCTTAATCCAGCAAAAAAAGGTAAAAAAAATAACGCTCTATACAGCGCCAATAAATTTCTTGTGTAATAACGAATCCGCCGTCCACGGTATCGAATGATTTTCTTGAACATTTCCACCTACCTACGATTACTAAATTTTAAAAATTTTCTTTTTGCAACATTTGGATCTCTTGTCGGCAAAATTCAGTATAAATAGGAATAAGCATCGTAGCAAAATCCCAAACGGTCCTGATATTGATATTACTATAGGCATGAGCAAACAGATTACGAATATATCTGAGCCTACGCCAATCCACCTGAGTACTATTCTTTTCCTTGAATTCTTCAGACAGATTATTAGCTAGTTCTCCTACCTGCATTACCGACATGCTGATAGCATGAAAAAACACCCGATCGTGAGCAAAAACTTCATAGTCTTTACCAAAACGATTGAGTGCTGATTGTACATCTTCACAATAGACAAGCGTACTTTTCAAGGTACGCAAATCTTTATTTTTTCTGTCTCTCAAATACTTTTACTCTCTCCTTCATCATTTTTTCAAAAAATTCCTTATTGTGATCAAATTGGAGCGGTTCATCAAAAGCTTCCATTTCTACTAAATCAATCTCATGATCTACAGCTTCTTTTAATTCATCAAAAAAATCGCTATATACTGACCAACGATATTTTTCTGGCAATCCTGTTGTACCAACCAGAAAATCAATATCACTTTCGTTAGTAGCTTCATCTCTCGCATACGAACCAAAAATATATACTACAGGAATTTCATATTTTTCAGCGACTGGTTTTACTCGTTCTTTGATTTCATCTACCGTTAAAACCATTTTGCCACCCCTTCCTAGTATATTCTAAAGACATTATATGCTAATCAAAAAGGACAAGCAATTTTACTCCATTACTTTTATGGAATATTCCTCGAAATATACACTTTTTACAAAATACAAAGTAAGGTAAAGACGATTGAAGTAATCAAAACTTTGCCACATTTTGTATACATGAAGCTTCTTTTTGTAAAACCTCCTATACTTATGTTCTATAGATCTTATTTTTTCAATCAAACACATTCAACTAAGTGAAGCTCCTTCAATAGGAAATCTCTCTCAATTTCCCATTTTCTCGATGAAGAAAAATGACACCTATATGAGAGCGTCTTTCGACTAACCAATTCCTAGGATTTAATCGACGACTTTTCAATAATTCCTTTTCCTTCTTCGTTGGTCGTTTACCTTGTTTCATCCATCAATTATCCTTTCTTTATTTATCCTTTACAGGTTGCGCTGGAGAAACAGTTTTAGCAGCACCTGCTTTCCTGATACCTGCAGCTCTAATCTTGAAAGCTTGCTCAGACTGGACAGAATTGTTGTAGCCTTCATACGTACTGAGCCAAGCTAATGCAGTAACTTCTCCCGTCAGTTCAATCTCATCATCATATTCTATCCCCTTGATTTCGTAGTCTGGAGCAATAGCGATTTCTATTTGGTCATTCAACTTTTCGGAATAAACAGTTACACGTTGTTCACGCACAATATCAGTTACTCGATTCTCCGTATCTCTTTCAAAGATTTGATTCACTTCAAGAAAATTCATCGTGCCAAAAGTTCCTTTGATATCAAAATTTTGAATCGTGTTATTTTCAAATGTTAGTCCCATATTATTTACCTTCCTTCACTACTTCTAACCGCTTTGCATAAACTACAAGATCCAGTGAGCGACTATTTCCAATGTTATTCCGTTTAGCAATTACACGGGCAACTGGTTCAGTTATACTTACTTCTTGTCTTCCTATAAACGACTGTGAATTTCTCAAATTTGGAACAAAGATTTCAAAATCACGCTGTTCTGCACTTGAAGCAATGAAAATACGCCCACGAACTTGATTACCATCCACGTACATATCACGCTCTGCAGAAAACACTGCCTTGATTTTCTTCCCTAATTGTTTCTCAGTTAATGCGATTTCTTGAATACGGTTTGCCAAATGTCTTACCTTCTTTCCTTTTCTTTTTGTTATAATTAATTAAAATTCAAACTAGCATAGAGGTGCCATATTATGGATATTAATGTCTTAAGTTTCATTTTTGGAACATTCAATGTATTTTGGGGAATCTACAATTCTAAGAAGATGCACTCACTCTCAATTGTTCAAAGCTTCTCTTCTAACCTAATAGAAAAAATTTTTATTCCCTTTTACAAAAATATTGAGTGTAATCTATTTGTAAATGTCACATCAGATAATAGAAAAGAAATTATTCGAAACTTATCTGAGTTGTACAATACATTAAATAATGAAAATTTATTGTTCTATATTTCTGATTCCTTGCTGATACCTTTAGAAAAGCTAACACAGCAAAACAGAAAACCTTTAACTTCAAAAGAAATCAATAAAATATATCAGGACTTTTCTAAAAATTATTATATTGAGTTAAACCGAACAAGAAAAACTGTAGGGCTTAAACCTCGAACTCCAAACTTTAGAGTCCATCACAAATTATATCGATTTAAAATTCAGAATTTCTTAGTTGCATATGCGGAATATATTTTTGTTATAGCATATTTGGTTATACAATTATTCCTTATATTTTATTCTTTATTTAAGAAGTAGGTACATCATCGTCAATTCAAGCGAAAATAATACAAAGCAAAAAAAATAAACATCTCGCTCATTTTCTTTGATTCCATAAATTACTCCACAAAAAGAAACAATTAATGCAGCAATCATAATATAATAGTCACTCAAAAATTATCAACTCCTCTTTATTATTTAAGTAGGGATTTATTCAATAATATATTTTTCAATCGCTTCTTTAATCGTCTTTGCGGGAAACGAATTAATCCCGTTTTCGTCTTCTTCTCCTGAAAAATACGGAGTTATTTTACTTTGATCAGTTACTAAAATATCAAAAGCTTGTTTACTTTCTAGATGATAAAAACAAAAAATAGTGTCAAGAGGTCGTTCGTCCAACGTCCATCCTTCAATCTCAATCTGTTCATTTCTCATCTTTCTTATTACCTTCTTCAATGTTCTTTTCGTATCTGAAGAAAAAAATATTCTGCCACATTCAAAATCTGATAGTAGAACTGCCATATCGATTTATCCCTCATTTCTTAGATTCTCTGTCAACGCCACAAATCCCCATTGTTCATCCATTTCGTGATAAATTCATTGACTGGCCTTCTAAATGACATCTCCGCTCGATCAAACTCTCTTCGAACTGCTTGATGATCCATTTCTTTTTCCGAGAATTTATCATTGAGTCTGCTCAATCTTTTTTCCATTAATTGCCCTACTTGAAGTTTTACCAGGTGAATTTCATCTGATTGTTTTTCTTTATTGATACCAGCTTTATAAATGGCTTGATCCACTCGGTTAAAGAATTCTTGTTCTAGCTGAATCCAAAAATCTTCCATTTCTTGAATGGACGTAAATAATTTCGACATTTTTTGTCCTCCTGTTTAAATAAAAAAAGCACAACCAGAATTTTCTAGCTGTGCTCATAGTTTAAAATGTTGGTTACATTCTTTTTTATCCGTACGCAAATTACAATAATTATACGATTCTTTTTTTCATGGTAGTAGAATGTGCAGCTTCTGCTAATGATTGGCTAAAAGTTCGCTTATGCTATGAAATAGCCACTCATCCATTCGTTTCATAGAATCATCTTCAACGGCTAACGATCAACTCGTATCACGGCACGTTAGATAGATCTACCACATACGGTGTACAACACTCCTCCTTTTGCTAAGCTTCCGTATACCTTCTCATTTGATATACTTCAGCAACCACTTCCAACCTGTCCTCGCGACATTGTTATAGGAAGTGATCTGATCGTTCAAAAATAGACACCCTTCAATCACCAAGCGGAAATCACTCCAATGTTTTCAATGCCCTACCACAACATGTAGTCAAAACGGAAAACCTAGTCCTTGATAAAAGTTAGAAACCTTCTACTTCAATTGATCGTTAGCATGGCTCTACTTAAAGATTCCATTGCCACCTTGTGCGCCATTCAGCGGCTGGCACACACCACCTCAACAAGACTTATAACCGTAAAGGAAAATATCCTTCTTGTATTATTCCGTCAAATCGCTTAAAATAAAATTGTCTAGGTTTTATCTTAAGTGTTTGCGGAACAGAAATTTATTTTCTTCTCGTGAACGCTTTTTTGTTTATTAAATTACAAAGTATTTAATGAATTATTCTCAATCACTATAATCAAAGATATTGACACAAAATTGATTATAATTCATAATGTAAACACACATACACAACACACAAAAACTAACTACATCAGTCTTGCCAGACCTTTTACGTGTTGCTTAGTCTTTTTGTATGCCGTAAATAACTTGCTTACAAATACACTACAATTGATTATAATTCATAAGTCAAACTTTTTTTGCGTTTTAATCAATTATTTTTTTATTTGATAGCCGAAAGGTTGGTATCATGTTATTAGACAAAGTTAAAGAGCTTGCCAGAGAAAAAAATATAACTATAGCTGAATTAGAAAGAAAATTAGATTTTAGTCAAGGAAGTATATCCAGATGGGTAAAACAATCCCCTTCTAGCGAACGATTACAGAAAGTTGCTGATTACTTCGAAGTATCTACAGATTATTTGTTAGGCAGAACAGAGGATCGTACTATTCAGCCAATTGATAATCATACTGGCGATAGCATTCTCTCTCACTTTAGATTGAATACTGCTGACATGGACAGTGAATCTATTGAAGAGATAGAGGAAGAAATAAATGAGTATATGGATTTTTTGATTCAAAGAGCCAAAGCCAAAAAAGAGAAGAAGTAAATTTAATTTTAATTAAATAATCTTTTTAATTCTTAAAATACTTTGATTGAAAAAGCTTTAAAATGTTGATCTTATAAGCTTTATCTCACCTATCAGAAGTAAATTTCAACATTCGTTTCTAAGTTAAATTTATACTACTTATCATAAAAGATAGACTAATAAATAAATGCAAAAAACATTTTGGAGATTATTACATTGACTTTCACTTATGAAGAACTTTATTTCGAAGCATCCGAACTTGCAAACGAACTCTCTTATGAAGTTAGCAACTACTTTTCGAAAAAGATCGAACACGTAAAATGTTATGACATTGAGCGTTATGTTCAAGAAGTCGAAAATGTTGATTTCATAGATTATGAATTCAAAAATAACTTAAGTAAGTTAATGTTAGGCTCAATTAATAAAATCCAGGATGAAATTATTATTACTACTAACAAAAATTTAATGCTCGAACGTAAAAACTTTACAAAAATGCATGAGGTTATTCACTTCTATAGGGACGTTCCCTATCTTAGTGAGTCTCATGCATTTTTTGATTCTATTATAGAAGGTGAATATAAAACTAAGGATCTCCCACGAGTATATAGAGCAGATGTTGGTGCCAGCATTCTCATGTCGAATGATCAAGCTCTTCCTTACGCATTAAAAAAGTTCAGAAATTTTGACGAAGTAGCAAATTACTTTTTCATGAGTAAAGCAGCACTACGAAAAAGAATCCTCCAGTACTTGGAATTTACTGGAGGATATACATCTGATGAAGCGTATAGGTTATTTAAAAAATATTACTACAGGAATGAACTAGAAATACTTCGATATTTAGAGTAGAACTTGGTACTTTAAGTTAAAGTGGTTTCATTTTAATACTTCTTGATACTTTCTGTGTGACCAAAATAGCGTGAACAAGCATTAAAATACTGTCCAGTTTCCCCGTTCTTGCGCGGAATCATAATTCCTTCATTACATTTAGGACATGGTTTTATATCTTTAGGTAAAGAGTTCAATAATTGACATTTCAGCATTGTCTCTGGAATCAACTGATTTAACAGTTTTAAAAGTTCATACCTGCCATACCACTCGATTTTATGTGCTTTTTCATTTTCTGCTATTTGTTTATATGCATGAGTATTAAAAAAAGACGAAGTGATAAACATCTTTTTAGTCCAGTTTTTATCAGATATTCCTGCAAAATTTTTTACATCATTATCAGTGATCAATCGTTCATTACTTGTGCTATTTAAACGCTTTGATTTTGCTTGAACCGCTATACGCTCATTTTCCTTAGTTAAAATCAAATCCACGCCACCATCGCCAGTATAGACACGCTTATCCTTCATATATCTTTTCTTGGTTATTTCAACTTCATACCCAGCCAACCGAAACACCGCGGCTAAAAATCTCTCAAAATGATCCCCTTGTCTCACTCGATCTCGAATACTACTTCCAAAATCCCTGTCCATATCGCTTACGAAATCTACGACAATTTTTTCATCACTGTTTAGCGCCAGTGACGCTTTTTCCAAGCCCATTTTTACTTCAGAAATAATTTCTTGAACCTCTGTTTCATTTTCTGACTGCCCCGATTTTCTATTTAACTTCTGTAAAAATTTTAGAACCAATTTATTGTCTCCCTTCACAAAGTTATATATCACTTTTTATTGTAAATTAATAACAAGAGTATTAATTTGTTTGACCATAAAAAAATGATTTTTTATGAAAGGAAGATTGAACTTTCGAACAATATAAAAAAGATATTCAAGCGAATTTTCCAGTATTTTTATTGCGAGTTATTAAGTACCATCTAAAATTTAGACACCATAGGATAAGTGTTTTTGCTTTTGTCTAATAATAAATTTCGTGATTCATAAAATATTATTCTAACTTGTTTTTATATATTTTGTATATCTCTTCATATTTTTTTGTAAAGAGTCCCGTATCCTTTTTCAAATACAAGATATTTATTTTATCTTTACTTTGGAATGGCAACAGTTTTTTTGACAAATTTTATAAGGTGCAGAACTTCTTTCCGTATGCTATTCCGATTGTCCTTGACAATGAGCCTCCTCGGATGTGACGATCTTCGGCAGGAGCTAACAGTTAAA